>JALSNF010000015.1 GCA_026987115.1 Desulfurobacteriaceae bacterium
TACTCGTTAAAGTTGTGGATTAGGTCGGTTATTACGAGCCCCATGTTTAGGAGCTCTGTTTGTATTTTCCTCCACTTGTCTAAAGAGGACTCCCTTCTGGTTACTCCAAAGTACCCGGCGCACCTTGGGCCTTTAAGGGTAGCTACTCCCCTGCCAACAAAGGCCTTGATAGCTTCTACGGTCTCTGGAGGGTCTGTAAAGAAGGTATCGTAGTTCCCTACTACGTCTTCAGGAAGGGGTTCCCTTAGGTCGTGGACTCTTGCGTCAATGTTTAGGTTGTACTCCTCGGAGACTTCTTTTATGAAGTTTACCAGCCTTTCGTCAATTTCAAGGATTGTTATTTTCTCAGGAAGGCCTGATAAGGCAAGTGCTATGCTCATTAGGTCGTCGTCTCCCAGAACTATAACTCTTTTGCCTCTGAGGTCTCCTCTGTCGTCTGCAAGGGCCACTCTGGCAAATGTGTTTTCCGGAGTAACGAACCCTTGGTCGTACTGGTGAATGGCCGGAGGTCTGTTTTCCTGTATTTTTAAGAACTTCTCAAAGGCCTCTTTCAGGCTTTCGTCAATGATAACTCCTCTTCCTTTGCAAGTAGGGCACCTGTGTGAGGCAAAAGGTTCTATTTTGAGTTTCTTTGCGAGCTCAACTCCAGCTTCTGTAAGGAGTATTTGTTCTCCGTCAAACACAACCAAGTTGTGCTCTTTAAGGAGCTTTAGGATTTCTGCTACCAGGGGCAGAGGTTCGTCTGACAGGTCAACTATTTTCCAGAAGTTGGGAGTGGACATTACGGCGGCTATTACCTTTTCAACGCTCCTTGGGTAAGCTGGAACTTGAGTTCTCTTTTCTGCTTCAGTTGCAATTTGCTCCAGTATTTCCATTTTACTCCTCCCTGTAAACGAAGTTTGGTATTGCAAAGGCTCCGTAGTGGATTTCCGGGTTGTAGTACTTGAGCTCTCCTTCTCTTTCCGTTAGTTCCTTGTATAGTTTCCCAAGTGCTGAAGGAGGAACTCCAAGGGGGTCAAGTCTTTTAGAGCCTATCGTGAAGCTCCACATACCGCTTGGATAGGTGGGAATAAAGGCAAGGTATGGTCTTGTTATCGGGAATACTTTCTGGAGCTCTTTTACGACCTTTTTGTGGACTCTGTTTTGGGCAAAGGGGGACTCAGATTGGGTTATGAAAATCCCGTCCTCTTTAAGGGCTTTAAAACAGTCCCTATAAAAGTCTTCTTGGTAGAGAACTTTTGAAGGACCTATCGGGTCTGAACAGTCAACTATTATAAGGTCGTAAATTTCCTCTTTTCCCTTTACAAATTCCCTTCCGTCTGTAAATACTATTTTTACCCTTTCGTCAGAGAGTTTACCTGCTATCTGTGGGAGCTCCCTCTTTGCAACTTCAACGACTTCTCTATCTATTTCAACCAGCTCAACTTCTTTTGGCTGGTGTTTTAACACTTCCCTTACGGTTCCCCCGTCTCCTCCTCCTATTATTAGTACTCTTTCTATTTCCCTCGTAAATGTGAAGGCTGCAGGGTGGACTATCATCTCGTGGTATATGAACTCGTCCCTTTCTGTTGTCTGCACTGCTCCGTCAAGGACTAGGACTTTCCCCCAGTCTTGGGTTTTTAAAAGGAGGAGCTCTTGATAAGGCGTTTTAACTCTCTTTGCCTCTTCTGCCCTTATCGTCAGGCCTGTAGCTTTAAGCTCCATTCCTTCGCCGCTGTAAAGTTCGGTAAACCAGAGCATCTTTACCCCCAGAACTTAAGTAGGAGCTCCCTTACTATCTTTGCCCCTAAAGCTTGAGTTATGCCGCTTGGGTCGTAAGGCGGAGATACTTCAACCACGTCAAATCCTACAACCTTAACTGGCGGTAATTTATACACGGCTTTAAAAAATTCAACGGGACTTTCTCCACAGTGCTCAGGAGTTCCGGTTCCAGGTGCAAAGGCCGGGTCAAAGTAGTCTATGTCAACGGTAAAGTAAGCGGGAGTTTTTACCTCTTTTAACAAGTCTGGGAGCTCTTTTACCTCCTTTAAGTAAGTTATGTTTGGGTTCTCCTTGATAATTTCCCACTCCTTTTCCGTTCCGCTTCTAATTCCAACCTGAATTAGCCTTACCCCTAACTCTAAAACCCTTTTCATTACGCAGGCGTGGGAGTAGGGAGTTCCCAAGTACTCCTCCCTTAAGTCGGCGTGGGCGTCAAAGTGAACTACCGTGAGCTCTTTGTGTCTTTCCTTTAGAGCTTTTACTATTGGGTAGGTTATTGAGTGTTCTCCTCCAAGGGCCACTGGTATGTTTATTCCTTTTACGAATTTGTATATCTCTTCAATTGCTTTAGAAGGTTCAACGGGAAGTTCTAGGTCTCCTAAATCTTGAAATTGGAGCTCCTTTAAGCTCTTTTTTAAGTTTGGACTGTACTCTTCAAGGTTTTGGGAAAAAAGCCGTATCCCGTAAGGGCCGAACCTTGCTCCTCCCCTAAAGCAAGTCGTTGAATCGTGGGGAGCTCCGAAAATAGCTATCTCTCCTTTCTCTTTTGCTCCTAGGAATTTCAATCTTCTCCCCTTCGTTGTAGAATTTCACTAAAAAGTTATGGAGAATTTTATCCGATGGGGTTTAAGTTAAGAGGAACCAATTTACTCGGCATAGAGCTCCTTACTGACTCTTCAAACTTCTCTTTAGAGAGAATAAAGGCCTTTGTTGCTGAGAAGAAACAGCTTTTAAGGGGAGTTAGGTTTATACTTTCCGTTGAGGACTACAGGTTAAGAAGAGAGGAGGTTGAAGAGCTTTTAAAATACCTTTATAATGAAATGGGGATAATTTTCTGCGGTTTTAAGACGAATGTTAAAGAGAATAGGGAGCTCTGCATATCTTTAGGGGTTCCCTGCGACTTATCTACCTTAAAGCTTGAAAAGGAAAAGGAGCGCTCCTTAGCGGAGGAGGTGGGGATTGTTAAAAAGACTCTCCGCTCGGGAGACAAGATAACTTCAACTGGGGACTTAATTATAATGGGAGACGTTAACCCGGGAGCGGAGGTAGAAGCAGGGGGGGATGTATTTGTCTTTGGTAGCGTAAGGGGGTTCGTAAGAGCCGGAATAGGTAAGACGAAAGGGGAGGTTCGTTCCTTTTACTTTGAAGCTCCAAGACTTGAACTTTGCGGAAAAGAAGTAGAGTTTGAAAGGGGAGAAAAGTTTATAAACTTTAGGGCAAAGGTTAAGGACGGAGAAATTAAGATAGAACACTTAAAGAGGGGAGTTTAATGGCAGACAAGGTTATATGCATAACTTCAGGTAAGGGAGGAGTAGGTAAGAGCACCGTAACTGCCAACGTTGCAACTGCCCTTGCAATGAAGGGCTATAAAGTAGTCGCTATTGACGCAGACATAGGGCTTAGGAACCTTGATTTGGTTTTAGGTCTTGAAAACAGGATAGTTTATGACTTAGTTCACGTTGTTGAGGGGGTTGTTCCTCCGGAGAAAGCCTTGGTTAAGGATAAAAGGACCAAGAACCTTTACCTTTTACCTGCTGCTCAAACGAAGGATAAGAGTGCAGTCAAACCTGAAGACTTGGTAAAAGTAGTTGAAGAGCTTAGGGACAAGTTTGACTTTATATTTATAGATTCCCCTGCGGGGATTGAGGAGGGCTTTAAAACTGCAGTTGCCCCTGCAGATTTAGTTGTGGTTGTTGCAAACCCTGAAATGGCTTCAATAAGGGACGCAGATAGGGTTATAGGCCTTTGTGAGTCAATGCAGAAGCCCGAACCTAAACTGATTGTGAACAAAATAGACCCGAAAAAGGTTGCAAGGGGAGATATGCTTGATGTTGAAGACGTTCTTCAGATTTTAAGTTTGGAGCTCTTAGGGATTGTTCCCGAAGATAAGAACATGGTTGCCTACATAAACAGGGGAGAGCCTGCAGTTTTAGTTCCCGATTCTATAGCGGGTAAGGCTTTAAGGAACGTTGCAGACAGGCTCCTTGGAAAGGAAGTTCCTTTCCTTGAGCTTAAAGTGAGCGAGAGTTTCCTTGATAAGATTAAAAAACTCTTTGGGAGCGACTAATGGGATTTATGGATAAACTCAGAGAAGCTTTTGGGAGGCCTCCTGCAAAGGAAGTTGCAAAGAAGAGACTCCAGCTGATTTTGAGGTATGACAGGGCAGGTCTTCCCCCAAACGCCATAGAGGCGATAAAGGAGGCCATACTCGGTGCCCTTCGGGAGTTTCCCTTTGTTGACGTTAACGGAGTTAACATCCACATACCGGAGGGGGATTCTGACGGGAAAATTGAAATTGAAGTCCCTGTAAAGAATGAGTAGGAAAGGGGGGAGCTCCCCCTTACATTAGTGTCTAAAGTGTCTAATTCCGGTAAATACCATTGCTATGTTGTGTTCGTTGGCAGCTTCTATTACCTCTTGGTCTCTAATTGAACCTCCAGGCTGTATTATCGCGGTAATTCCTACTTTTGCCGCCTCATCTACGCTGTCCCTAAACGGGAAGAAGGCTTCAGAGGCTAAGACTGCACCGTTAAGGTCAATGCCTACAGATTGAGCCTTCTCTATGGCACAGCGGGCCGAATCTATCCTTGAAGTTTGTCCAACTCCTATTCCTACTGCAACTTTGTCTTTGGCGTAAACTACCGAGTTTGACTTTACCCACTTTACCACTTTAAACGCAAAGAGTAGGTCTTCCCACTCTTTCTCTGTAGGTTCTCTCCTGCTTACTACCTTTAGCTTTTCCGGAAGGTAAGTAGTTAAGTCCCTATCTTGAACTAAAAGGCCCCCTACGACTCTTCTATAGTCAAAGGGAGACTCTTTCCCCCTTCTTTCTAGTCCTTTAAGGCCTTTTGTAGTTAAGACCCTTAGGTTTTTCTTCTTCTTAAGTATCTTGAGGGCTTCTTCTTGGTAGTCTGGAGCTATTATGCACTCGTAAAACCTTTCAGTAATTAGCTCGGCAACCTCTTGGTTTACTGTTGAGTTAAAGGCTATTATCCCCCCGAAGGCCGAGATAGGGTCGGTTTTAAGGGCTTTTTCGTAGGCCTCTTGAGGGGTATTCCCTAATGCTATCCCACAAGGGTTTGCGTGCTTTATTATGGCACAGGCTATCCCTTCTTTTTCAGGGTCAAACTCTAAGACTAAGTTGAGAGCTCCGTCTAGGTCGTATATGTTGTTAAAGGAGAGCTCTTTCTCTCCTTGAATCTTTTCTGCCCTTGCAACGCAAGGTTCGCTTATAAAGACTTCCTTGTAAAAGGCTCCTCTTTGGTGGGGGTTTTCCCCGTATCTTAAGTCTAAGACCTTTTCAAAGGTTATGGTTAACGGGTCTCTCATCTCCCTAAGGTTGACCGGAGTTCCTTCTTCGTCTATTGAGTAAAAGAACTCTGCTATTAGTGCGTCGTAGTGTGCCGTTAGGTTAAAGGCTTTCCTTGCCAAGTAGAACCTTGTTTTTAAAGATATCTCCCCTTTCTCTTTTAGCTCTTTAACTACCTTTTCGTAGTCTTCAGGGTCAACAACAACTGCAACGCTTTTAAAGTTCTTTGCCGCGGCCCTTACCATCGTAGGGCCGCCAATGTCTATGTTCTCAATTATTTCGTCCAGGTTGGCTCCCTTTTTAAGGGTCTCTTTAAAGGGATATAGGTTAACAACTACTATGTCTATGGGTTCAATTTCAAGTTCTCTCATAGCCTTTAAGTGTTCGTCTTTCCTCCTGTCTGCTAAGATTCCTCCGTGGACTTTCGGGTGGAGCGTTTTTACTCTTCCCTCCATTATCTCTGGGAAGCCCGTTAGCTGGGAGATGTCCTTTACTTTAACTCCTGAGTCCCTTAAAAGTTTTGCGGTTCCTCCTGTTGACACTATCTCAATCCCTAGCTTTGCCAGCTCTTTAGCAAACTCTACTACTTTCCTTTTGTCTGAAACGGAAATTAAAGCCCTTTGGGGTCTCATCCTTACCTCCTTTACCTTTCAGTCTTACCGAATTTTAATAGAAACTCCTATTCCTTATAATAGGGGCTAAGGTTAAACGCAAAGGGAGGGATTTATGGAAGCTTTAGGTCCTCTTGCTCCTTTTCTCTTGGTTATTTTCGTCATAGCGGTTATCTTTATCCTTCAAGCTGTAAAGGTGGTTCCTCAAAAGCAGGCCTGGATAGTTGAGAGGCTGGGCAAGTACTACAAAACTCTCCACGCAGGTCTTCACTTTATAGTTCCTTTTATAGATAGGGTTGTTGCAAAGGTAAGTTTAAAAGAGCAGGTTTTAGACATCCCCAAGCAGGAGGTAATTACTAAGGATAACGTAGTGGTAAAGATAGATGCAGTTTGCTACTTTACTGTCGTTAAGCCTGAAGACGCCGTTTACAACATTGAAAGCTTAGAGTACGCAATAATCCAGACTATCCAGACCAACTTAAGGGACATAATAGGGGGAATGGAGCTTGACGAGATACTCTCTTCAAGGGAGAAGATTAACGCCAGAATTAAAGAGGTCCTTCAAGGGGCGGCTTCTACCTGGGGAATCCTTATAAATAGAGTAGAAGTGAAGGAGATAGAGCCTCCCGAGAACATAGTGGAGGCAATGAGTATGTTAATTGAGGCAGACAGGAAAAAGAGGGCGATGATTACTGAAGCTGAAGGTAAGAAAAGGGCTCAAGTGTTAGAAGCAGAAGGTTATAAGCTTGCAAAGTGGCAAGAGGCTGAAGCTATTGAGAGGATAGGTCAAGCTCAAGCAAACGCAGTTAAGAGCGTTAAAGAGGCGGTGGGAAGCGGAGAGCTTGCCGGTAAGCTCCTTTTAGGGGACGGTTTCGTTAAAGGACTTGAGAAGTTAGCCTCTTCAAATAACTCTAAGGTTGTGGTTCTTCCTCCTTCTGTTGACTCTTTAATGGAGCTTTTAAAAGGAAGGAACGGTAATGAAAGTGGCTCTTAGTTTGGGAATTCTCTTTTTTGTTATTGGGATTGTTTTAACCTTGTTTGAGCTCTTTTCCCCAACTTTTTACTTTTTCCCAGTTGGGGTTGCCTTTATGGTTTCAGGCCTCCTTTACTACTTTACAGGGAACTTCCTACTTTCCCTTCTGCTCTTTTTCCTTGTGGCTCTTTTTGGGTACTACATATCCTTTAGATATCTTCGCAGGGTGAAGGGTCTTAATGAAGTTGTGGAGGAGCTTAAAAGTCAAGAAGGAGTTGTCGTAGGTAAGATTGACCAGTTTACCTATAAGGTTCGCTTCCCCTTGGGGGCCGGAGGAGAAGAGGTGTGGAACGCCTACAGTGAAGGGGAGCTCTCTTACGGAGATAAGGTTAAAGTCGTAGGGATTAAGGGCAATAAGCTTCTTGTTAAGAAGGTGGGGAATGCTTAGGTGGGCCGAAGTTCACCTTGACAGGCTCCTTTCTAACTACAAAGAGGTAAAGAATTTAGCAGGCAGGAAGGGTGTTTACGCTGTAGTTAAGGCAAACGCTTACGGTCACGGTAGCGTTGCCGTTTCAAAGTTCCTTCAAGAAAGGACTGACGTTTACGGTTTTGCCGTTGCAACCTATAAGGAAGGGCAAGAGCTCTTTGATTCAGGGATAAGAAAGCCGATTTTGGTTATGTCCTCCACAGTTGAAGAGGGAAGGGAGTATTTAAGGGAGCTCCCCCTCCTTCCTGTAGTTTACGACTTTAAAGAGCTCTCTTTAGTAAAGGAGCTCTCACTCCCTTTTCACGTTAAGGTAGATACGGGAATGGGAAGGCTGGGCTTTTTAAAAAAGGAGTGGGATGACCTCCTTTTAGAGCTAAAGGGGAGTAAGGTGGCAGGGGTTATGAGCCACCTTTGCTGTGCAGACGAGGATAAGGAGTTTTCCCTTTTTCAAGCTAAAGAGTTTGAAAGGTTCGTTAAGGCAGTTAAGGCCTTTAAACCTAAAATAGAGGTTCACTTAGAAAACAGTGCTGCAGTTGCCCTTTCCTTAAACTCCCTTCTTACCCACGTTAGGGTAGGTCTTTCCCTTTACGGGAGCTTGCCTTTTAAAGGCTACCCTGCTAAGTTAAGACAGGTAATGGAGGTTAAGGCTAAAGTCTTGAGCGTTAAAGAGCTCCCTCCAAATTACCCTGTCTCTTACGGAGGAACTTACAGGACGAGGAAAAGGGAGAAAGTAGCGGTTGTCTCCTTTGGCTACGCAGACGGATATCCAAGGGAGCTTTCAAACTCAGGGAAAGTTTACTTAAACGGCAACTTCTACAAGGTAAGAGGTAGAGTCTGTATGGACATGTTAATAGTCTCTGCCGACAGAAAAGTCAAAAAGGGAGACGTTGCCACTCTCTTTGGAACCGTTAATACCTTTGACGAGGTTGCAGACTCTTTAGGGACGATTCCTTATGAGCTGATGTGCAGGATTAGTCAAAGGGTAGAGAGGGTTTACCTTGGTTTATAGGGAGTTTACCTTTAAGGTTCCTAGAGAGCTTTACGACTTTTTAACTTCTTCGCTTTTCTCCTTGGGCTGTATGGGAACTTACACCTTAAAAGAGGGTAAAGAGGTTGAGTTTAAGGCCTACTTTAAGGGCCCTTTAGACCTTCCGAAAGAGCTTAAGCTCTTTTTGGTAGATGAGGGGACTTTAAAGGAGAGGAACTGGAACGAGGCGTGGAAAAGGTACTACAAGCCAGTTAAAGTCTCTAGCAAATTGTGGGTGGTTCCTTCCTGGTTAAAGGGAAGCTTTCCTGAACCTGAGGGAAGCTTGGTTATCTACATATACCCAGGCAGAGGCTTTGGGACTGGGACTCACGAGACTACGAGGCTCTCTATGAGGTTAATTGAAGAGTTTTTAAGAGAGGGAGAAAGCTTTCTAGATGTTGGAACCGGCAGCGGGATACTTTCTATACTGGCTAGAAAGCTTGGAGCTTCAAGGGTTGTTGCCTGCGATGTACAGGAGGGAGTAGAGGAGGAAGTAAAAAGGAATGCCTACTTGAGTGAGGTTGACTCTATAGAGTTTGTTAAGGGAAGTGCCCGAGATGTTAAAGGGGAGTTTGACCTGGTTGTTGCCAACATAGAGAAGCACCTTTTAGAGCCCATACTACCTGATTTAGCTACAAAGTGTAAGGGAAAGCTGATAATATCGGGGATTTTAAAGGAGCAAAGGAAGGATTTTGTTAAAAAAGTGGAGAAGTTAGGCTTTAACCTAAGAAAAGAGGTGGAGGAAGGAATTTGGAAAGGCTTTCTCTTTACAAGGTAGATCTCCACTCCCACTCAACTGCTTCAGACGGGAGTTTAACTCCGAAGGAGTTGGTTGAGCTTGCTTACTCTAGCGGTATTAAGCACTTCTCGTTGACAGACCACGATACTGTAAACGGCATAAGTGAGGCTTCTAAGAGGGCCAAGGAGCTAGGAGTAAACTTTATACCAGGGATAGAGATAACTGCTGACACCTCCTTTTTAGGCAAAAGGAAGAGGCAGTTTCACGTTTTAGGTTATTACTTTAACCCTACCTCTCCCTCTATTAAGGAGCTAACCTCTTTCTTCCGCTCTTCTAGAATTAAGAGAAACAAAGAGCTCCTTTCAAAGCTCTATTCTCTGGGATACCCTATAACTTACGAGGAGATGGTAGAAAAACACGGAGAGAACTTCGGGAAGCCAAACATTGCTAAAAGGCTAATTGACTTAGGCTACTTTAAAGACAGGGAAGAAGCCATAGACTTCCTCTCCTCTTTAGGGGTAAAGAGGGAGAAGATGGACTATAGGGAAGTTTTCTCTCTGATTAGAGAGGCAGGGGGAATTCCAGTTGTTGCTCATCCTTCAACTTTGGAGCTTAACTTAAGGGAGCTCTACTGCTTCTTAAAAAGTGCTAAAGAGAACGGCTTAATGGGAGTTGAGGTTTACCACTACCGCCACACTTGTTCTTTTAGCCTTGAGTTAAGGGAAGTGTGTAAGGAGCTCTCACTTTACTACACTTCAGGCTCAGACTTTCACGGAAGTAATAAGCCTTGCATCTCTTTAGGTTTTCTAAATACTAAGCGAGAAGATGTTAACTTCCCCCTTTAAAGGGGAAAGCCCCAAAAGGGGCAAAGAAAGTTCCTACTGAGCGTAGCTGTGGAGCCCTGGAATAATCAGGTTAACTCCGTAGTAGGTAAATATAACGCTTAAGAAGCCTACTATAGTGAAGTAGGCTAGTGGTTTACCCCTTAGCCCTTTAATGTAGCGGGCGTGTAGGTAAGCTGCATAGACAAGCCAAGTTATCAAAGACCAAGTTTCCTTTGGGTCCCAAGACCAATAACCGCCCCAAGCGTACTTTGCCCAAACTGCCCCGAGTATTATTCCAATGGTTAAGAATACAAACCCTACGGCTACAGACTGGTACATTATCTGTTCCATAGTCTCAATTGAGGGGAATATCTTGCTTATTCCAAACCTCTTAATTAGGTATAAAACTCCGCAGAATACCGCTGCAGCAAGGGCCGATATTCCTAAGTAGAGGGGAACGTCTTCCCTGTAAGCTGAGTAGATTATGAAGAAGAAGATGAACCAAGTCGTTATAAAAACTACTGCCCAATCTTTAGGTGTGGTGTCTTCCCTTTTTGCAAAGTAAGCGTAAGCTATTCCTGCGCTTACAGCTGCCGCTGCGTATCCTATGAAGGTCGTAATTACGTGGAACAGGAGCCAGTTGCTCTGAAGGGCAGGAACTAAAGGTTGGGCTTCTTCACTGAACCCTAAAATCTGGGTTGAGAGCTCCCCTATCAGAGCCAGGGGTATTACGAACATACCGAAAGCTTTGTTTTTGTACTTCCACTCAAAGAGGAGGTAGATTAGAACTGCAGTCCAGCCAAAGAGCATTAGGGACTCGTACATGTTTGTAAAGGGAGCGTACTTGTAAAAAGCCGTCCAGTCTGAGACCATGTTTACCTTAGCCTTCTCCATTCCCCTTACTACAAAGCCTACTCCCTGAATGAGAACTCCCAGCCAAGCAAAGCCAGTTGCAAGTTTTGAGGACCAAGAGCTTTTAGAGAAAGCGTAGATTGTGTAGAAGAGGAACGCAAAGAAGTAGGCGACCATACCGTAGTTAAAGAGCTCTACCGACGTAATCATAGCTCTTCCTCCTTAGGGGTATTTTTACAGTATGAAGACTTTAAAACCCCTAAGATTTCCTCTATTTCTCTGGCTAAGCTCTCTGAACCTTTGTTTGAAAGGCCACCTATTACCAGCCTTACTTTTTCCTCGTCTTTTTTCTCTATCCTTGCCCAAACTCTCCTGTGGGGAATGAAGAAGGCAACGATAAGCCCTGCTATTAAAACGGTGCTTCCCAGCCAAACTATCCAAGTTCCCGGGTCTTTTGCAACTTGAAGGCCCGTGTAAAAGACAGGTTTAAAGTCAACCATTGCTACTGCTTTGTCGGTTCCCGGGACCGTATAGAAGATAAAAGGTTTTATGTCTCCTTCCTCAACTTTCCCGTTTCTTATAAACTCAATTCCTATCGTCATTGTGTTCCCGTCTATGCTTACTATCTTTAAGTAGGTATCTTTTGCAAGTTTTATGGGCTGACCGAAAGCTACACCTATAATTCTTTCCCCGTTCCTGTCTTTTACCTTTAAGAAGGCCTCTCCTTGACCGTAGCTTGCTTGGTAAAAGTAAATGCCCTTGTACTTTAAAGGTTCGTTAACTTTAATCTCCTTCCTTAAAACTTCTTTCCCGTCTTTAATAACGGAAAGGTCAGATATGTAAGCTTTTGGCATACCCGAAGGGTAAAAGTCTATTGTGAACTTGTTGCACCTTATGTAAAAGGGGAGCTCTATTATTTTCCCCCCTGAAAAGAAGCTAACTAAGTTGCTACTGGTTCCCTGAGCTAAGTTCATGTAGCCTCTAAAGCCGAAAATGGCGGTAGTTAAGCCCCCTATTAAAACTATTAGGACTCCAAGGTGGACTATGTAAACTCCGAACCTTGCAAAGACGTTTTTGTCTGCAAAGATGTGGACCTCTTCACTTTCTTCTTTAGGTACTTCAACTTTATACCTTCTCTCTCTTAGTGAGCTTAAGAGCTTTTCTTTAATCTCTTCCAGCTTACCGTAAAGGGTTATTGAGCTTGATATCCTTAAAGTCTTCTCCTGCCCCTGGGGGAATGTCTTTCGGGGCTCCATTGCAACTTTCCATATCTTTGGAAGTCTTTTAATTGAACAGACTATAAGGTTTATAGCCAAGAGAGTTAGGAGGGTTATGTACCACCAAGAGTGATAGACGTCTGTAAAACCTAAGAATTTCATTATCTTGTAAGTAGTAGGGCCGTATTCCATTAAGTACTTTTCAGGGTCTTGCTGTTGTTCAATAATCGTTCCAACTATTGAGGTTACTGCCAGCGTAAGGAGCAGGAAGATGGCAAGTTTTACAGAACTGAAGAAGTCGTAGATTTTCTTAAACATTGTGGCTCCTTGCTGTCTGTGTTTTTTCGCACTCTTGAGTTATTTAATCAAAGTGGACTAGAAAAGTCAAGGACTTCAACATTTACTCCTTCTAACAGTAAGGGAGAAAAGGGGTCTTGAAATTCTTTTTTCTCCTCTTTTAAAAGGGTGAAGACTGCCTCTTTCCCGTAATCCTCTATTCCTAAAACTCTTCCTCCGTTTGTAGTTATCATTGGTAAGAGCTCCTTTACCCTTACTCTTCCTTCAAGCTTGTAGTAAAGGGTTCTAAGCTCGCTTAAAACGGAGAGGGAGTTGTTGGTTGACATCCCGTCTGTTCCTAAAGCCACTTTGTCGTAGCCTATAAGCTCCTCCACCTTCGGAAATCCCACCTTTAGGTGGCAGTTGCTTTTTGGGCATAGAACTATCCCTGAGCCTGCTTCTTTGAGCTCTTCAAGCTCCCTTTCACTTAGGTTGGTGCAGTGAACTGCTATGAGGTTTTCGTTTAGAGCTCCCGCCTTTTTAAGGTAATCTGTAAGACTGTCTGCACATACCCTCTCATACCTTTTCCTATTTAAAATTTTGTAGATTTCCTCTTCAAACCTGTTTGGGAGGCACTTAACGAACTTCTCCTCTTCTGCGCTCTCTCCCAGGTGAACCTGAAACTTCTCCCCTTTTTCTCTACTTATTTTTGCTATCTCCTTTAAGGCTTTAAAGGATACAGAATAGACGGCGTGGGCAGAAAGGGGAACTTCCCACTTTCTAGGGTCAAAGTCCTTTCCTATAAACTCTCTAAAGACCTTTAGTCCTTTAGCTTTTATGTTGGGACTTACTCCAAAGGAGGAGATGTCTCCGATGTAGTAAGTTCCCCTTTTCCTGTTCTCCCTTATTCCCTCTTTTACTGCTTCTTTCAGCTCTTCCAAAGATAAGAGACTTCTCTTTCCTATTATTGAAAGGAGCCAGCTAAAAAAGTCTTTGCAGAGCTCCGGAGAGAAGTTGAACCTGCTCAGTTCTAAGTGGGTGTGGGCGTTTACTAGCGGAGGCAGTAGAACTCCTTTTAGCTCAATATAATCGCTAAAGTGTCCTTCTGGCCTTCTTCCCGTTATCTCTTTTACTTTTCCCTTTTCTATTACTACAAAGCCGTTTTTAACTGCTTCTATCTCCGTGGTTATTATCCAGCTTGCTTTTACGAGAATTCTCAAAGTTAAACCCCTTAACGAGTTTTACCGCTTCCTCCTTCGTCTTTACCTTTCCAAGAGCTTGAAGTTCAAGGAGCTTTTCTTTAATCTCTCCTATTACTCGGTTTGGCTTTGAAAGTCCTTTAATCTCCATAATTTCCCTGCCGGTTAAAATAGGCTTTAATTCTTTTAACCTTTCTGTGTAGAAGTCCCTTAAGTAAATTAAGAAGTCCAAGTATTCTGCTACCGAGTTTTCCATATCTTTAGAGGTCGCCATAAAGTCTGCAATGCTTAAAGTTAAAGTGTGGAAGGCGTAGTCTTTCGTATCCCTAAAGAACTTGTAAACTGCCCTTTTTGAGAGCTCCCCTTTCCTGTAAAGGTCGTAAAGGAAGAAGGGCCTAAGGTGGTTCCTTACTACATAGTAGCCTAGCTTTCCACACTCTTTGCCAAATCCAAGCTCTATAAGCCCTTTTCTTGTTATCTCTGCGCCTATTTTGTCGTGGTTGTAAAAGGTTAACTTTCCGTTAACCTCTTTTACCGTTAGGGGTTTCCCTACATCGTGGTAGAGGGCAACCAGTTTTAAGCACTTTTTCCTTTCCCTTATCTGAGGGAAAAAGTCTTTAAAGAGCTCTTTAGCCTCTTTTAGTGCAAACTCTTCTAAAAAGTAAACTGTCTTTATTGAGTGCTCTTTAAGGTCGTACTGGTGAAGACCACTTGGAGGTATCTTTTCAATTCCCTTTAACTCTTTAAAGGTGGGAAAGAGGGCTCCGATAGTTTCCAAGTCTTTTAAAGCCTTCCAGAAAGACTCTGTTTCTGCCATTTTCTTAACTTCTTCTCCAACCCTTTCCCTGGGGACTTTCTCTATTAAAGGAGATGCCTTCCTTGAAAGGGAGATAAAGCTTTCACAGTAGCTAAAGTCTAAGGTAAGCTTTAACCTTACTCCCCTTAAAATTCTTATGGGGTCTTCCCGTAAACTCTCTTTGTGGGTGGGCCTTATAACTCCCTTTATAAGGTCTTCATAACCTCCCGTTGGGTCAATTAGGAGGACATCGTCGTTAAAGGGGAGGGAGAGCTCCCTAACGTCAACTGCAATTGCGTTAACCGTAAAGTCCCTCTTTTTTAAGTCCTCCTCAATGGAGGAACCTTCCATTTCTGAAAGGTCAACCCTCCACCCATCACCTGAGAAAGAGACAACCTCCTTAACCTTTTTAAACTTAAAAGGCTTTGCTTTTAACTCTTTCCCTATGCACCTAACCTGACTCTCTTTTATCCCCTTAACTACAAGGTCAACGTCAAGGTACTCTTTCCTTACCCTTAAAAGCCTGTCCCTTATAAAGCCTCCTACTAGATACCCTTCTTTAAGGCACCCTATTAGCTTCTCTATTTTTGGGTGGTAAAAAGTTATCTTGTGAACCCTTTTCTCCATTTATAACTCCTTATTAAGATTAACTTAATACATTAAGGAGGCCAAATGGAAGAGATTATAAGGGCAGAGAACTTAAGAAAACTATACAAGACCCCTTCAGATGAAGTTTGGGCTCTAAGGGGAGTAAACCTATCCCTTAAAAAGGGGGAATTCTCACTCTTAATGGGAGCTTCAGGCTCTGGAAAGTCAACTCTCCTTCACATTTTAGGAACTCTTGACACACCTACAGAAGGGAAGGTTCTCTTTAAAGGTAGGGATTTGTTCTCTTTAAGCCAAAAGGAGCTCGCTCTTTTTAGGAACGAGAAGGTGGGCTTCGTTTTCCAGTTTCACTACTTGATTAACGAGCTGACTCTCCTTGAAAACGTTATGGTTCCTCTTCTCATCCGAGGAGAAAGCTTTAACAGTTCAAAAAAGCGTGCAGAAAGGATGTTGAAAATCGTAGGATTAGGTCATAGATTATCTCACAGACCTTTTGAAGTTTCAGGTGGAGAAAGGCAGAGAGCAGCTGTTGCAAGGGCTTTGGTTGGAAACCCTGAAATTGTCCTTGCAGATGAGCCTACGGGAAACTTGGATTCCAAAAGCACAACCTCCGTAATCTCCTTAATGAAAGAGCTCAACCGGGAACTCGGAACTACCTTCTTAATAGCAACTCACAACTCTGAGTTGGAAACTTATGCAGAGTGCATATACTTTATTAAAGATGGAGTTATAGTCTCTTAAACCCGATTACAGGAGAGTTTATGTTTGAAAGGTTTTCAACAAAGGCAAGACAGATAATCATTAAAGCTAAAGAACAAGCGGTTAGTTTAAGGTGCGATAAGTTGGGAACAGAGCACATCCTCCTTTCCTTAATTAAGGAGGATGAGATAACTTCCCAGATATTGGCAAAGTACAACATCTCTAAGACCAGAATTCAGGACATTATAGTTAACCAGGTTCAACCTGTTCCTTACGAGGTTGACATAAACACCGTTACTTTTACCACCGAGGCAAGAAGGGTTCTTGAGCACGCCCTTGAAGAGTCAAAAATCTTGGGCCACGCTTATGTAGGTCCTGAACACCTCTTTATTGCCCTTGCCAAGGAGAAGTTGGGCCTTGCAGGTAGGATTTTAAGGAGCTACGGTTTAGACCACTACACTTTAAGGAGGGAGGTATCAAGTCTTTTAAAGGGTATTTCAAGCGACAGGAAGGTAAGTAAGAGGAGCTCCACTCCTAACCTTGACAAGTTTGGAAGGGACCTTACCGCCCTTGCAAGGGAGGGTAAACTTGACCCCGTAATAGGAAGGGATAAGGAAATAGAGAGGGTCGTTCACATCCTTGCAAGGCGCAGGAAGAATAACCCGGTTTTAATAGGGGAGCCCGGAGTAGGGAAGACTGCAATTGTTGAGGGCTTGGCAACGAGGATTGCCAAGGGAATGGTTCCCGAGAAGTTAAAGGACAAGAGGATAGTTTCCCTTGACATGGCCTCTTTAATTGCGGGGACCAAGTATAGGGGACAGTTTGAGGAAAGGTTAAAGGCTATAGTTAAGGAGCTTGAGAACAACAAAGACGTAATCCTATTTATAGACGAAATTCACACCTTGGTTGGCGCAGGTGCGGCTGAAGGCAGTATGGACGCTTCAAACATACTAAAGCCTTCCCTGTCAAGGGGAGAGATTCAGGTAATAGGTGCTACTACCATAGACGAGTACAGGAAGTACATTGAGAAAGACGGAGCTCTTGAGAGGAGATTTCAACCTGTAATGGTTGAAGAGCCTACAGTTGAAGACGCAATTGAGATTTTAAAGGGGCTTAAACACAAGTTTGAAGAGTTCCACAACGTAGAGATAACCGACGGTGCTATAGAGAGAGCGGTAAAGCTTTCTGTTAGGTACATTAACGACAGGAAACTGCCGGACAAGGCCATAGACATAATAGACGAGGCCGGAGCTAAGGCTCAGCTTCAGGCCAGTAAAGGGGATAGCAGGATTTCGGCCCTTGAGAAGGAGATAGAGAAGGTAAAAGCTATGAAGGAAGAGGCCCTTGCAATGGCCGAGTACGAGAGGGCCCACGAGTATAAACAGAAGGAGCTACGGCTTTTAACTGAGCTTGAAGAGTTAAAGAGAGAGCAGAGGTTAAAGGAGACGAAGGAGAAGGTTGTTATTGACGAGTCTAAGGTAGAGGAGATAGTTGCCCTATGGACGGGAATACCTGTTCAACAGCTTCACGAGAAAGAGGTTGAAAAACTTAAAAGGCTTGAAGAGGAGCTCCACAAGAGGGTTGTAGGTCAAGAAGAAGCGGTTGAAGCCGTAGCAAAGGCTATAAAGCGTTCAAGGCTTGGCATAAGAGCAGGTTCAAACAGGCCTATAGGTTCCTTCCTCTTTTTAGGGCCAACCGGAGTAGGTAAGACTGAGCTTGCTAAAGCTCTTGCAGAGTACCTCTTTGGAGACGAGAAGGCCCTAGTCAGGATAGATATGAGTGAGTACATGGAAAAACATACTGTATCCCGACTGATAGGAGCTCCTCCGGGATATGTTGGCTATGAAGAGGGAGGCCAGCTTACAGAGGCGGTAAGGAGGAAGCCTTACTCAGTTATACTCTTAGACGAGGTTGAAAAAGCCCACCCTGACGTTTTAAACATCCTCCTTCAGATAATGGAGGACGGCCGTTTAACAGACGGGCTCGGAAGGACGGTTTCCTTTACTAATACAATTCTCATTATGACGTCAAACTTAGGTGCTAAGCACCTTCTTTCAAGCCAAAAGAGCATGGGATTTGAAGTTGCCGACGGTAAAGAAGAAGAGCGTTCCTTTGAGAGGATGAAGTCCTTTGTAATGGAAGAGGTTAAGAGGTTCTTTAAACCTGAATTCCTAAACAGGCTTGACGGAATAGTTGTCTTCCATCCCCTTACTAAAGAAGACGTTAGGGAGATTGTCCGTAAGCAGGTTGAGAGGTTAAACAAAGAGCTTGAGGAAAAAGGTCTAAAGGTTCACGTTACTAAGAAGTTTATAGACTTCGTTGTTGACAAGGAATTTAGGAAGGAGTACGGGGCAAGGACTATAAGGAGAGCTCTCCAAAAGCTCATTGAAGACAGGCTTACGGACGAAATCCTTATGGGAAGGTTTACAGAGGGCGGAGAGGTAGTCTTTGACATTACGCCAAAGGGTAAAGTTTCAGTTAGAGAGAAGAAGAAAAGGAAAAGGGAGACGACCGGAGTTTAGATGAGACGGTTTAAAGTAGATGAAGTAAAGAACAACGAAGCCTTCCTCAGAGGTAGGGAGGCTCGCCACGCCCTTAAGGTTCTTAGGCTTAAAAAGGGAGACGAGATAATAGTTTTTGACGGAGAGGGTAGAGAGTACTTAGCCGAAATCTCCGCCGCCTCTCCCACCTCTGTTAAGCTTAAAATCCTTGAAGAGACCAAGGTTAAAAGGGACAGCCCCTTAACCTCTGTGCTCTTTATGGGGATAACCAATAAATTTCAGAAACTTGAGCTGGCCCTTCAAAAGACTACAGAGCTTGGAGTAAGCAAGATAGTTCCCGTTGTGTGCCACCGCTCTTGCACTGCTCAACTTGTAAAGAACTGGGAGGGAAAACTGAAGCGTTGGCAGGAGATAGTAGTTAACGCTTCTAAACAGTGTGGGAGGAGCGTCGTTCCTGAGATAGACGAGCCGTTAAAGATTGAAGACGTTGAGCCTGTTGGAGAGCTTAACTTTGTCTTATGGGAAAAAGGGGGGAGCTCCCTTAAGGACTACCAAGGATACGGTGCTCAATCTGTTTCCTTTTTGGTAGGGCCTGAAGGAGGTCTTGAAAAGGAGGAGGTGGAGCTCCTTAAAGAAAAGGGATTTAAACCCATATACTTAGGAAAGAGGATATTAAGGGCCGAGACTGCGGCGGTTGCAGGTATGGCCTTAATCCAGTTTATATGGGGAGACCTTGGCTGAGAGGATTTTTAAAGTAGTTCACGGAGACATTACCCAAGAGGAAACCGATGCCGTAGTTAACGCTGCCAACTCCCTCTTAAAGCACGGAGGAGGAGTAGCCGGTGCAATAGTTAGAAAGGGCGGGGAAGTTATCCAGAGAGAGAGCGACAGGATAGTTAGAGAAAAAGGACCTGTGCCAGTTGGAAGTGCCGTTTACACCGGCGGGGGGAACTTAAAGGCGAGGTTCGTTATCCACGCAGTAGGACCTATTTGGGGGGAAGGGGACGAAGAGAGGAAGTTAAGGAGTGCCGTTAGGTCGGCCCTTAAGATAGCAGATTCCTTAGGGCTTTCTTCCGTCTCTATACCTGCAATAAGCACAGGTATATTTGGCTACCCTAAAGAGGAGGGAGTTAAGGTAATAGTTGACGAGGTCTTAAATTACTTTAAGGAAAACCCAGATTCTACTTTGAAGGAGATTCACTTTGTAGCCATAGATAAAGAGACTGCAGACCTTTTCTCAAAGTTCCTCTCCCTTCTTTCTGCGGAGGAAGTTTAAAACTCTTTTATATCCTTGTGGAAGTTCTACCTCAAACTCAAGCCTCTTTCCGCTTCTTGGGTGGTTAAACGCCAGGTAGTAGGCACAGAGGGCGTGCATCCCCATTTGGTCTATTAATTCTCTTAATTCCCTGTCTCTTATCTTACTCGGTTTATACCCGTAAACTTTGTCTCCTAAAAGGGGATGGCCTAAACTTGACATGTGAACCCTTATCTGGTGGGTTCTTCCAGTTTCAAGTTTGCACTTTATCTCTGATATGTTGTCTTCTGGGAACTTTTCCAACACCCAGTAGTTGGTAATTGCCTCCTTAGGCGATGTGGTGTTTGGGGAGAACTTCTTCCTGTCAAACCTGTCTCTGCCTATCGGTAAAACTATTCTATCTCTTTCCTTTTTCGGTATTCCCACTATAAGGGCCCTATAAAACCTGCCTACGCTTCTGTTTTTAAACTGCTCAATAAGGGACTGCTGGGCAAGGTCGTTCTTTGCAACTACTATGAGGCCTGAAGTCTCTTTGTCAAGCCTGTGAACTATCCCGGGCCTTAGGGCTCCCCCTATCCCTTTTAGGTCTTTACAGTGATAAAGGAGGGCGTTTACTAAAGTTCCCGTGTAGTGGCCCGGTGCAGGGTGGACTACCATCCCTGCAGGTTTGTTTACTACTATTACGTCTTCGTCCTCATAGACCACTTCTAAAGGGATGTCTTCAGGTTTAACTTCTATAGGCTCTGGAGGGGGAACTTCAAAGGAGACTACTTGCCCCTCCTTTACCTTCTGGGAGGGTTTCTTTGCTTCCTTCCCGTTAACCTTAACCAGTCCCTTTTCTATTATCTCCTTTGCCTGGCTTCTTGAGAGCTCTGCTACCTCGCTTATAAACTGGTCTAACCTCTTATTCCCTTTCTCTCTACTTACTACAACTTCCATTTTAGTTCAGCCTCTTTTGCGCTCTCTTTTAGCCTCGCAAGGAGCATTAAGGCCTCTAGAGGGGTAGTATTTGAAATCTCTATGCGGTTAAGCTCCCTGATTATCCTTTTTACCTCCTCTGGGAGCTCCTTACTTTCCTCTTTCTCCACTACCTTAAAAAGTGGAAGTTCTAAGTTTGCCTCTTTTCTCCCTTCAAGCTCCCTAAGGATTTCTTTGGCCCTTTCAACTACTTCCTTGGGAAGTCCTGCAAGCTCTGCAACGTGAACTCCGTAAGACTTCTCAGAAGCTCCTTTTACTATCTTGTGGGTAAATACTATCTGTCCTTCAATTTCTTTAACGGAGGCGTGGTAGTTCTTAACCCCTTTAACTTGGCCTTCAAGCTCCGTAAGCTCGTGGTAGTGGGTTGCAAAGAGGGTCTTTGCGCCGAGTTTAGAGCTTATGTACTCAACGACTGCCCTAGCTATGCTCATTCCGTCGTAAGTGCTGGTTCCCCTTCCTATTTCGTCTAGAACTATTAAGCTTTTGCTTGTAGCGTTTTTTAGGATGTTCGCCGTCTCAACCATCTCCATCATAAAGGTTGAAAGACCTTTCGTTAGGTTGTCAGCAGCTCCTACTCTCGTGAAAATCCCGTCAACTACGCCTATTTCTGCTTCCTTTGCAGGAACGAAAGAGCCCATTTGTGCCATTAAGGTAATTAGTGCAGTTTGCCTTAAGAAAACAGACTTACCTCCCATGTTTGGACCTGTTATTATCAGTATGAACTCCTCATCCTTAAGCTTTACGTCGTTGGGTATAAACTCTTCTTCAAGGAGGTTTTCAAGAACCGGATGTTTTCCCTCTTTAATTTCTATTTTGTAAGAGTTGTTTACCTTGGGTTTAGTGTAGCCCCTTTCTACTGCAACTTTTGCTAAAGACTGGAGCGCGTCTATTTGGGCTATAACTTCTGCACTCTTTGAGATTCTCTCACTTTGGGAAGAGATAAACTCCCTTAAGTTGCAAAAGAGTTCATACTCTATTTTCTCTATCCTCTCCTTTGCAGATAGGACCTTCTCCTCAAACTCTTTTAGCTCCGGAGTTATGAACCTTTCAGCGTTTACTAAGGTCTGCTTTCTTATGTACTCTTTAGGAACTAGGTGGAGGTTGGGCTTTGAAACCTCTATGTAGTAGCCGAAAACGTTGTTAAAGCCTACCTTAAGACTCCCTATTCCCGTCTTTTCCCTTTCCCTCTCTTCAATTTCCTTTATTATCTTCTCGGCTTCTCTCTTAACTCTCCTTAGCTCGTCAAGCTCACCGTTTACTCCCTCTTTTATCAGTCCCCCCTCCTTCGGTGAAGAGGGAGGGTTATCTACCAGTACCCTTTCTATTTCAGAGTATATGTCTTGGAGAGGGTCAAAGTCCTTTAGGAGCCTTTTAAACAGGGGGGAGTGGAGCTCCCTTAATAGTCTTTCAACTTTCGGGAGCTCTTTTAAGGAGCTCCTTAGCGAGGCAACCTCTTTTGGAGTTCCCATCCCTGAAGAGATTTTCGTAAGGAGCCTCTCAATGTCGTAAACTCCTTTTAATACTTCCCTTAACTCGTCAAGTATTAAGAAACTCTCTTTAAGCTCTTCAACTGCTGAAAGCCTCTCTTCTATTTTCCTGACTTCCTTTAGAGGGTGGAGAATCCAGAACTTTAAAAGCCTCCTTCCCATTCCCGTTTTTGTCCTGTCTAAAACTCCAAAGAGGGTAGCTTTTGTTTCCCTTTGACCTGCCGACTCTAAAAGCTCAAGGTTTTTCTGGCTCTGAGGGTCTATGTGTATGTACTCCTCTTTTAAGTACTCTTTTGGCTCTTTAAGTTTAGGGACAAACTCTTTTTGGGTCTCCTCAATGAACTCTTTTAGTGCCTTTACGGCACCTCCTTTAAAACTTAGCCTGTTAAGTTTCTCTATTAAGGCTCCAGACAGGAAAGGTTTTAACCCTTTAAGCTCAAAGTCTTCCGGAATTAGAACTTCTTTAGGTTTAAACTTTGACACTATCGTTTTAAGCTCCTCTTCGTTTACCGTGGCTTTAAAGAGGTCTCCGGAGGAGAGGTTTGCCCAAGCTACTTTGAACTCCTTACCTTCAGGCAAGATTGCAGTTAGGAACCTCTCTTCCGTTTCGTCTTCAAAGTAGGTTCCCGGAGTTATTACCCTTACTACTCCCCTGTCAACTACTTTCTTGCCGGGTTTTGGCTCTTCAAGCTGTTCACATATGGCTACCTTGTAGCCTTTCCTTACCAATTTAGGGAGGTAGGTTTCAAGGGCGTGGTGAGGTATTCCGCACATGGGAGCTCTCTCCCCTCCCTTACCGAAAGAGCGGGAGGTGAGGGCAATTTCAAGCTCCCTTGCGGCAACCTCTGCGTCTTCAAAGAACATCTCGTAGAAGTCTCCCATTCTGAACATTAAAATTGCGTCTTTATACTTTTCCTTAAACTCCAAGTACTGCTTAAGTGCCGGAGTTATCTTCTTTGACAACTTCTCCTCCTAACTCCTCTTCTACCTTGTACTCTTCAGAAAGCCACCTGTAAAGGTCTGAGAGCTTACACTTCTCGCTACAGAAAGGCCTAAAAGGGTTTCCTTCCCACAAACTCTCTTTTCCGCAGTTTGGACACTTTACCTTTTTCAAGGGAAAACTCCTTAACCGTTTAAAAGTTAAAGATAGGAGAAATTTCCTTGACAGCTATTGGCCTCTATCTTATATTTCCTACTGTCAGCAAGCGGGAGTGGCGGAATCGGCAGACGCGCCGTCTTGAGGGGGCGGTGCCCTTACGGGCGTGCGGGTTCAAATCCCGCCTCCCGCACCACCTAAACCTCCTCTCCCCTTACCAGCTTCTTTAGTTTTTCTGCCTGTTCTTTTGTTCCGATTATTATCAGCCTGTCCCCTTCTAAGACCATAGTTGAAGAGGTGGGGTTTAGTATAAACGAGCCGTCTTCCCTCTTTATTCCTATTACTATTACCCCCGTTTTGCTTGGTATGTTTAGGTCTTTTAGGAGTTTTCCGTGAAAGGGGCTTCCTTTTGGGACTTCAACCTCTTCAAGCCTTAGGTCTATCTCTCCGTGGTGGGTTACTATGTCTAAAAAGCTAACGACGCTTGGCCTTATAGCTAGAGAGGCCATTCTTAATCCCCCTATCACGTTGGGCAGTATTACTTCGGTTGCTCCCGCCCTTTTCAGCTTTATAACGTTTTCTTCCCTGTTTGCCCTCGTTACTATCCTTAATCTCGGGTTAAGGTTCTTTGCAGAGAGGGTTATGAAAAGGTTGTCTGCGTCGTCTGCCGTTGCTACTATCATGTTCTGTGCCGACTTTACCCCGGCCTTTATAAGGGTTTCGTCTTGAGTGGCGTCTCCTATGATGTAGATAAGGTTTGGGTAGCTTTCTTTTGCCTCTTCAATTTTTGACTCGTCCTTTTCAATTACTACGAAGGGAACTTTTTCCCTCCAGAGCTCCTTTATTGCCGCCTGTCCGGTCCTTCCAAGACCGCAAACTATTGTGTGGTTTTTCAGCTTTGAAACCATCTTCTCCATCCTCTTTACGGTAAATATTTTCCTTAACTCTCCCTCAAAGAGCATTGACGCTATCGCTGAAGCTCCGTAGGCAAAGACGGCAAAGGCGACGATTATTACTATCATCGTAAATATCTTTCCCAGCGGAGAAAGGGGCTTAACCTCGCCGTAGCCTACGGTTGAGATTGTTATTATGGTGTGCCAAAGGCAGTTAAGCCAGCTCCAACCTTCAATTAGCTTTATTCCTACGGTTGATACTGCTACGAGTGCTAGCAAAATTGTTAATATTGACTTAAACCTTTTTAAGGTTTCTGAATAGGTCATCTTTTCTCTCCAACATTTAAATTCTAAGGGGAGTTAAGCTTGAAGTTCAAGTTCTTTTTTGTTGGAAAGATACCAAGTAAAGCCAACTATAAGAAGATATCCCACAGGAGGGTTAACGGGGAGCTAAAGCCTTTTATAATTAATAACCCACAGGTCTTAAAGTCTCAAAGGGACGCCCTTTATCAGCTTCACCTTCAGAAGCTCTCCTACGGCCTTGAGAAGTTCCCCATTACCGAGCCCGTTAGCCTTTCTTTGACCTTTTACTTAAGTGGCAGGGTTCGCCAGAGGGACATTGACAACGCAGAGAAGTTCGTAGGGGACATTTTAGAGAAGGGAGGGGTTTTAAAGAGGGATTCCCTTATTTACAGGAAGGAAAGAGTTGAAAAGAGGTTGGGAATTAAGGGATTTGACGAGATTGTTGAGATAGAGATAGAGCTCCTACCTAAAGAGGTAAGCCTTGAGCTTGAAAAGGGTAAGCCTAACTTTTCACCTGAGCTTTTAGATTTCTTAAAACTTATGAAGTTGGAGCTCCCAAGTGAAGGTTGAGCTGGAAGTTAAGGTTCCTTTAGATTCCTCCCTTGAGGAGGAGCTTAGAAAACTCGGAATTAGAGGGGAGTTTAAGGTTTTAAGGGAGTCCATTGACGCCCGCAGGAAGCCTATTTTCGTTTATAGGGTTTTGGTAGAGCTCCCAAAGGAGGTGGCACAGGAATTCCTAAATAAGGGTATTGGGAGGGAATATAGAGAAGAGGAGCTCCTTTCAATTCCTAAAGTTCCCTTGAAAAAGAGGGTCTTGGTAGTTGGAGCTGGGCCTGCAGGCCTTTTTGCCTCCTATGTCCTTGCACTTGGAGGACTTGAAGTAGTTCTAGTTGAGAGGGGTAAGCCCGTTGAAGAGAGGGTTAAGGACGTTGCTACTTTCTGGAAGTATAGGCGTTTAAACGAGAACTCAAACGTTCAGTTTGGAGAGGGGGGAGCCGGGACCTTCTCTGACGGTAAGCTGACAACCAGAATTAAAGATAGGAAAAAGTACTTTGTCTTTAAAACGCTGGTTGAGTGTGGAGCTCCCCCTGAAATCCTCTATAAGAGTAAGCCCCACATTGGAACTGATAAGTTAAGGGAGGTAATACCGAAGTTTAGGGAAAAGTTAAAGTCCCTCGGAGTTGAGTTTAGGTTCAACACCCTCTTAAAAGGCCTTAAGATAGTAGGAAACAGGGTAGAAGGAGTTTTACTTGAAGACCTTAAAACGGGGATAACTGAGTTCTTAGCCTTTGACTACTACTTCCTTGCCCTTGGAAACAGCGCCAGGGATACCTTCTTTCACTTAAAGGAGATAGGTATAGCCCTTGAGGCAAAGCCCTTTGCCGTTGGCCTTAGGGTTATTCACACCCAGAAGACCATAAATAGGATTCAGTACGGGAGAAGGTGGTTTAAGAACCCGAAACTCCCTCCTGCCGAATACCTCTTTACCTACAAAGGGAAGAAGAGGAACGTTTACACTTTCTGTATGTGCCCTGGAGGGTTCGTCATATGTGCTTCCTCAGAGAAGTATTCTGTCGTTTGTAATGGAATGAGCAACTACTTAAGGGACAGCGGTTATGCCAACAGTGCAGTTGTAGTTCAGCTCTTCCCTTCAGACTTTGAAAACGACCCTTTTAAGGCCATAGAGTTTCAAAGGAGCTTAGAGAGAGCCGCCTTCGTTATGGGAGGAGGTTCTTACGCAATGCCGGCCCAAAGGGTAGTTGACTTTTTAAAGGGGGAGAGCTCTTCTAATTTAATTGACGGGGGCTTTATACCTGAGATAAAGAGTGCAAGACTTGACAAACTTTTGCCTCCTGAAATTGGGGAGCCTATAAAGGAAGCTTTCCTCTACTGGGCGAAAAAAGTCCCCTTTTTCCTTCCCTCAAACGCTACTTTCGTGGGGGTAGAGACGAGAACCTCTTCTCCTTTGAGGATTTTAAGGGATAAAGAGTATAGAAGCGTTAGCGCTTTTAACCTTTACCCTGTAGGGGAAGGAGCCGGCTACGCAGGAGGGATAACGAGCTCGGCGGTTGACGCCGTTAACGGAGCTCTAAGTCTTTTGGAAAAGCTTAACCTTCAAGCAAAGGTTTAGTCCTCTTTAAGGAAGAGTAGAGTGATGAGAGGATAAAGAGGAGGGCTACCGAGCTTATTACCGCCTCTGGGATGTGGAAAAAGAGCTCTAAGAGCATCATAACTCCTAAGCCCCCTATTCCCCAGTGAGCTCCGTGCTCAAGGTAGGGAAGTTGGTTTAGCTTGCCGCTTTCCACAAAGTAAATCGTTAAACTCCTTAGTATAAAAGCTCCAACGGAAAGTCCTACCGTTATTATTATCAGGTTCTCGCTTATTGCAAAGGCTCCCACGGTTCCGTCAAGGGAGCAGGATGCGTCTAATAGCTCAAGGTAGATAAAGGCTCCTATTCCAGAATCAATCCCCCTTTTCTCTTTAAAGTACTCAACTGCACTTTTTACGTAGTTAACCAGCTCAAAGAGGAGAACTCCCAGAATCATTGAAATTACGATGCTTAGTTCCTTCTTTAAAAAACCTATTAAGGTTATTACTCCTAAAGCCGTAATTAGGCGAATTTCGCCAAGTTTTGCAACCTTTATTGCCTTTTCTTCTAAGGACTTAATCCAGAGGAGCTCTTTACTTGTGTCAAAGAGCCAAGTTAAAAAGACCATAAAGAGGAAAGAGCCTCCAAAGGCAAGTATTAAAGGTTCTGAGCTTTCAAGGTAGTGGCCGTAAACTTCTGGCTCTTTAAAGGCTATCTCAATTACCTTTTCAACTGAAAGGCCGGAAGTAAGGGCTACTATTAAGACCGGAAAGAGGAACCTCATTCCAAATACTGCTATAACCATTCCTACGGTTAAAAACCTCCTCCTCCACGCCTTAGACAGGCCGGAGAGTATAACGGCGTTCATTACGGCGTTGTCAAAAGAGAGGGATATTTCTAAAAGGGAAAGGGTAGTTCCCTCAAAAACCCCTTTTATTCCCATGTATAGAAACTCAATTACCCAGCTTATTAGGAAAGTTAAGCTAAACTCTGCCAGCAGTTTTTTTACTTTCAACTTACTTCTCCAAAAGTTTCATTCCTTCTTTAACTACTTCTTCAGGTGGGATTTTAAAACAAACTCTCTCCCTGCACCTTACCTTCTTTCCGTGGAGGGAGCAGGGAGAGCAGGGAAGGTTCAAGGTTAGGGCTTTCCCTTCTTCTTTAAAGGGAGCAAAGCCGAAAGCTGGATGGGTAGGGCCAAAGAGAGCAAGGACTTTTGTCTTTACGGCCCTTGCCATGTGAACTACCCCAGAATCGTTTGATATTACGAGGCTACACTTAGATATTAGGGCTAAACTCTCTTTTAAAGAGAGCTCCCCACACAGGTTAATAGCTCCCGTCTCCTCCAAGATTTTCCCCTTCTCCCTCTCTTCTTTTCCTCCTACGGCTACAACTTTAAAGCCTTCCTTGAGAAGGAGTTCCGATACTCTTTTAAAACTTTCTAAGGGGTATTCCTTGTTTGGCCACCTCGCTCCGGGAGCTAAAGCTACAAGCTCTCTTCCTTTGGGTAAGAGCTCTTCAACCCTCTTTAAAGATTTCCCGTCAACTTTAAGGTAAGGGCGTGGGTTTTCTATTTTTATTCCTATTTCCTTAAAAGGCTCTGCGTAAAGGTGAGGAACAAAGAGCCACTTTGCTTTAAGGGGTTTAAATACGGTCATTAACCGCCTTAAAAGGCCCCTTTTCTTGTAAGTGAAAACTTTACACTTTAAAAAGTGCCTTAAAAGCTTTGTCCTTAAAACGTCGTGAAGGTCAAAGGCAAAGTCGTAATCCCTCAAGTCCTCGGCAAGCTCTCTTATCTCTTTTAGCCCCTTTAGCTCTTCCTTTTTAACTTCTATTACTCTGTTTATAAAGGGCTGGTCTTTAAAGAGCTCCCCGAAGGGCTTAAAGGTAAGTAAGTCTGCCTTTATGCCCCTCTCTTTAAGCTCAGAGAGAACGCTACTTGTTAGGATAACGTCTCCCAAGGAGGAGAGCCTAATTACCAGTATCCTCATTCATCTATCGGTTCAAACTTGTCCTTCGTGGCTCCGCATATTGGACAGACCCAGTCAACTGGAAGGGCTTCAAAGGGAGTTCCGGGAGGTATGTTGTTTTCAGGGTCTCCTTCTTCAACGTTGTAAATGTAGCCGCAAACTGTGCACCTCCAGAGTTTGTGCTTTACTTCCATTTTCTCCTCCGCCGTTAATATCTTTAATTATAGGCCATAGGAGGGAGAGATGGAGAGGGAAGTTAAGGTAAATTTAAAGGTCTTAAAGCCGAGAGCTCCCATAAGGAGGTTTGACGTTTTTGCAGAGTGGAACAGAATTAAGGCTTTGAAAGAGTACGGTTTTGGCGAAGAGGACGCGAAAGCCTACGGTTTAGCCGTTGCAAAGGTCGTTGCCGCAAGGAAGTTCTACGGACACAAGCTAAAGTATAGGGGTGCTACCAAGGCTTTTGTAGAGGGTAAAACTAAAGAGAAGTGGTGGGAAAAGTTGGCAACCCCTTCAGAGTTTGACGAGAAGGTAGTTAACAGGATGGGAAGGGAGTTTTACGAGAAGGTGTTCTCCCCTGCCCTTTTGAGGGCTTACGAGGAAGGTAAAGACTACATGGAAATTAGGGATTCAATAAGGGAAGAGTGGAATAAACTTCTGGAGGGGTAGATGGCCTCCGTTATAGGCTACCTTGAGGTGGAGCTCCACATTCCCCACTCCCGCTCCCTTAAGGAAAAAAGGAGCGTCGTAAAGAAGGTAGTTGAGAGGTTAAGGGGGAAGTTTAACGTTTCCGTTAGCGAAATAGGCTCCTTGGATTCCTGGCAGACCTCTGTAATTGGCATAGTTGTAGTCTCAAACAGCTCTAAAGTTGTTGACTCTACCTTAGAAAAGGTCGTCTCGTTTATTGATAACCTCTTTCCTGGAATAGTCTCCTCTTACAGAAAGGAGTTCCTTTAAGAGACTGTTTATAATTTTCGGCAGTTTATCTGCTTGTTTTTAGACTTAGCGTTGTAAGTTGATAAACTATCAAGAGGAGGTAGTTTTTATGTTTGAGGAGCTTAAAAACGCTGTAGTTTTAATAACTGGAGGAACAAGGGGAATAGGAAGGGCCGTTGCCCAGAGGTTTAAGGAAGTAGGAGCAAAGGTTTACATTACCGGAACGAGCCAAGAGAAGACCCTTAAGGTTGCAGAGGAACTGGGGGTTAGTGGCTTTAAGATGGACGTTTCAGATAGGGAAGAGGTTAAAAAGAGGGTAGCGGAGATTGTGGAGGTTGAAGGGAGAATAGACGTTTTAGTGAACAACGCCGGAATTACGAAGGATTCCCTTTTTATAAGGATGAAGGACGAAGACTGGGATAGGGTCGTAGAAGTTAACCTAAACGGGGTTTACAACGTTAGCAGGGCCGTAGTTCCCGTTATGGTGAAAAAGAGAAAGGGGGTAATAATAAACATCTCTTCCGTTGTAGGGTTTACTGGAAACGTAGGACAGGTTAACTACAGTGCTACTAAGTCTGCACTAATTGGGTTTACAAAGTCTTTGGCAAAGGAACTTGGAGGAAGGGGAATTAGAGTTAACTGCGTAGCTCCAGGCTACATTACTACTGACATGACTAAGAAAATACCTGAGAAGATTAAGTCTGAACTTATAAAGTCAATACCTTTAAGGAGGGAAGGAGAGCCTAAAGAGGTAGCCGACGCTTGCCTCTTCCTTGCCTCAGACATGGCAAGCTACATTACGGGAACTACTCTCCACGTTAACGGTGGACTTTTCTAGGTTTTTCAATATAATTCCAGAACCGATTACAGGTAGGGAGGTTGAAGATGGAAAACATTGAAGAAAAGGTGAAGGAGATTGTGGCAGATAGACTTGGAGTTGACCCAGACGAGGTAGTTCCTGAGGCTTCCTTTGTTGAGGACTTAGGAGCAGACTCCCTTGATACCGTTGAACTCGTTATGGCCCTTGAGGAAGAGTTCGGGATTGAGATTCCCGACGAAGAGGCCGAAAAGATTCAAACGGTAGGGGATGCCATAGAGTACATTAAAAAGCACCTTTCTTAAGCCTTTTGGCCCCTTCGGGGGCACTTTATTGACATTTCTCATTTTCTCTTCTTGCTCCCTCTCTTAACTTCTTATTTAAGGAGGAAGATATGGAGTTAATTAGTGAGAGGGAGCTCCCACTGGTTGCTTACCCAGGGATGAACCAGGTTCACCAGAAGGAGCTTTCTTACCTTAATAGCCTTTACAGCTCTATTGTTTCTGGAGAATCTCTAGAAGAGACAGATAGGAAATTTGAGGAGTTCTTAAGGGACGTTAAGGAGCACTTTTCCTACGAGGAAGAGCTTATGGAGAAGACCCACTTTTTCGCCTACCAATGCCACAAAGAGGAGCACGAAAGGGTTTTAAAAGAGCTTGAAGGAGTGTTTAAACGCTGGAGGGAAAGTAGGAACAGGGAAGAGTTAAGGGATTACTTTGAAAAGGTCTTTAAACCTTGGATTAAAGAGCACATACTAACTATGGATGCTGTCACTGCTCAGTGGATTTCCCGTCTGCTCCTAGGGGCTCTTCCTTAATCACGTTAACTACTGCTACTGCAAATTCTTTTTCGTGGGATATGCTAAAAAGGAGTTTATAGCCTTTAACTCCTTCAACCTTTAGGCGGAGCTCCCTCCCCCCTCCCTGAGTTTTAACTTGGCCCAAAGTTAAGGAGATACCTAATTGTGAGAAGGCCTTTATAGTAGCCTCTTTAAGGGCAAACCTTGCGGCTAAACACCCGTAAAACTCCCCTCTTCTTTTACCTTTACAGTAGTCAACTCCTTCTGGAAAGAGCCTTTTTGTGGCCCTGTCTTTATACCTTCTTAAGAGTTTCCTAAACCTTTCAACGGAGACTATGTCAATTCCTACGGCTACAACCATTACTCGTTAATCAGCCTGACCATTTTCTCAACTGCCTCTTTCATTCCAAGCAAAATGGCGTTTGCAACTATTGAGTGGCCTATGTTAAGCTCTTCAATCTCCTCTATCTGGGCTATCGGTTTAACGTTCTTGTAGGTTAAGCCGTGTCCCGCATAGACTTTAAGTCCAATCTCCTTTGCAAACTTTGCCCCTTTCTTTATCCTGTTTAACTCCCTTTTAACTTTCTCTTCGTCGTTCTCTGCAAAGGCCTCTGCGTAAGCTCCCGTGTGGAGCTCCACTGCGTCTGCCCCTGCCTCCTTTGCCTTCCTTATCTGCTCTTCCTCGGGGTCAATAAAGATGTTAACGGTTATGCCTGCCTCCTTTAGCTTACTTACAGCCTCCTTTACCTTTTCAAAGTTCCCTACAACGTCAAGCCCTCCCTCTGTCGTAATCTCTTGTCTTTTTTCGGGAACTAAGGTTGTCTGGTGAGGCTTTACCTTTAGGGCAAGCTCTATCATCTCTTTGGTTATTGCCATTTCAAGGTTTACTCTTGAGTGAATTAACTCCTTTATGAGCTTTAGGTCCCTCTCGTTAACGTGGCGTCTGTCCTCTCTAACGTGCAAGGTTATCTGGTCGGCACCTGCAAGGTCTGCTATTACTGCGGCGTGAACAGGGTCTGGCTCAAAGGTTCTCCTTGCGTTCCTCACAGTTGCAACGTGGTCTATGTTAACTCCTAACCTTATCCTCCTTTTCACTCTTTCCTCCCTATTTTATTTTCAATTAAAATTATTCCATGAAGAAAGGTTTTACTCTACTTGAAGTTCTCTTTGCAGTTGCAGTTTTGGGCTTCTCCTTTGGTGCTTTCCTCCTCCTTGCAGGAAAGAGCCTTGATGCTTCCGACGAGCTTTTAAAAACTACCTTGGCAAGCGTTCTAGCAAATAACCTCTTAAATGAAGTCCTTTACGGGGGAAAGGAGGTTTCAGGAAGCAAGGTGGAGCTCCTAAACTACAAGTTTACCGCCTCTCAAGATTTTGAAGAGGTTATGGGGTTTAGGATAGTTAAAGTAGAGGTTGGAACACAGGACAAGGGGAATTTAGTTGAAGTTTATGAAGCCCGCTAAAGGTTTTACCCTTTTAGAGCTCCTTTTAGCAGTTGCCCTTTCTGCCTTTGTCTTGGCAGTCTCCTACCAGTTCTTTAACTTAGTTAAACTTTCAGGAAGGTCTGCAGTTGAGAACTTTAAGCTTCAAGGTCTGATTCCTCCTTTCTTTTACCTCTTTTTAAGGGACATTGAATCGGCAAACCAGAACTACGGAGGCTTTAAAGTTTACAGGGACTTAGATGGAAACCTTGAGGGTTTTGAATTTACAACTGAGAACTGCTACTACTTTAAGGGGATTTGCACCGTTAAGTACTGGCTCTACAGGGGAAGAGGAGGGAAGAGATATCTTTTTAGGAGTGAATACGACTTTAACTCTCCTTTAAAGGCCGTTAGCTTTCCCCTGTCTTTCAAGAACGCATCTTTAGAGCTCTTTACCCTCTCTGGCGGAAACTGGGTTAAGTTTAACGGAGGTAGGGTAAACCTGCTTAAGGTCTTAATAGAGTTTAAGGGTGAGGGGGTGGAGCTCCCCCTCGTTTTTAAAGTTAGAACCTAAACATTTGGCTTATTGATTCTCCGTAGTGGATTCTCCTTATTGCCTCTGAGAGCATACCTGCAACAGTTAAGATTTTAATTCCCTCAAATTCTTCCCTAAGGGGAATAGTATCGGTTATTACCACTTCTTTTATTATTCCCTCTTTTACTGCTTTGCTTAACCTCTCAACTGCGGGGCCTGAAAATACAGGATGGGTGCAGGCAGTATAAACTTCGGTAGCTCCCCTTTCTTTGATAGCCCTTGCTGCGTTAACTATCGTTCCTGCCGTATCTATTATGTCGTCAACTATTATTGCCCTTTTCCCTTCAACTTCTCCTATTATGTTCATAACTTCAGAGACGTTAGGTCTCGGTCTCCTCTTGTCTATTATGGCTATTGGAGAGCTTAACACCTTTGCAAAGTTCCTGGCCCTTGCAACTCCTCCTATGTCAGGGGAGACAACTACCGTATCTTCCCCTCCTATTCCTTGAGAGAGGAAGTACTCTGTTAAAACTGGCCTTGCTTCAAGGTGGTCAACGGGAACGTCAAAGAAACCCTCAACTTGCTTTGCGTGAAGGTCAACAACTACTACGTGGTTGACCCCTGAAACGGTAATTATGTCGGCAAGGAGCTTTGCGCTTATAGGGTCCCTCGGGTTTACCTTCCTGTCCTGCCTTCCGTAGGCGTAGTAGGGAATTACTGCGGTAATTCTGCCTGCAGAGGCCCTTTTTAAAGCATCTGCGATTAAAAGGAGCTCCATTATGTTATCGTTTGCAGGCCTTGATAGAGATTGAATTATAAATACATCACAGTCCCTAACGCTCTCGTTAATAACTACCTGAATCTCTCCGTCGCTGAACCTACCTACTACTGCGTCTGCCAGGGGAATTCCCAGGTTTGCAGAGACCTTCTTTGCAAGTTCAGGGTTTGAAGTTCCAGTTATCAACTTTACCTGTTTCATCATCTACCCCTCTTAAGAGAAGTTTTTGAGCTTTTCCTTAAAAGCTTTTACGTTCTCTTTTATGTTCCCTTTAAATACTGCCGAGCCTGCAACTATTATCCTTGCTCCTGAGCTTAAAACCTTTTCTACGTTGTCAAGTTTTATCCCTCCGTCAACCTCAATAAGGAGCTCCTGGTTTAGCTTTTCCGCCATTTTCTTCAACTTCTCTATTTTCCTCAATGACGTTTCTATAAACTTCTGACCCCCAAATCCGGGGTTTACAGACATAACCAGAACAAAGTCTAAAAACGGCAGAATTTCTTCAAGGAAGTTTATTGGCGTTGAAGGATTTACTGCTACGCCTGCCTTTGCTCCTTCAGACTTTATAGTTTCAACTATCCTGTGGTGGTGAACTGCCGCTTCAAAGTGGAACGAGATGTAATTTGCCCCCGCTTTTATAAAGTCCCTTATGTACTTTTCCGGCTCAACTATCATAAGGTGAACATCTAAAGGTATTTCAACTTCTTTCTTTAAAGACTCAACTACCGGAATTCCAATAGTTATGTTTGGAACGAACCTACCGTCCATAACGTCAACGTGGAGCAGGTCTGCTCCTGCACTTTGGGCCTCTTTTGCCTCCTTGCCGAGCCTTGCAAAGTCTGCAGAGAGTATTGAAGGTGCTAAGAGGGGCTTCATTAAGTCTCCAGCTCTTGGTTTAAGCGAATTCTAACAAATGAAAAGACAATTTACAGGTTAAAATTAAATTTATTAAGCTGGGAGGTGAAGAATGATAAAAGCCTTTGGTGATTTAGTTCCGAAACTTGGTAAGGGAGTGTTTGTCGCCGAGAACGCTACCGTTATAGGGGATGTTGAAATAGGAGACGATAGCTCAGTATGGTTTGGAGCCGTTTTAAGGGGAGACGTTAACTACATAAAAGTTGGAAAGTGCACTTCAATTCAAGACGGTTCGGTAGTCCACGTGACGAGGAAGACCCACCCTACGGTAATTGGCTCTTACGTTACTGTGGGCCACGGGGTTAAGCTTCACGGTTGCACTGTTAAAGACTACTGTTTAATAGGTATAGGGGCCGTTATCCTTGACGGAGCTGTTATAGGTGAAGGCTCAATAGTTGCTGCCGGCTCTTTAGTTCCTCCGGGGAAGGTATTTCCTCCTAGGAGTTTGATAATGGGCTTTCCTGCTGCCGTTAGAAGGGAGCTCTCAGAGGAGGAGGTTGAAAACTTAAAGGAGCATGCTTTAAGGTATGTTAAGTATAAAGAGGAGTACTTAAGTTTAGGCTTTTGATGTATATTTAATTACTTCTATAAAACTATTTTGGAGAGTTTTACTTGGAGAGGTTAACAGAGAGGGAAAGGGACATACTGTTAAAGCTTACCGAGCTTTACATAAAGGAGGGGGAGCCTGTAGGCTCAAGGACTCTCCAGAAGGTTTACTCTCTGCCTTTTAGTCCTGCTACTGTAAGGAATGTTATGGCAGACTTAGAAGATAAAGGTTATCTATACCAACCCCACACCTCGGCAGGTAGAATTCCCACAGACGAAGGTCTAAAGGTTTACATTAACAGTCTCTTTTTTAAGCTGGGCACCACAGACGAGACTCTAGTTAGCAGACTTATAGATTACTTAAAGAGCACTAACGTTTCAGATAGGGACGAGGTTTTAGCAAAAGTTTTAGACTTCCTTAGGAGCTTTACCGGTTATGCCGGCTTTGGAGTTAACCTGGTGGAGAGCTTAACAGTTGAGTCTATCTCCCTTATAAAGGTCTCCTCTGAAAAGCTGTTAATGGTAATTAACTTTAAGCCTGATTACATTCTCCATAAGGTTATAAGGGCTAAACTCCCTGAAGGGGAGCTCCAGAAACTCAGCAAAACTTTAACTTACAAGTTTAGAGGCAAAACCCTTTCAGAGGTTAAAAGGGAGCTAATAGAGGAGATAGACTCTTTAAGGAGGGAGATAAACGCCATTTCCTTTAAGCTTAACTCTCAGATATTAAAGGCTTTAAATGAGGCTAATCAGGTTGAGATTTACGGGGTTTCAAGCCTCGTTGACGTCGTTTCTGGAGACTTAAAGAGGATGAGGGAGCTCTTAAACCTCCTTGAAGAGAAGAGCCTTTTCCTGAAAATACTTAAAGAGTTCTTGGGTAAGAAGAGGAAGGTTGAGGTCATATTGGGTTCTGAAACTGAGATTGACTCTTTGGCTCCCTTTAGTTTCGTTTTGGGGAAGTACAGCGTAGGCTTTAAAAGTAGCGGAATTGTAGGCGTAATTGGGCCAAAGAGGATGGACTACTCTCAAGTAATACCGATAGTAGAGAACGTGGCTAAAGCCCTTTCTGTGATTTTAAATAAGTAGAGCCGGAGCCTTACTGCACACGCCCTTCAGGCTTACCGTTGCTCCCTTCCGGGCCTGGCGGGGTTCACCCTCCGGGCGTTGCAGAGACCCCGGCAGTTATTAATTTAAACTGTTTCCTTTAGTTTTCAACCTTTCCCTTAAGGGAAATCGGCTCTTGGGTTTCCTTTGCTTTCTTTAGGTTCTCCTTTAAGGCGTCAACGTTTACCCCAAAGAGCTCTCCTTTATAACCGTCTAAAAGCTCAAGGGCATTGTCAATTAAGAGCTCAAATCCCCTAACGTTAAAGTTCTTTAAGTGGTAGTAGGCAGTTCCTATCTGAATTAAAGCTTGAAGGAAGTCCCTGTTTTTCCCGAACTCTCCCATCCAGACTTCCTCTAAAAGCTCGTGGACCTCAAAGTAGAGCCCCTTTTCAAAGAGCAGTGAAGCTACTTCTACGCTCCTTCCTATGTCCTCTTGTGTAGGTTCAAAGTCTTCCTTTAAGTCCTTTAGAAACTCGCGGTAGGAGGTTGCCTTTTCCCTTAAAAACTCTTCAGTAAACGGGTCTAAATCCTGTTCTTTTAGCTCTAAGTGGGGAATAGGGAAAGAGCCCTTTAGGATTGCATCTACGGCCTCCTTAAGCTCCTTAAGGGCTCTCTCTTCTCCCTCTCTTAAGTAGTCGCAGAGGTTGTGGGCAAACCAGTTCCTTATGTCAAAGAGCTCCATTAATTGCTTTCTCCTACCACTTCCTCTGGGTGAGCAATTCTCCCCATTACTGCAGAAGCGGCTGCTACTGCAGGAGAGGAGAGGTAAACCTCGCTTTCAGGGTGCCCCATCCTTCCTACAAAGTTCCTGTTCGTCGTTGCAACTGCCCTTTCTCCCTTTGCAAGTATTCCCATGTGTCCCCCTAAACAGGGACCGCAGGTAGGAGTTGAGACCACGCACTCGGCCTCAAGGAAGATGTCAATTAGCCCTTCCTTTAAAGCCTGTCTGTAGATTTCTTGAGTTGCAGGTATAACTATGCACCTTACGTTGGGGTTAACCTTTTTGCCCTTTAGAATCTGGGCAGCTACTCTAAGGTCGCTTATCCTGCCGTTTGTGCACGAGCCTATAACAACTTGGTCTATTGTTATGTGGGTGGCTTCTGAAACGGGCCTTGTGTTTGAAGGAAGGTAAGGAAACGCCACTTGGGGCTCTATTTTTGAAACGTCTATTTCGTAAACCTCGCTGTACTCTGCGTCTGGGTCAGACTTGTAGAGTTTGTAAGGCCTTTTTGCCCTTCCCTTAACGTATTCTAAGGTCTTTTCGTCTGGCTCTATTATCCCGTTTTTGGCTCCGGCCTCTATTGCCATGTTGCATATTGTGAACCTGTCGTCCATGGGGAGCTCCCTTATAGCCTCTCCCGTGTGCTCCATGGTTTTATAGAGAGCTCCGTCAACGCCAATCATCCCTATTACGTATAGGATAATGTCCTTCCCTCCTACCCACTTTTTACGCTTTCCGTAGTAGATAAACTTCATCTGCTCTGGGACCTTAAACCACACCTCTCCTGTAAGCCAAGCGTAGGCCATGTCTGTTGAGCCTACCCCAGTTGAGAAGGCGCCGAGAGCTCCGTAGGTGCAGGTGTGAGAGTCTGCCCCTATTACCACGTCTCCGGGAACCACAACTCCCTGCTCCGGAAGTAGTGCGTGCTCAATTCCTACTCTTCCCTCTGGCCAGAAGTGCTTTATTTTAAACTCCCTTGCAAAGTCCCTCATCATCTTTACCTGCTGTGCAGCCTTTATGTCCTTTGCAGGGACGAAGTGGTCAGGCACTAAAGCAATCCTTTCTCTGTCCCAGACCTCCTTAACTCCAAGCTCTTTAACCTGCTTAATGGCAATAGGAGCGGTAACGTCGTTTGCAAGGGCAATGTCAACCTTGCACATTACCAGCTCTCCGGGGTAAACTTCCTCCCTTCCTGCGTGCTCTGCCAATATCTTCTGAGTTATGGTCATTCCCATCTTTGTGCTCCTTTTCCTTTGGTTTGGAGCTCAAATTATATCAGCGTATTAAACTTAAGCTTAAACTCTTAAAGGAGGGAAGGGTGAGAGCTCTCTTTGGAGGAAGTTTCAACCCTGTCCACAACGGCCACCTAATATTGGCCAGAGACATTCTGGAAGACTTCTCCTTAAGTGAGGTTATCTTCGTTCCGGCGATGGTTCAGCCTTTAAAGGGCAAACTCCTTATACCTCCTGAAGTTCGCCTTAAGGCCTTAAAAGCCGCCGTCTCCCTACAGGAAGGCTTTAGGGTCTGGAGCTACGAGGTAGAGAAGGGAGGAATCTCCTACACTTACGATACTTTAAGAGAGTACCACAGGATTTACCGAGAGAGGCCCTATTTCATAATGGGAGCAGATTCATTTGCTACCTTTCACCTTTGGAGAAACCCCAAGGGAATTTTAAGGCTTTCCCGCCTTATAGTGGTTTCTAGGCCTAATTTTAACTTAAATTTCCGCAAAGTCCTTTTAAGAGTTGACCCTGGAGCTAAAGTTTTAGAAGTTGAAAGGGGAGGTGTTGACTTTAAACCCTCTGCCGATGTTATCATATACAGAGGAAGGCTTTTAGAAATAAGCTCAACTGAGATAAGGAAGAGGCTTAGGGAGGGGAAGTCTGTTTCCTACTTCCTCCCTGAAAGCTCCCTTGAAGTTATAAGGAGGTGGCAAGATGCCTTACAGAAAGATGTTTAACAAGATGACTTTAAAGGACATTCCCCCTGAAAAGCTTAAAAGTAAAAGGGTTTTCGTTAGGGTTGACTTTAACGTTCCCATTGAAGACGGAGTTATCTTGAACGACAAGAGGATTAGGGCTGCTCTCCCTACCGTTAACTACCTAATTGACCACAAGGCTAAGGTCATTCTCTGCTCCCACCTTGACAGGCCAAAAGGTTGGGACCCTAAACTGTCTTTAAAGCCCGTTGCCGAAAGGCTTTCAAGGCTTTTAGAGAAAGAGGTTAAGTTCGTTCCCGACTGTGTAGGGGAAATGGTTGAGAAGGAAGTTAACTCCCTTAAAGAGGGTGAAGTTTGCTTACTTGAAAACGTTAGGTTCTACCCTGAAGAGACAAAGAACGACCCGGAGTTTGCCAAAAAACTTGCTTTGCTTGCAGACATCTACGTTAACGACGCCTTTGGAACTGCCCACAGGAAGCACGCTTCAACTTACGGTATTACCAAGTTCGTTCCCCTTGCAGTGGCAGGTTTCCTCCTTGAAAAGGAGATTAAATACCTTCAAAAAGCGCTTGACAACCCGCAAAGGCCTTTGGTTTTAGTAATAGGAGGCTCAAAGGTTTCCGGTAAGCTTGAGGTTATAGAGAACCTGTTAAAAATTGTTGACAAGATGCTTATAGGGGGAGGAATGGCCTATACCTTCCTCAAGGCTTTAGGTTGTGAGGTAGGTAGGTCTTTGGTTGAACGAGAGCTCTTAGAGACCGCAAAGAGAATTTTAGAAGAGGCAGAAGAAAATGGAGTTAAGCTCTACCTTCCTGTTGACAGCAACAACGCCGACGAGTTTTCGCCAAATGCCCATACAAAGCTCACCACCTATAAAGAAATCCCCAAAGACATGATGGGACTTGACATAGGGCCTGCAACGGTTCTCCTCTTTAAAGAGGCGATTTCTGACGCTAAAACGGTCCTTTGGAACGGCCCTATGGGCGTTTACGAGTTTGAGAAGTTTAGGTTTGGAACTTTAGAGGTTGCAAAGGTAATTGCAGAAAGGAGGGACGCTTTAAGGATAGTTGGCGGCGGGGACAGCGTAGCGGCAATTGAGGAGCTCGGTTTAGAGGGTTCTTTTGACCACGTTTCTACAGGGGGCGGTGCTTTCCTTCAGTTCTTAGCTGGGAAGGAGCTCCCCGGAGTTGTTGCCCTTACCGACAGACCTTCTTAGTAGATAACCAAGTTAACTCCCTTGTAAAGGAGGTAGGGAATCTCTGAAGGTTTGTCCAGTGAGTCAACTAAGAAGAAGTTTTCCTTGGGGGCCATAACTAAGAGCCCCCTTACCTTAAACTTTGAGCGCTTTCCGGTTGTTGGGGGTTCGTAGAAAAGGAGCTCTACCTCTTTGTTTGCAATTGGAACTAAGCCAAGTATGTTTTCTACGTCATTGAGGAAGTTTCCCGATAAGATGGCAACTTTGTAGCCTTTAAGCTCAAGTTTAACTTTCTCTTTGGGCTCTATAGTATCGTAAGCTATAGAGAGCTTTAAAGTGGGGAAGTTAAGTCCCCACTCTTCCTCTTTCCCTCTCTTCCCTGTTAGGAGGAAGAGCAGATTTCCTATTTTCTTAATTCCCTCTCCTTGCAAAATCTTTAATTTACCGTACCCTTCATTATGAGAAGGGTCTTTAAACTTGGGCTGAAGCAGGGCTATTCCGTAGGAGTTTAAAATACCTTCTAAGGTTGGAGGTGTATCTCCTTTAAGGTTTATAACTGTTCTTTGTCCTGTGAACCTGTTGTAGGCTAAAAAGTCAAAGTTGTACTCTAGTATGTCCCTTTCGCCTAAGATTAGCTTGCCGTTTTTCTCTATCCCTACAAAGTTTAGAGATAGCGTCTTTTCAATTAGCGATTTAAGGTTTTCCCTGTTTACGACGTTAAAACCGGCAGAAAGGAGCTCCCTTTTTACCTTTTTCCCTATCCTGTTTGACAGGTCTAAAATAAACCTTTTTTCTCCTACCCTTATTAAAGGGTTTTTCCTTAAATAAATTTTCCTGTTTCCTACAAATAGAATCCCTTCTCTTTTTACCCTTGCTCCAAGAAGTTTGAGTAACTTAAGCTCCTCTCCTTTGTTTCTCCTTACAATTCCTCTATTTCTGTGGGGAACAGGGATTTTAATGATAGAGCCTGCGTAGATTAAGTTTGGGTTCTTTAGCCTGTTTAACTTTACTACTTTATAAAGGAAACTCCTAGGGAGCTGGAACTTCCTTAGTATTTTAAGCAGTGTGTCTCCGGCTTTTATTTTGTAGAGGAGGAAGTTGGTAGAGCCTCGTTCTTCCCTCTCTTTAATTATGTTTAGTTGGTAAGTGTCTGCTCTTGCTACTGCTAGTGTCGTTAGGAGTATTAGGAGAGCTCTCTTGACCATTTTTCCATTTCCTTTAAAGCCCTTTCGGCTAGTAGCTTTCTCCTTTCCAGTTTACCTTTTACTCTCCTCTTTAGAGAGGGTAGAAGGCCAAAGTTGGCGTTCATAGGTTGGAAGTTCTTAGGGTCTGCGCTTGTAATGTATTTTAAGAGAGCTCCTATCATAGTAGTTTCTGGAGGGTAAACTGCTTCCTTACTTTCAACTAGCCTTTCTGCGTTAATCCCGGCAATTATACCTGTTGCCGCAGATTCAGGATATCCCTCTACTCCCGTTATCTGTCCTGCAAACAGGACTTTAGGGTTTTTCTTTAGCTGAAGGGTTCTAAGGAGGAGTTTTGGAGAGTTTATAAAGGTGTTCCTGTGAATGCTTCCGTACCTTGCAAACTCTGCCTTTTCAAGTCCGGGAATTAGCCTAAAGACTCTCTTTTGTTCAGGGTACTTAAGTTTCGTCTGAAATCCGACCAAGTTTAATAAAGTTCCCTCCCTGTTTTCCTTCCTCAGCTGAACTACTGCGTAGGGCCTTTTTCCGGTTCTCGGGTCAACGAGGCCTACGGGCTTTAAGGGACCAAATAGTAAAGTCTCCTTTCCCCTCTCTGCCATCTCCTCTATTGGCATGCACCCTTCAAAGTAGCAGGCTTTCTCAAACTCTTTTAAGGGAACCTTTTCTGCCTCCATTAAGGCTTTGTAAAACCTCTCGTATTCTTCTTTCGTCATGGGACAGTTAAGGTAGTCTTTACCTCCCTTCCCGTACCTTGAACCCCAGAAGCACTTTGAGTAGTCTATGCTATCTGCATAGACTATTGGAGATATGGCGTCGTAAAAGTGGAGCTCCCTTTCTCCCAAGTATTCCCTTAAGAAGTTTGAAAAGTCATCTGAAGTTAAGGGGCCAGTTGCAACGATTGTAATACCTTCCTTTGGGAGCTCTTTTACCTCTTCCCTTATTACCTCAATGTTTGGGTGCTTTTCTACCTTTTCGGTAATGTAATCTGCAAACTTCTCCCTATCTACTGCGAGAGCTCCCCCGGCTGGAACCTGAGTTTTCTTTGCCGCCTCTACCACTAAAGAGCCTAAAACTTCCATTTCCTTCTTTAAAAGCCCTCTGGGAGTTGTAATTTCAATGCCTCCTAAAGTGTTTGAACACACGAGCTCTGCCAGCTTACCGCTTTTGTGGGCGGGCGTGCTCCTTTTGGGCCTCATCTCAAAGAGGTAAACTTTCTTTCCCCTGTTTGCAGCTCTGTAGGCTGCCTCTACTCCTGCAAGCCCTCCGCCTATTACGTTTATTACCTTTTTAAGGTTTTCCAAGTTAAAACTTCCTCCGTAGTAAAATTCACATCCAAAATTATAGAAAGGGGGGAAAGTATTGAAAATAGCTACTATAGACGTAGGGACAAACTCTACCCGTCTCTTAATATCAGAAGTTAAAGACGGAGAGGTTAAGCCCCTCTTTAAGAGGGGAAAGGTAACGAGGTTGGGTAGGGGGGTGAAGGAGAGGAGGGAGCTCTCAAGGGAAGGAATAGAGGAGACCCTCAAGGCCCTTAGAGAGTTTAAAGAGATAATCAGAGAATTTGGGGTAGAAAAGGTCGTAGTTGCAACTACAGAGGCTGCAAGGCTTGCAGAAAACAGTGAGGAGTTCTTGAATAAGGTTAGAGAGCTTGGGTTTGACATAAAGATACTCAGCGATAGGGAAGAAGCGGAGCTAGTTTTTAGAGCAAACGCCCTTAACTTTAAGGACTTTAAAGAGATAATAACCGTTGACCTTGGAGGCGGAAGCACCGAGATAGTTTACGGCAAAGAGGGAAGGGTAGAATACTTAAAGAGCCTAAAGTTTGGAGTGGTCTTTTTAGCTGAAGAGTTTTTAAAGAGCCCAAAGCCCACAGAAAGAGAGTTAAAAGAGCTTGAAGGGTTTATAGAGAAGGAGCTTTTAAAAGTTAAAAGGGAGCTCCCTCCTTTAAAAGAGCCCAAGGTAATAGCTGTGGGGGGAACCATAACTTCGGTGGTTGCGATGGAAGAGAAAATGGAAGTTTACAATAGCGAGAAGGTTCACGGCTACACGATAACGAGGCAAATGGTAAAGAAGTGGTATAAATTACTCTCGTCAATGGACATTGAAGAGAGGAAAAAGGTAAGAGGCCTTGAAGAAAAGAGGGCAGACGTTATAGTCCCGGGTTTAGCCTTCTTCAAGGTCTTCTGTAGCGTATTTAATATTGAGAAATTAACGGTGAGCGAACTTGGACTTCTTTACGGTTTAGCACTCAAGGAGGTATTGAAAAGTGGCTAAAAGAATAGCAGTTATAGGAACTGGATACGTTGGACTTGTTTCGGGAGCCTGCTTTGCCTACTTGGGACACAAGGTAATAGGTTTAGACATAGACAAGGAGAAAATAGAGAGGTTAAAAAGGGGAGAAGTTCCCATATACGAACCGGGACTTGAGTCAATACTAAACAAGGCGTTAAAGGAAGGAAACATAGACTTTACGACAGACTACTCCTACGCGGTTAAAAACTCAGACTTTATCTTCATAGCAGTAGGAACGCCTTCTAAAGAGGACGGCTCTGCAGACCTTTCTTACGTAGAAAGTGCCTACAAAAGCGTAGCAGAGAACATAGATGACGAAGACTTTAAAGTAATAGTTAACAAATCTACAGTTCCCGTTGGCACCGGAAGGTGGGCTAAGGAGTTTATAAAGAACCTATTAAAGAAAAGAGGGGTAAAGGAGCCTGAAAAGAGGTTTGAGGTAGTCTCAAATCCTGAGTTCTTAAGGGAAGGAAAGGCAGTTGAAGACTTTATGAAGCCAGACAGGGTAGTTGTAGGGGCAGACAACAGGGAAGTAGGAGGCCTTGTAGCCTCCCTATACGAAAAGCTCCAACCTCCCGTTCTCTTAACGGACCTCCCAACTGCCGAGATGATTAAGTACGCCTCAAACGCCTTCTTGGCAACGAAGATTTCCTTTATTAACGAAATTGCTAACGTTTGCGAGGAGCTTGGAGCAGACATAACAGTAGTAGCAAGGGGAATGGGGCTTGACCACAGGATAAGCCCTTACTTCCTAAGAGCCGGATGCGGTTTTGGAGGAAGTTGCTTTCCAAAAGACGTAAAGGCTCTAATTCACACTGCAGAAAGGGTAAACCAAAAGCCACAGCTTTTAAAAGCAGTGATAGAAGTTAACGAGAGGCAGAAACTAAAACCGGTAGAGAAGTTATTAAAGCACATTCCAAACATAGAAGGGAAAACGGTTGCTGTTTGGGGCCTTGCCTTTAAGCCAGAAACGGATGACATGAGGGAAGCTCCGTCAATTCCCGTAATAAGGGAGCTTTTAAGGCGGGGAGCTCTCGTTAAAGCCTACGACCCTGTAGCAACAGAGAACGCAAAGAGAGCCTTAAGAAAAGAGATTGAAGAATATGGAGAAAAGCTTGTCTTTACGCAAGATAAGTATAATGCTTTAGATGGAGCGCAAGCTCTTTTACTGATAACAGAATGGGAAGAGTTTAAAGAGATTGACTTTGATAAACTTAAGGGAAAAGTGGTGATTGACGGAAGGAACCTTTGGGAGCCTTCAGTTATGAGGAGATTTTGCACTTACGAAAGTATAGGGAGACCTTAAGATGAACATTACCAGCAACAGAGACAGCTTAAAGAAACTCTATTCCCCCTTTGGATGGATACTTGCAAAGGCAAAAGTCCCTCCCAACCTTATTACCCTTGGAGCCATACTATTTGGGAGCCTATCAGCTTTAATGTACTACTTAAAACACCCTGTAATAGGTGCTTTCCTCCTGTTTGTCTCTGGAATACTTGACCTTTGCGACGGCTACGTTGCGGTTAACAACAAGAAGGCGACAAAGTTTGGGGCAGTCTTTGACTGGATAGCGGATAAGTGGGTTGACGGATTTGTGCTGGGAGCGGTTGCCTTAAAGTATGCAAGCCCTCCAGTTGCACTGCTTGCCGTTGTGTCAACTATGCTCCATACCTTTATAAAGCCTGTAGCCTATGCAGAGATAGGGTATAAAGAAAGGGATACTGGGAAGATAAAAGACCCCTTGGAGAAGACGGGATTTTTCGGCAGGCCTGAAACACTAATAACTCTCTTTGGAGCGTCTTTAATTTACCCTATTTACCACAAGGGGCTAACCTACGGAATCCTTTTTATAGCGGTAATGAGCACCCTATCTCTCCTTCACAGGCTCTACTACCTTTACAGGGAATACGGTAAAGAATACGAGGTTTAATATGGAAAGGCCTTACATTTTAATAGTTTCAGAGGTAACCATTGACGGAAAGCTTACCCTTGCACGGGGAGTTTCAAGTAAAGAGATAATGAAGTTAATGGACCAGGAGGCTAACAAGTACCTACACCAGATAAGGGCCGAGTGTGATGGCATAATGGTTGGAGCTAATACGGTAAGGATAGACAACCCCAACTTAACGGTAAGATACGTTGAAGGGGAAAACCCTATAAGGATAATCCCTTCGTCAACCGGGGACATTCCCCTTGACTCAAACGTCCTCAACACGAGCGTAGCGCCAACTATTGTTGCGGTATCAGAGAGAGCTCCCAAAAAAAGAATTGAAGAGCTAAAAGCAAAGGGCGTTAAAGTTTTAACCGTTGGAAAAGAGAAAGTTGACTTTCCCCGGCTGCTTAAGGAGCTCTACAACCTCGGCATAAAGAAGTTAATGGTTGAGGGGGGAAGTAAGGTAAACTGGGAGCTCTTAAAAGAGGACCTTGTAGATGAGATTAGGTTAATTCACCTTCCTGTAGTTGTTGGAGGAGACGACGTTCCTTCTTTAACCTCAGGGGAAGGTTTTAAAACTTTAAACTCAGTAAAAAGGTTTAAAATAAAGAGAGTTTTCCAGTGCGGTAATCAAGTAATTACAGAGTACATCCGTCAAGATGCTTAAGTACGTTTTAAAGCGTCTATTGCAAATGGTTCCACTTGTAATAGGGATGACCTTCATCTCTTTCCTCATAATAAAGCTGGCTCCGGGAGACTACTTTTCCCAGCTTGAGCTCAATCCTTCAATATCCAGAGAGACGATAGAGGAGCTTAAAAAACTCTACGGCCTTGACCAAAACCTGCTGGTTCAATACTTTAAGTGGCTCGTTAACGCCCTTCAATTTAAGCTCGGCTATTCGTTTGCTTACCACAAACCGGTTATTTCTCTAATAAAAGAGAGGCTCGTTAACACTTTAGAGTTAACCTTAACCTCCTTTATCTTCTCCTGGTTAATAGCAGTGCCTTTAGGAATAGTTGCCGGCGTTTATAGGGGTAAACTCTTAGACAGGCTAATAACCTTCTTTTCCCTATTTGGAATATCGGTCCCAAACTTCTTTCTTGCCTTTATCTTTATGTACTTTGCCGCAAAAACCGGTCTTTTCCCAATAGGAGGGGTGGTCTCCCAAAACTACCAGTCCCTCTCGTTAGCAGGGAAAGTGCTTGATAGGCTGTGGCACATGGCAGTTCCGTTAAGCGTTTTGGTAATAGGCAGTATTGCAGGGCTTTTGAGGCTCGTAAGAAGCGTTATAATAGACGAGCTCCAGAAGGACTATGTTAAAGTGGCAGTTGCCAAAGGGCTTCCTTACAAAACGGTTGTGTTAAAACACGCCTTCAGGAACGCATTAAACCCTTTTTTAACCTTAATTGGTTTTGATATTGCAGGCCTCCTTTCGGGAGCTGCGTTGGTTGAGATAATAACTGCTTGGCCTGGAATGGGAAGGTTAATGTTTGAAGCCGTTATGTCTCAAGACATCTTCGTGGTTATGGCCTCCCTTTACATAGGTGGAATAATGCTGGTTTTGGGGAACTTAATAGCAGACCTTCTAATAGCTATTAACGACCCTAGGGTAAGGGAAAGGGAAGTTGAAGGGAAAATTGCTAAATAATTTAAATTCCTTCCTTCAAGCTCTTTACAGAAGAAACTCACCTGCTTTCTTCTCTTTTGTTTTCCTTCTCCTCCTTTACTTTACTGCACTTTTTGCAGACTTTATCTCTCCCTACCCTTACGATGTTCAATTTCGCCACTACCCCTACTGTCCTCCAACTTCTATAAACTTTATAGACGAAAAGGGCCACTTCCACCTTAGGCCTTTCGTTTACGGCTATAAACTAGTTGACCCTGTGGAAAAGAGCTACACGGTTGACTACTCAAAAAAATATCCCATTTACTTTTTCGTTAAGGGAGAACCCCACTACTTACTTGGTTTTATTAAAACTACCTATCACCTCTTTGGAGTTAAAGGAGAAGGCCACCTGTTTTTGCTGGGAACAGACAGGTTAGGTAGGGACATATTTTCAAGGCTACTTTATGGAACTAGGATTTCTTTAACAGTAGGCCTTGTCGGCGTTTTTATTTCCTTCTCAATTGCCTTGATAGTGGGCTCGCTGGCAGGCTACTTTGGCGGCATCGTTGATACCCTTATAATGAGGCTAGTTGAAGTTTTAATGGCCTTTCCCGCTTTTTATCTTATGCTGGCTTTAAGGGCAATGTTTCCTGTTAACATGCCGAGCGTTTTGGTGTTTATCATAATAGTTGCCATTCTGTCCCTTATAGGTTGGGCAAGTCTTTCAAGGGTGATAAGGAGTATGGCGTTATCAATTAGGGAGAACGACTACGTTAAAGCTGCTAAAGTTTTGGGAGGGAGCTCCCTTTACATAATTTTAAAACACATAATTCCAAACACTTTCTCCTACGTTATAATCGCTGCAACTTTAGCGGTTCCGGGCTACATTTTAGGAGAAGCGGCTTTAAGTTTAATAGGCCTTGGAGTTCAAGAGCCTTTCCCCTCGTGGGGGAACATGCTCTCTGAAGCAGAGAACGTTAATGTTTTAACATCCCATCCTTGGGTTTTGGCTCCGGGAATAGCAATTTCAGCAGTAATAGTAGCCTTTAACCTCTTAGGAGACGGCCTTAGAGACTATTTTGACGTAAAACTTGAGAGGTAGGAATGCTCTACATTCTCCTTTACTCTATCTTGGGAATTATTCTATTTAAATACATAACTTTCAGGAGTATATACGCAGCCCTAACTGCAATGTTTATCGGCTTTTTCCTCTACCCCCTCTTTGAGAGAAAGTTAAAGGACCTTCAGTTTAAACAGACGATTAAAGAGTACATGCCGGAAAACCATAAGAAGAAGAATGTCCCAACTATGGGAGGCCTTTTAATAATAACGGCACTTACTACTGCAGTTTTGCTTTGGAACAACATACTTAACCTTTACGTTTTAATAGCCCTTTTTACAGTATTAGGTTTTGGAGCTCTCGGCTTTGTTGACGATTACATAAAGGCGAAACTTAAAAAACCGGAAGGGCTTCCAGAAAAAGTTAAATTCTTAACGCAACTTATCCTTGCAACTGTAGTAGCAGTTCTCCTCTACAAAGAGGGTTTCTCTACTGAGCTCTACTTCCCGGTTTTTAAAAACCTACACTTTAACTTGGGACTCCTTTTTATACCTTGGGCGGTTTTTATAATAGTTGGGAGCTCCAACGCCGTTAACATAACAGACGGACTTGACGGTCTTGCAATAGGCCCTGTTATAACGACGAGCTTCGTTTTAATGGTCTTTTCCTACGTTGCAGGAAACTACAAACTTTCTCACTACTTAAACCTACCTTACATTCCCGGTGCAGGGGAGTTAACCGTAGTATGTGCAGCAGTTATAGGAGCTTCGTTGGCGTTTTTATGGTTTAACGCATACCCGGCAGAGGTTTTCATGGGAGATGTAGGCTCCCTCTCTTTGGGAGCTCTCTTGGGAACTATTGCCCTTTTAATTAAGGAAGAGTTTATCTTGGCAATAGCCGGAATAGTCTTTGTGGTAGAGACCCTATCTGTAATAGCCCAAAGGTACTACTTTAAGTACACTAAGAAAAAGTTTGGAGAGGGAAGAAGGATATTTAAAATGGCCCCTCTACACCACCACTTTGAGAAGTTAGGCTGGCAGGAACCTAAGATAACGGTAAGGTTCTGGATTATCTCTATAATCTTTGCTTTAATTGCCTTAAGCCTACTTAAGATACGCTAAACTTGCAAACCTGCAGCCCTTAACACTTCTAAAACCCTTTTATTCTTTAGCCTACAGGGAGACTTTACGTTAAGCTTGTCAACCTTCTCTATTATCCCCATCTCCCTTAAAATAGTTCCGTGCTGAGACAGGAGAGGTTGAGGAACCCCTAGCTCCTCCCTAATTTCCTTAGGCTTTTTTGGCCCTTTGGCTAAAGAAACTATTATCCCTATCCTAATTGGGTTAGAGAGGATTTCAAAGAGCTTAGCAAACTCGTCGTATTTTTTATACTTCTTTTCGCAAGATTTTACCATAAAGACCTCCCCACAAGTTCTAAAGTATTTTAACATAAGGGAGATAACATGTTAAAGAGAATTAAAGAAGACATAAAGACTGTTTTTGAAAGGGACCCGGCTGCAAGGAGCGTTTTGGAGGTCCTCCTTTGCTACCCTGGGCTCCACGCAATATGGTTTCACAGAGTAGCTCACTGGCTTTGGAACCACAAGTTAAAGCTTCTTGCAAGGCTTATCTCCCACATATCAAGGTGGTTAACTGGAATAGAGATACACCCGGGAGCCAAGATAGGAAGGCGCTTTTTCATTGACCACGGAATGGGAGTTGTGATAGGAGAGACAACTGAAATAGGAAACGACGTTACAATCTACCACCAAGTAACCTTAGGGGGAACAAGCACGAAGAAAGGAAAGAGGCACCCTACGATAGGGAACAACGTAGTAATAGGAGCAGGAGCTAAAGTTTTAGGGCCTGTTAAGATAGGGGATAACTGTAAAATAGGGGCAAACTCAGTGGTTATAAAGGATGTTCCTCCAAACTCAACAGTAGTTGGAATACCTGGGAAAATCGTAAGGAGAGAAGGAATTAAGCCAACGAAGGTTGACCTTGAGCACGGGAAACTCCCAGACCCTACAATGGAAGCCCTAAAACAAATACTAGACATTGTCCATAACCTAGAGGTAGAAGTAAAGCTCCTAAAAAGAGGAGAGAAGAGATGAGAGCTTTCAGAACGGCTTTAATGTGTTTAATACTCTTAACTTTCCTCGTTTCAAAGGTGGAGGGAGAGGTTAAACCTGGCCAACGAATATACACGATTCAGCTAGGTGCTTTCAAAAGCAAAGAGGAAGCGTTAAAACTAATGGAAAAACTAAATAACCTAAAGGCCAGAGTGGTTTTCGTAAAGAACAGGTACAAGGTTAGGGTAGGCATCTTCAAATCTTATAAAGAAGCTTTTCTTTATGCAAAGGAACATAAAATAGCTCAAATAGTTCCTGACTTTTTCATTTCAAAGAGCGTTTACTATCCAAACTTGGTTGTTTACACTAACTACGCAAAACCCAAGAAGGTAAAAGAAGCTACTCCAAAACCTAAAACCAAGAAGGGCAACCGAAAGGAAGTTTCTAAGGACGAAAGAAAAGAATTGGAAAAGAAAGCCCCAGATAAAACCTCCCTTAAACAAACTGTTAAACAAAGAGAAGTCCAGATGGTTAGAAAGCAGGAAGCTCTTCTTAAAAACTCATATGGGACTGGAAGTGGCAGAGGGCATATTTACGCAGTGGCCGTTGTGCTTTCCGTTCTACTTTTTGTCGTCCTCTTTTTCACTTTTAGAAGGAAGAATTTCTTGGGAGATTTTGAAGTTTATGTAGGAAGACTTTTTGAAGAGGGAAATTACGAAAAGGTAATAGAGACGGCTATTCCGTACTTGCAGAGAAACCCGAAGGACACTTTTACGAAAAAATTGGCAGCAGAGAGCTTTGAAAAACTGGGAATGTTTATAGAAGCAGGAACTTTGTATGAGGAGATTGCAGAGGAGCTCGGAGAGAAAGGTTTTTCCCTTTTAAAGGAGAGGTTTAAAGAAAAGGCGGAAAGGCTCTTATCTAAAGAATTTAGAAAGTAGTCCCCAAGGGGGACTACTTGAGCTCCTTCTTCTGCTCTTTAAGGAATGGCATCATCTCCCTTAACTTCTTACCTACTTTCTCTATGGGGTGTTCAGCTTCAATTCTCCTGTGAGCATTTAAAACTGGGTAGTTGGCCTGTGCTTCAAGGACAAACTCCTTTGCAAATTCTCCCGTTTGAATCTCTTTAAGAATTTTTTTCATGTTCTCTTTCACTTTTTCGTCAATAACCCTTGGACCTCTAGTGTAGTCTCCGTATTCGGCGGTGTCAGATATTGAATACCTCATACCTGCAAGGCCGTGTTGGTAAATAAGGTCAACTATCAGTTTAAGCTCGTGAAGACATTCAAAGTAGGCAACTTCCGGCTGGTATCCGGCCTCTGTTAAAGTCTCAAACCCTGCTTTAATTAGGGCAGAGACTCCTCCACACAGTACCGCCTGTTCCCCAAATAGGTCTGTTTCTGTCTCTTCCTTGAAGGTGGTCTCTATTACGCCGGCCCTGGTTGCTCCTATTGCCTTGGCGTAAGCTAAAGCTGTGTCTTTAGCCTTTCCGGTAGCGTCTTGGTAAACTGCAACGAGGGCTGGAACTCCCGCTCCTTCAAGGTAGGTCCAGCGAACTAGGTGTCCCGGGCCTTTCGGGGCCACCATGAATACGTCAACGTCTTGAGGTGGAACAATTTGGTTAAAGTGAATGTTAAAGCCGTGAGCAAAGGCTAAGGCCTTTCCAGGTTCAAGGTTAGGTTTGACGGCCTCTTCATAGACTTTTTTCTGAACAGGGTCTGGAAGGAGGAACATGATTACGTCTGCTTTCTTTGCAGCCTCTTCTGGAGAGAGGACTTCAAAGCCGTCAGCTTTGGCCTTTTCAAAAGACTTTCCAGGCCTTAAACCTATTACCACATCTATTCCGCTGTCTCTAAGGTTTAAAGCGTGAGCGTGCCCTTGGCTTCCATAACCGAGAACTGCGACGGTCTTTCCCTTTAAGTACTCAAGGCTTGCGTCTTCATCGTAGTAAACTTTAGCCATTTTCACCTCCACTGTATTTTAGTGTTTTACCTTTCGTCGCTAAAGGTGTCTCCCTGAAGGGCTCTTACCATAGCCACCCTTCCCGTTCTTGCCATTTCTTTAATTCCTATTGGCTTTATTAGCTGAAGGAAGGCGTCAACCTGTTCTTCGTCTCCCGTTAGCTCAACGGTGTAAGTGTCGTGGGAGAGGTCAACTATCTGGGCTCCAAATATCTCAACCAGTCTCTTTACCTCTTCCTTTTTCTCTGCCGTATCAACGCTTAACCTAACTATGAGGAGCTCCCTATCAAGCTTTCTCTTATCTGTCAGGTCTCTCACTTTAAAAACGTCAACTATACGCCTAAGCTGTTTTACTATCTGTTCTATCGTGTGCTCGTCTCCCTTTGCAACCATAGTAAGCCTTGAAATTGTAGGGTCTTCTGTGTGCCCAACGTTTAAGCTCTCTATGTTATAACCCCGAGAGCTAAAGAGCTCTATTATCCTCGCAAGGGCTCCCGGCTGGTTCTCAACAAGGACGCTTATTATGTGCTTTCTCTCTTCTCTCTTTTCCATTCTTTCCCCTTAAACGGCTTTCTTTTCTTTCTTCTTCCCGTAGTTTGGAAGGAGCATTTCGTGGAGAGCTCCCCCCGGAGGAACCATAGGGAAAACGTCCTCTTCCCTGTCAACTATAAAGTCTATTACGACAGGTCTATCCTCTACGGCCATTGCCTCTTTTAAGACCGCTTCTACTTCTTGGGGTTTTTCTGCCCTTAAACCTACTCCTCCCATGGCTTCAACGAGCTTAACGAAGTCTGGCTGAACGTCTAAGTGAACTTGAGAGTAGTTCCTATCGTAGAAGATGCCCTGCCACTGGCGAACCATTCCCAAGAAGTTGTTGTTTATTATTGCAACTTTTATAGGTATGTTGTAGTGAACCGCCGTGACGATTTCCTGCATGTTCATCTGGAAGGAGCCGTCACCTGAAATGCAGAAGACCACTTTTTCGGGCCTTCCAACTTTTGCCCCTATAGCTGCCGGAACGCCAAACCCCATAGTTCCTAGGCCTCCTGAGGTAATAAGCTGGCGAGGGTAGCGGAACTTGTAGTACTGAGCAGTCCACATCTGGTGCTGGCCAACGTCGGTGGTAATTACGGCCTCTCCCTTGGTTATCTCCCAGATTTTCTCTATTACGAACTGGGGTTTTATTACCCTGTCGCTTGGTTCGTACCAAAGGGGATAACGCTCAAGCCAGCTCCTTACTTTAACTATCCACTTTTCCCTTACTCTGTAAAACTCTCTGTTCTTTGCAACTTGCTTTTCAACCTCAGGCAGGAGCTCCTCCATTACGAGCTTGGCGTCTCCAACTATGGGTATGTCAACGGCCCTGTTCTTTCCAATCTCGGCACTGTCTATGTCTATGTGTATTACCTTTGCGTTGGGTGCAAAGTCTGAAAGTCTCCCTGTAACCCTGTCGTCAAAGCGGGCTCCTACGGCTATTATAAGGTCGCTTTCTTGCACTGCCATGTTGGCTGCGTAAGTTCCGTGCATTCCAAGCATTCCCAGGAAGAAAGGATGAGTTCCTGGAACTGCAGTTAAGCCCATTAAAGTTGCAACCATAGGTATGTTTGCGACCTCTGCCATCTTAACTACAAGGTCAGAAGCCCCAGAAGAGACGACCCCTCCTCCTATGTAAAGAACCGGCCTTTCGGCAGAAGCGATAGCCTTTGCGGCCCTTTTTATTTGACCGGGATGTCCCTTTAAAACAGGTTTGTAGCTCCTTATCTGAACGGGAGTTTTATACTCCTCTTCAAAGAAGTCCGTTAGCTCTCTACTAACGTCTTTGGGTAGGTCAACTAGAACAACTCCGGGCCTTCCTGTTCTTGCTATGTGGAAAGCTTTTTTGACGGTGTCTGCAAGGTCTTTAACGTCTTTAACTAGGAAGTTGTGTTTGGTTATAGGCCTTGTTATGCCGACAGTGTCAACCTCTTGGAAAGCGTCATTTCCAATCATGGAGGTTGGAACGTTTCCCGTAAAAGCAACAACGGGGACAGAGTCTATCTGGGCAGTTGCAAGGCCCGTAACGAGGTTTGTTGCACCGGGACCTGAAGTGGCAAAGCACACTCCCACTTTACCGCTTGCACGGGCGTAGCCGTCTGCAGCGTGGGCGGCTCCCTGCTCGTGTCTCGTTAAGTAGTGTTTTAAAGGGCTGAAAGGGAGTCTATCGTAAATGTCAAGGACTGCTCCGCCGGGATAACCAAATATGGTATCAACTCCTTCAAGCTCAAGAGCCCTTAGTAAAATTTCAGCTCCAGAGAGTTTCATTACTTTCCTCCTTAAGGCTGTAAATGGAAATGATAGCAAATAGTTTTACATATATTTACCTCTTTGAAGTCTTAATAGGAGGGATTCTTGATAGTAAGGAAGCTGAGTTATAGGGAACCTTTTAAAGTCTTTCTGAGCTTAGTTAAGGTGGGAGCTCCAGTTAACCTCTTTTTAGACTCTTGTCAGTTAAACCCGAAAACTTCAAGGTTTTCATTTATCTGTATTGGCATAGAGGAGGAGGTTGTAGTAAAGGGAAGAGGGGAAGGCTTTGAGAAGCTTTCAAGGGAGTTTGAGAGGCTAAAGGGAAAGTTTGAGGTCAAGGAAGTTCCTTACGGCCTTTTCGGCTACGCCTCTTATGAGGCAAATAGGTTCTTGGAAAAAGTCCCTACTGCAGAAGTTAACGACATAGGAATGCCAGAAATTCACTTTTTCCTCCCTGCGACCCTTTTGTTTTTTGACAAGTTAAAGAGGGAGGCTTGGCTTGTAAGCCAGGAGCCCTTTAAAGTGCCTGAGGACAAACCTTATGAAGGTTCTTTCACCGCTGAGTTTAGAGGGTTTAACATGACGAAGGACTACTTCTATAGGGCCGTTGAGAAGATTAAGGAGTACATAGCTTCCGGAGACAGCTTTCAGGTTAACTTTTCCCAAAGGCTTGACTTTTCTTTTAAAGGGAGCTCCGTTGAGCTTTACAGGAGGTTAAGGGAGATAAACCCTTCTCCCTTTTCCTTTTACATGGACTTGGGAGGGTTTAAGGGGGTTTCGTGCTCTCCAGAGAGGCTTTTAAGGGTGGAAGGGAACTTAGCCCAAACAAGACCCATTGCAGGAACGAGGAGAAGGGGGAAAGACTACACAGAGAACGAGAGGCTTGAGAGGGAGCTCTTTCTGTCAGAGAAGGAAAGGGCAGAACACGTTATGCTCGTTGACCTTGAGAGGAACGACCTTGGGAAGGTGTGTAAGTACGGAACTGTAGAGGTTGACGAGCTTATGGTTCCGGAGAGGTACTCCCACGTGGTCCACATAGTGTCCAACGTTAAGGGTATTTTAAAAGAGGGGATTTCCCACATAGACGCTCTAAAGGCCCTCTTTCCCGGGGGGACTATAACGGGAGCTCCCAAAGTAAGGACTATGGAGATAATAGCCGAACTTGAGCCTACTTGGAGGAACCTCTACACAGGTTCAGTAGGCTACTTAGGTTTTAACGGAGTTTCAGACTTTAACATAGTGATTAGAACCTTGTTAATAAAGGAAGAGACTGCTTATTTACAGGTAGGTGCAGGAATAGTTTGGGACTCTGAGGCAAACAAAGAATACAAGGAGACCCTACACAAGGCAAGGGCCCTCCTGGCATCTCTCGGCATTAAAGAGATTTAAGCCTCCTCTTTCTGCTCTTCCTCTTTGCTCCTTTTTGCCTCAAGCATAGCCGAAAGTTCAGATATTGTGGAGTTTGAAAGCTTCTCCTCAACGATAAGCTTAATTAACCTACTTAATTTCTGCTCGTTATTCCCGGCTATGCCGTAAAGAATGTAATAGGTTTTCTTAGGAATTGAGAGTTTAACCGTCTTATTTGTCCTCTTTCCAGCCTTTCTCCCTCTAGCCATGCTTCCTCCAAGAAAATTTGCTTAATTTATTATCAAATTTTATTACTTTTTTTTAAAAGTTTCAAACTTCCTTCCCAGTATGTCGTGAAGGTGGACTATGCCCACAACTTTACCCCTTTCATCTACAACTGGAAGGACGGTTATCTTGTTAAGTTCCATTAGCTCAAGGGCTTCTTCCCCGAAAGACTCCTCATCTATGACTTTTGGCTCTTTAGTCATAACTTCCCTTGCGGGGGTTTTAAAGTCAACTCCCCTCTCAAAAGCCCTTCTTAGGTCTCCGTCGGTTATTATCCCTACGAGTTTTTCCTTATCAACAACTAAAGTTGCACCGAGCTTCTTACTTGAAATCTCAAGGATTGCGTCCTTAAGGGGGGTTTCAGGGGAGACTATAGGGAGCTCCTCACCTTTCCTCATAATTTCCTTTACCTTTGAAAGCCTTATACCCAGCTTTCCCCCGGGATGAAGCCTTGCAAAGTCCCTTGAGCTGAAACCTTTAAGCTTCATTAAAGTTATCGCAATGGCGTCTCCTAGTGCCAAAGTGGCAGTAGTTGAGGTAGTGGGAGCCAAGTTATAGGGACAGGCTTCCTTTTTTACTCCCAAGTTTAAAACGATGTCAGAAAGCCTTGCGAGGGTAGAATCTAAAGAGCTCGTTATGGCTATTACTGGAATTCCAAAACTCTTTATAAGGGGGACAATAGACAAAAGCTCCGGAGTCTCTCCGCTGTGGGATACTGCAATTACCGCGTCCTCTCCTCTTAACATTCCCAAGTCGCCGTGGGCTGCGTCTGTAGGGTGGAGGAAGAAAGAGGGAGTGCCGGTGCTGGAAAGGGTTGCAGCTATCTTTTTACATATCAGTCCAGACTTTCCCACGCCTGTTAAGACCACTCTTCCTTTGGTATTTAAAAGGAGTTTAACTGCCTTAACGAAGTTCTCGTCAAGCTGCTGGGCCAACTCCTTGAGTGCTCTTTCCTCCTCTTCTATTACCCTTTTTCCCTCTTTCAGAATCTCCATTTAGCCTCCTTAGCACCTTCTCCCTATACCTTTCCTCGTAAAAGGGATTCCTCAGCCAAGACTTGGGGAAAGTCCTAATCCAACGCTCTAAGTTCTCTATTCTCTTTCTGTTTGTGGGGTGGTCCATAAAGAGCTCTGTAATCCCGGAAGGCTTAAACTTCATTAGCTTGTCAAGTATCTCTATGGTCTCAACAGAGGCAACGGGGTTCCAGCCTGCCTTCCCTGCGTAGTAGGCTCCCATAGCGTCTGCCTCAAACTCCTCTTTCCTTGAGTAGCCGCTTACTACTATCTGGTAAAGTACTTTTAACACCTCGCTTTCAAGGGGAGTTAGCTCTTTTCCGTTCAGGGCTATTGAAAGGAGGATGTTTATGCCGTAAATGAGCTGAAGCCTCCTTATGGCGTGTCTTCCAACTATGTGGCCTGTTTCGTGTCCCAAGACAAAGGCAAGGTCTGCCTCGTTTTTAAGGTGTTTTAAAAGGCCCGTGTAGATGTAAACCCAACCTCCGGGAAGTGAAAAGGCGTTTAGCTCGTTGCTTTCAATTACTTTGTAGTGGTAGGTTATGTCGTGTCTATCACATACTTTAGCTATTTTCTGGCCTACCCAGTTAACGTAGTTGTTGATAACCGGGTCTTTGCACATTATTGACCTTGCTTCTATCTGTCTTGCTGCAGCCCTGCCTATTTCTACTTCTTCAGAGGTGGGAATGAGTATTAAAGAGGTCTCCCCGAAGGGAGATGTCCTTACAATACCGCAGGCAAAGGTGAAGAAACTTAATATTATTAAAAGGGCCGTAAAGACTCTTTTTTCCATAGTTATGAAATTTTATTAAATTTGGTAAAGAGTATGGAGAGTAGGTTAAACATAGAGATAACTTTAACTCAGAAGCTAAAGTTAACCCCGAAACAGGTCTTAAGTCTTGAGCTCCTTCAGCTACCCTTAATTAAGCTTGAGGAGAGGATTAAAAGGGAGGCAGAGGAGAACCCTTTAATTGAGCCGATTGACTTTGTGTATGAAGAGAGCTCCCACTACTACGAAGAAAAGGAAGAAGAAAGGGAAGAAGTAATTCCCAGCTATACTACCGGCAAAGAGCTCCTCCTTGAGCAGGTTAAGTTGGAGTTTTCAGGCCTTGAGGAGAAGATAGGTAGGTTTATAGTTGAAAACCTAAACGAAAGGGGACTTTTAGAAGTTCCCCTTGAAGAGATTGCCCGGAGGTTTAACGCTACTGTCTCTACTGTAAACTCTGTGAGGGAGAAAATAAAGAGCTTCTCCCCTGTAGGGTGCGGTTCTCTTACCGTTAAGGAGTTAATGGAGAGCCAGCTTAAAAGTATGGGAGCTCCTGAAAAGTTTATAGAAGCACTAAAAAAGCTTGAACTCTTAGCAGACGTTGAACGGTTTAAGGAAGAAACTGGACTTACCCGAGAAGAGGTAGATAAGTTCTTATCCCTCCTTAAAAGGATTGAACTTTACCCCCTTAAAGAGGTTCTTCCCGTAAGGGTTAAGCCTGACCTTAAAGTCTGGCTTGAAGGGGGAGAGGTCAAGGTAGAGGTAAAAACTCCTAGTTGGCTAAAGTTTAAGATAAACAAGTACTACCTCCAGTATTCAACTAGACAGGAATTAAGGAAATACATTAACGAAAAGTACAGGAGGGCTCTCTACCTAAAGAAGGCAGTTGAGAGCAGGGAAGAGACCTTAAAGAAAATAGCTCAAGAGGTGTTTAAAGTTCAGATAGAGTTTTTAAAGGACGGTAAGACTATAAAACCCTTATCCCTTACCCAAGTTGCAAGGAACCTCTCCCTTCACGAGTCAACGGTAAGTAGGGGGGTAAAGGACAAGTTCGTTGAGACTCCCTTTGGCGTTTTCCCTTTAAGGGCTTTCTTTAAAAAAGGAATATCCGGAGAATCTGTTGAAGCGGTAAAGGAAGAGATAAGGAGGATTATTGAAGCGGAAGACAAAAGGAGACCTTTAAGCGACGGGAAAATTGCAGAGCTCCTAAAGGAAAAGGGCATAAAGATAGCAAGGAGAACTGTTGCAAAGTATAGGGAAGAGATGGGGATTCCTGGAGCTTATAAGAGGAGACGAAAGTGAAGCTTAACTTAAGTAAAGAGTGGGAAGAGGGAGTAAGCTTTGTAAACTCTTCAAACTTGCCAAGTAAAAGGAGAGCTCTCATTTACCTTGAAAAGCTGGCAAGCTCTTTAAAGAAGAGGCCGAGTTGGCTAGACGCAAAGTATTTAAACCACCTTTTAACCCTCTTTTCCTACTCTGCCTACTTAGCAGAGTTTTTAGTTAAGGAAGAGAAAGCTTTAAGGGAGCTAAAGGAAATCTATAAGAAGGAATTTAAGCCTTTAGACTTTAAACTAAAGCTTACGAAGAAGGATAAAAAGGAGCTCCTTTATTTTAAAAACCTCCAAATGGCGAGACTCCTTTTAAGGGACATCTTAGGCCTTGCTCCCTTTAAAGAGCTTGTAAGGGACGCTACGCTAATTCACGACGCCCTCTTTAAGGGAGCTCTCAACTTCCTACTTGAAGAATTTAAAGTAAAGTACGGAGAGCCAAGCTGCGGCTTTACCGTTATAGACATGGGAAAGGCAGCAGGATTTGAGCTTAACTACTCTTCAGACATTGACGCAATGTTCGTTTACAAGAGCCGTTTTGGGAAAAGCAGCGGCGGCAAACTTGGGGAGCTCCAAAACCACGACTACTTTACCCTCCTTTCAAGGGAGCTCCTAAAACTCCTTGAGGGAGTGGTAAAGGTTGATACTAGGCTTAGACCAAACGGGACTATGGGCCCTTTGGTTAACGACATAATCGCCCTTGAAGATTACTACACGGCAGTTGCAAGGCCTTGGGAAAGGTTTGCCCTTTTAAAGTCAAGGCCCTCTGTAGGAGACCTAAAAGATACGGGACTTGAGTTTATAAAACTCGCAAAGGCCTTCGTTTACAGAAAGTACCTTGACCTAACCTTAATAGAAGAGGTCTTAAGACTTAAAGAGCTGATAAAAAACAAAGTCTCAAAAAAGAGGGGAAAGATAGACCTAAAGCTGGGGAAAGGAGGTATAAGAGAAGTAGAGTTTATAGTTCAAGCCTTCCAGCTCATTTACGGAGGCAAAGACAAGAAAATCCGCTCTACGAACACCTTAATTGCACTAGAAAAGCTCTTTAAGTGGGGATATTTAAAAGAGAAAGAGTTTAAGGAGTTAACCCAAGACTACCTCTTTTTAAGGAAGGCAGAGCACATGCTCCAGATAACCTACTTTAGGCAAACTCAAACCTTCCACCCTGAAAGTGAAGAGGCAAGGGAGCTTGCCATTAAAATGGGCTTTAGTCAAAGGGAAGAGTTCTTAAAGGAACTAAAATTCAGAATGGAGAGGGTTAACTCCTACTTTAACAAGTTCTTCCCCACAGGAGACAGGAAGCCCCTATCCACTTTTACGGCGAAAGAGCTTGAGAATGTGGGCTTTTCTGAGCCTGAAGAGGTAAAAAGGTTCCTGCAAGTCCTCCTATCAATGAAAAGCCTTACTCCTGAAGAGGTTAACAAAATTGACGTTATGGGAGACAAGTTTCTAACTCTCCTTCTAGAAGCTCCAAACTCAAAGAACGCCATGAAAAACTTAGTTCTCTTCCTTGAAAGGGAAGAGGGGAAACTCTTTTTCTTCTCGGTTTTAAACCAGATAAACGCCCTTAACCTCCTTTTCTACCTCCTTTCAACTAAGGACTTTTTCGTAAATAGGTTTAAGGAAAACCCGGAGCTCGTAAACTTTATCTTCTCTCCTAACCTGATAGAGGAAGGGGTTAATGAGAAGACCTTTAACGAGATTTACAAAGAACTTAACAACCTTAAGCTCACAAAGGCGCTACTTGAAGTTATATCCCTGTTAAGGTACAGGCTTAAAAGGACCTCTATTACCGAGTTCTTTAGGGAAATTACCGTTAGTTGCGACTTCGTAATAGATAAGGCCTACGCTAAGTTAAAACCTTCCTTTTCGGTGGCCTCTTTGGGAAAGCACGGAAGTTATGAGATGAACTTGGGTTCAGACTTGGACCTTCTCTTTGTAAAGGGAAAAGAGGAAGAGAGGGAGAAGGCGTTGGAACTTATAAGAGAACTTGAAGGGGTTGGCTGTGAAGTTGATACTAGACTAAGGCCCTTTGGAGAGAAAGGAGAGCTCCTTTTCTCCCTCCCTTACTTAAGGGAATACTTTAGGTCAAGTGCAAGGCTGTGGGAGAGGCTGGCTTTTACTAGATTCAGGTTCTTAAAAGGGGAGCTAAAAGAAGAATTAGAGGAGACGGTTAAAGAGTTCCTCTTTGGAAAGGACTTAACTTTAAAGGAGATAAGGGAAATTGAAGAAATGAGGGAGAGGCTTGAAAGGGAGCTCTCTAAAGGAGAGGAGGACATAAAGTACGGGAAGGGAGGAATAGTTGACTTAGAGTTTGCAGGCTACACCTACCAACTACTTAAAAAGGTCTGGATAAGGAACACTTACGAGAGCCTAAGGAAGATAGAGGGAGAAGGTTTTAAGGGAGCTTCTGAGCTCTATGTAAAGCTTAGGGAAGCTGAAACTGAAAAGAGGCTCTTTGGGGACTTTATTAAGTATAAAGGTAAAATAGCTGAGCTAAAGGACGAGGTTAGGAAGTTCTATCAGGAGTTTATAAAATGGAGCAAAGAGGAGATTTCAAAAGGTACCTCATAGACCTTAACAGCCTCCTTAACGAAGAGTTAGAGGGAAAGTACTACCAGACTTCAGACGACAACTCTATTGCCTACGAGCTTTTCAGGGCAAACGTAAGCCCAATAGAGGTGTTAGAGGTATTTATGACGATATTAAAGGAGAGTCCCAAAGAGAGGCTTTCCCTAAGGGACTTAAGGCCGTTTTTAAGTGAACTTACCCAAAAGGAGCAAGAAAGTAAAGTAATTACCCCTTACGAGAAAGTTTCTAGACTGATTTCTTACTTAAAGTATCTTTTTGCAGAGCTTGAAGTGGAAGACGACGGGATAATAGGGAAGCTGGAAAAGCTCCTTGAAGAGGAGGAGCTCTTTAAGATAGAGAAGGAACTTTACAAAGTAGAGGAGGAGCTCTTTAAACTCCTTGAAGCAACTTCCCCTTTTTACCAAGAGTGCCTTAAGAAGGCCTTAAAGGCTACAAACAGGTTCTCCTTTTATTGGAAAGGGAAAGTCCTAGAGATAACGAGGAAGGCCATAATAAAGAAGTGTTTAAGGGAAAAGCATGGAATCCCGGAGTTCTCAGCTCTTTAAACTGCTAGACTACCCAAGAGGGAACCCAGAGAGGGGGAGGGAGCTCTACCAAAAGCTGAAAGAAAGGGGAATCTCTGAACTTGAGTTCGTTGCAAAGGGATATAGGGGAGTTGTCTTTAAGGGAAGGTTAAACGGAAAAGAGGTGGCGGTAAAGGTTAAAAGGTCTGATGCAGTTAAAGAGAACTTAGCCGAAAGGGAGTTTTCCTTCCTAAAGCGCCTTTATGAGCTTTATAAAAGCGAAACTCCGGCGCCTAAACCCTACTTTGCAGGAAAAGAGTTTATAGTAATGGAGTGGATTGAAGGAAAGAGGTTTTTGGAGGCCTTTAAGGAAAGCCCAAGGGAAACCGTTAAGTTGGCCCTTAAGGCCTGCTACCTCCTTGATAAGGGAGGAGTTGAGCACTCAGAGATAAAGGGAGGAAAACACCTTATAAGAACTAAAGGGAAGGTAAAGGTAATAGACTTTGAAAGCGCAAAGCTAAAAGATAGACCTAGAAACCTTCTCCAGTTTGTAGGCTACTACTTAATAGGAAAAGAGCTTTATAGAGTGTTGGGAGTGAATCTTGAAAGGTTAAGGGAGCTCCTTGAATCCTACAAAAATGAGCCGGAAGTTGCCTACCGTCAGCTGGAAAGCCTCTTTTGACATCTTTAACTCTTTTCCTATAATTCCACTTCACACCAATACCTTGGAGGTGGTTAAGTTGTCAACCAAGAGGACCTACCAACCAAGTAGAATACACGGAAAGAGAGTTCACGGCTTTAGAGCGAGAATGAAGAGCAAAAGCGGAAGGGAAATCCTCCGTAGGAGGAGGAAAAAGGGACGCTGGAAACTAACGGTAAGCGACGAGTGGAAGAGAAGGTAAGGTTTACCCTTTCTAAAAACGAAAGGTTAAGGAAAGATAAAGAGTTTAAAAGGGTTTTTGACCACGGGAGGAGCCTTGGTGGCCTTACCGTGGCCTTTTACTTTTTAGAAAACGACTTAGGGTACCCTAGAGCCGGCTTTATAGCCAGCAAGAAGGTATCAAAGAGGGCCGTTGACAGAAACAGGGCAAAGAGGTTAATGAGGGAAGTCTTCAGGCTTAACAAGCACAAGCTCAAACCCTACGACATAATCTTCATTGCCAGAAAGGGAATCTTAGGGAAAAAGTACTCTGAAGTTGAGGAAGACTTCCTGAAACTGGCTGTTAAAGCCGGTATTTTAAAGGAGAAGAAGGCTTGAAGTATTTAGCTATACTACTAATAAGGTTTTATCAGAAATTCATATCGCCCTTAACTCCCGGAAGTTGCAGGTATTATCCTACCTGTTCAAACTACGCCATATTGGCAATAGAGAAGTACGGGTTTTTAAAGGGAAGTTTAAAAGCTTTTTACAGGATATTAAGGTGCAATCCCTTTTCAAAGGGGGGAATTGACTACCCGTAAGGAGAAGAAAAGATGAAAAAAAAGGACAGCAAGCTTTTAGTTCTAATACAGTCTTTAGCACTTGCCCTACTGGTGGTTGTAGCCTTCCAGTTTTTCTTCGGTAAAGGTAAAGAGGAAAAGAGTAGGGAGGTTGTAAAGGAGCAAGGGAGGCCACGAGAGGTTGAGATATTGCCCTCAAAGGAGCTTGGGAGGATAGTAAAAGTAGAAACTCCCCTTTACAGGGCTGAGTTTTCAACTGTAAACGGGAAGTTGGTCTCCTTTTGGGTTAAAAAGTACAACTACCAAGCAGTGTCAAGGTTTGCAAGGGAAACCGGAATATATCCCTTAACGACTCTGGCTTCAAACAAGGAGCTCTCTAAAGAGCTTTCCTCCCTCAACTTAACCCCAAGTAGTGATTCTCTAACGGTTAAAGACAAACCTGAGAAGTTGACCTTTAAGGGGGAGCTCCCAGACGGAAGGGAGTTTACTAAAGAGCTTACCTTCTACCCTGACTCTTACAGAATAGGAGTTAAAACCTACCTAAAAGGGGCGGAGCTCTACACCGTAATAGGGCCTGACATTAACTTAAGCGGGAACGAAAAGAGAAGCCATGTAGGTCCGGTAGTTGAAACGAAGGAAAAGATATACAGGCTCAATCCAAAAGAGATAAACGGTTTCCTCTCCTTTAACAATGTCCTTTGGGCAGGTGAAGAGGAGCACTACTTCCTGATGGCTGCAAAGGACAGCTCTTTTCCTGTAGTGGTTAAAGGATTAGGTAGCGGGCATACTTTAATTAAGGCTTTAGCTAACGACTTTACCTTTTACAGTGGTCCAAAGGAGCTTAAAGAGCTTGAAAAGCTGGGAATGGAAAGCGCCATAGACTTTGGAATCCTCGGCTTTCTTGCAAAACCACTTTTAAAGTTCTTCCTCTTCCTTCACAAGTTCATACCCAACTGGGGAATAGAGATAATCGTATTTACCCTTATCATAAAACTCATCCTTCACCCCTTAACTCACAAGAGCTTTGTTTCTATGAAGAAGATGCAAAAGATAGCTCCAAAGCTTGAAGAGATAAAGAGAAAGTACGGAAACGACCCTCAAAAACTTCAAGAAGAGACGATGAAGATTTACAAAGAAGAGGGAATCAACCCTGCAAGTGGTTGTCTTCCTATGCTCCTTCAGATTCCAATATTCATAGCACTTTACGAGCTCTTTTTGAACGCCGTTGAACTAAAGGGGGCAAGCTTCCTCTGGCTTAAGGACCTCTCCCAGCCTGACCCTACCTACGCACTCCCAATTTTAATGGGCCTTTCAATGATAGTTCAGCAGTACCTAACGCCTACGACAAACAAACAGCAACAGTACATCTTCTACGCTATGGCCCTCTTTTTTACCTTCCTCTTTGCAAGTTTCCCTGCAGGGCTGGTTCTCTACTGGCTTACAAACAACTTAATTACTGCAGTTCAAAACTTGATAATTACGAGACTTCACAAGGAAGGCTAAATAATGGAAGGGGACGGGAGTTTAACGGGCTACATAGTAGCCCTTTTAGTCCTCATAGTCTTTTCCGGGCTCTTTTCGGCTTCAGAGACGGCTTTCTTTTCACTGAACACCTTAAGGCTTGAGAGGCTGGCAAAGGAGGGGAACAAAAAGGCAAGAGAGCTCTTAAACCTCCTTCAAAGGCCCGCTGAGCTCATCGCAACGATTCTCCTTGGAAACGAAATGGTAAACGTGGGAATATCTGCAACCTCTGCAGTCCTGTTCGTTAAACTCTTTGGGGAGGAGAAGGGAGCTCTCTTAACCGTTCCGATTACTGTAATCACCCTCTTAATATTCGGTGAAGTTACTCCAAAGACTTTAGCGATAAAGTATGCAGAGTCCTATGCCTTTTTCGTCCTTCCCTTTATTAAGCTCTTTTATTACATAACTTTACCTCTTAGGAAAGTTTTAGTGGGCTTTGCCTCTTTAGTACTTAAGCCTTTCGGGATAGAGCTCTTTAGCTCCCCAAAGGCGATGACAGAGGAGGAGTTTATGCTCCTTGTTTCTCAAGGGGCAAAAGAGGGAACTATAGCTCAAGAAGAGAAGGAGCTTATAGACAGAACCCTTGATTTAGGAGAGGTCCTGGTTAAGGAAATTATGGTTCCAAAGCACAAAATCTTTGCCTTAAAGGAGGACATGAGCGTAGAGGAAGCTCTCAATCTCCTTGAGCAGGTCAAGTTCTCAAGGATACCGGTATATAAAGATTCTTTAGACCACATAACGGGGATACTCTATACCAGGAGGATTTTACCCCTTAATTTAAGTAAAGAAGACCTTAAAAGGCCCATAAAAGAACTTGCAGACGAGCCCTTTTTCGTTCCAGAGTTCCTGACAATTGACAAGCTCTTAGAGGAGATGCAGAGGACTAAGAAACACATGGCGGTTATAGTTGACGAGTACGGAAACACGGCGGGGATAGTCACCCTTGACGACATCTTAAGGGAGATAGTAGGGGAGCTCCCAGACGAGAAGAAAGGCCATCAGCCTGAATACAAGAGACTTTCTCAGGAAACTTTCATCTTCTCAGGAGAAACTCCAATAGAGGAGCTAAAGGAGGTGCTAGACCTTAAAGAAGAGGAGATTTTGGAAGAGGTTGACACCCTTTCAGGTCTGATAATGGCTCTTTTAGGGAAGATACCTAAAGAAGGGGAAAAGGTAGATTTCCAGAACTACCGCTTTACAGTTGAGAATATGGACGGAAACAGAATAGACAAGGTTTTAGTGGAGAGGCTAAAGTGGAAGTAGCTCTTCTCATCCTCTTGTGCGTCCTCTCTGAGGCCTTTTTCTCTGGAAGTGAAATAGCCATAGTCTCCCTTCCAAAGGTGGAGCTCCAGAAAAAACTTAAAGAGGGAGATAAGAGAGCTCTCCTTCTAGAAAGGCTCCTTAAAGAGCCGGAAAAGCTCCTTTCAACGACCTTAATTGGAACGAACCTCTCCACGGTAAGCGGTTCAACCCTCTTTGCAACTTACTTTATAGACAAGATAACCAGCGCTATACCTGCCCTTTCAAGTTATCCGGAAATTACGACCGTTCTCTTTTTCACCCCGATAACCTTAACTTTTGGAGAATTAATACCCAAAAGCCTCTTTCAAAAATACTCACACGTGATAGCCTTTAAAATAGTGTACCCCATATACTTTTTCTACCTTGTCTTTAAACCAGTCTCCTTTTTAGTAATGGGAATTTCAAAGCTCCTTGCACAGCTCCTTAAGGCAGAGACAGAGAAAAACCCGTTTGTAACTAAAGAGGAGTTAAGGCTGCTGGTTGAGAGCTCCAGTAGGTTCAAAGTAGAGAAGACAGAGAGGAAGATATTAAAGAACATCCTTAACCTAAAGGAAAAGAGCGTAGGGGACATCTACACTCCCCTTTCAAAGGTAATTGCGGTAGGCGAGGGAGCAACAGTTAAAGAAGCATTGGAACTATTTAACAAGAGCGGTTTTTCAAAACTCCCTGTCTATAGGGAAAGGTTTGACAACATAGAAGGCTACCTCCTTATATCAGACCTGATAAGCGTAAAAGACCCAAATACGAAGGTTAAGGAACTTTTAAGGCCGGTTGTTGTCCTACCTGAGTACATGAACGTTTTTGACGCCCTTAAAGAGTTTAGGAGAAAGAGAGAGCAAATGGGAATAGTGGTTGACGAGTTTGGCTCAACTTTGGGAATAGTTACCATAGAAGACATACTGGAAGAGGTGGTGGGGAAGATAGAGGACGAGTTTGAGAAGGGAGAGCCCCAAGTTGTAAAGCAGGGGAAAAACATAACCGCCGACGCCCTAATTGAGATAGGGGAGATAAACAGGTTTTTAAAAAGGCCCCTTCCAGAAAGCCCCGACTACTCTACAGTTGGAGGTCTAATTTTAAATACCTTGGGAAGATTCCCTAAAGAGGGAGAAACCTTAAACCTCCCTTACCACACATTAAAAGTAATTAAAGTAGG
>JALSNF010000016.1 GCA_026987115.1 Desulfurobacteriaceae bacterium
GCAAACGTTAGAGACTACCAGAGCGAATACGATAAGTTCTTAAAAGACCCGGAAAAGTTCTGGGACGAGGTGGCAAGGGAGCTCTTTTGGTACCAGAAGTGGGAGAAAGTGCTTGAGTGGAACTACCCTTACGCAAAGTGGTTTGTGGGAGGGAAGACAAACATTACGGTAAACGCCTTAGACAGGCATGTAAAGAGCGGGAAAAGGAACAAGGTAGCCTTTTTCTGGGAAGACGAACTGGGGAACGAGAAGGTAATTACTTACGGGGAGCTCCACAGATTAGTAAACAGGTTTGCAAACGCCCTTAAAGCCGCAGGTATAAAAAAGGGAGACAGGGTAGTAATCTACATGCCTTTAGTTATAGAGCAAGTAGTTGCGATGCTTGCCTGTGCAAGGATAGGAGCGGTTCACTCTGTGGTCTATGCAGGCTTTAGCTCTTCTGCACTGAGGCACAGGATAGAAGACGCTGAAGCGAAGATGGTAATAACGGCCGACATAACCATAAGGAGAGGTAGGGCAATTCCCCTAAAGAGGATAGTTGACGAGGCGATACTTGACCTTCCGTTCGTTGAAAAGGTGGTAGTTTTAAGGAGGCTTGAGCCTAAAGTTGACCTTATAGGGGAAAAGGAGGTTGACTTCTACGAGTTTATGGAGGGCCACTTAGACTACTGTGAACCTGAAGTTATGGACTCAGAAGACCCCCTATTCATCCTCTACACTTCAGGCTCAACGGGGAAGCCAAAGGGAGTCCTCCACACGGTAGGGGGCTACATGGTTGGAACTTACTACTCAATGAAGACCGTATTTGACCTCAAGGAGGACGACGTTTACTGGTGCACTGCCGACCCGGGGTGGATTACAGGCCACAGCTACATAGTTTACGGCCCGTTAACTGCGGGGGCTACGCAGGTAATAGCGGAGGGAGCTCCCAACTACCCAGACTTTGGCCGCTGGTGGAGGATAGTTGAAAAGTACGGAGTTAACATCTTCTACACTGCGCCTACGGCAATAAGGATGTTTATGAGGGCAGGGGAGGAGTGGCCCAATAAGTACGACCTTTCTTCTTTAAGGCTTTTAGGCTCTGTAGGGGAGCCCATAAACCCCGAAGCTTGGCTTTGGTACTACAGAGTAATAGGAAAAGAGAAGTGTCCCATAGTTGATACTTGGTGGCAGACGGAAACGGGAGCAGTAATGATTACCACGATAGACGCTCTGCCGATGAAGCCTGGAAAGGCCGGAAAACCCGTTCCCGGAGTAGTTGCAGATGTAGTTGATAAAGAAGGTAATCCTGTTGAGGAGGGAAAGGGAGGCTTCTTAGTAATAAAGTACCCTTGGCCCTCAATGATGAGAACAATATGGAAAAACCCCCAAAGGTACGAACAGTACTGGAACACAATTCCAAACTGCTACACTGCCGGAGACGTTGCAGTTAAAGATAAGGACGGCTACATAATGATTCTAGGCCGTGCAGACGACGTTATTAACGTCTCAGGCCACAGGATAGGGACTATGGAGGTTGAATCTGCCTTAGTTTCCCACCCTGCAGTGGCAGAGGCGGCAGTTATAGGTAAGCCTGACCCTGTGAAGGGAGAGAGGATAAAGGCCTTTGTAATCCTAAAGGAAGGTTATTCAGTCTCTGAAAAGCTGATAGACGACCTTAAATATCACGTAAAAATGGAGCTTGGCTCCCTTGCAGTTCCATCAGAAATTGAGTTTGTTGACAAGCTGCCGAAAACTAGAAGCGGTAAGATTATGAGGAGAGTTCTAAAGGCAAAAGAGCTCGGAATAGACCCCGGAGACTTATCTACCCTTGAAGATTAAACTTCCTGCCCCTTTAGGGGCAGTTAACTTAAAATCCTTCTTAAAAACTCTTCAACTTCTTTAACAGAAAAGACGCCGCTCCACCTTTTTACCTCCCTTCCCTCTTCTTCAACGATTAAAGTAGGTGCAGAGAAAACCAAACGGTTAGCCCTCTCTGTTGGGTTTTCCTCTATGTCAACAACCTTAAGTTCTAAAGGAAGCTTTTTTAACTTCTCCTTTAAGGGTTCGCAAACTGGACACCTCTTTGAAGTAAAGAGGATTAACCTCAAGCTAACCTCCTTCCGTCTTTCTCTCTTTTCTCCTTAACTACAAAGTAAGTAGGAGAGTGCTCTTTTAAGAATTTCCCCTTTAACTCCTCAACGGCCTTTTCTGCTTTGGTAGGCTCTCTGTGAACAACTAATACCCTAAAAGTGGAGGTTTTGTTTAACCCTTTAAGGGAGTTCCCGGTTAGGTAAACCTCTGCGTCCTCTAACTTCTCTTTTATCCTTTTTGCAATCTCCTTAAGCCTTTTAAACTCCTTTTCTTTCAGCTCCTCCTTTAACTTTAACCTCCAGTCTATGTATTCTGAGAGCTCCCTCTTTGTAATGGCCCTATACGCTACCTCAAAGATGAAGGTTCCCAGAAGAACGACAAAGACAGAGTAGAGGGACTCCGGGTTCGTTTTTAAGTTGTAGCCTATGAGGACGACGCCTGAGACAAGGCAAAGGAGGAAGGCTAGAAGAGAAATCCACCTGTTTGAATCTGTAAACTCGTATAGCTTAAAGTTTGCGAAGTTAACAGCTGCAAATATTGAGAGGAAACCGAAACTCCCTGCAACGGAGATGTTTTCCAGGTTAAATGTGGTGGCAAAGAGGATGGTTAAGATGGAGAGGATTAAAAGTCCTTCTGTTCCTTCCTTCCATATTTTCTTTGAAAAGGAGCGGGGGAGAGCTCCAAGCTTTGCCACCAAGTAGCTAACTCTGGCACTTCCGTAAAGGGTAGCGTTTATGGCGCTTGCGGTTGAAAGGAGAGCGGCAATGCCAATTAAAACAAATCCAAACTTCCCCAAGAAAGGTTCAGCTGCAACTGCCAAAGCGTAGTCTTTATACTTTACTACTTGCTGGTAAGTTAGGTTTGCAACTGCAACGGCAGAGACCAAAACGTAAACGGCAATAACGGTTAAAACGCTTGCGTAATAGGCCTTAGGGAGGGTTCTTTCGGGGTCTTTCACGTCTTTAGCGGTGTTCGCTATTAGTTCAAAGCCCTCGTAGGCTAAGAAGATAATTAAACCTCCCACCATTATCTTGAGGAAACTCTCCCAGTGGTGAGGGGATAGGCGAGAGAAGTCTCCGGTTAAAAAACCTAAAGCTGAGAAGAAAAAGAGTATGCCCAGTTTGAAGAAGACCATTAAGTCCTCTGCCTTACCGCTAACGTAAGCTCCCAGGAAGTTTATAAGGGCAAAAAGGGAGATTACGGCAACTATGAGGAGTTTCTTAAGGGAGACTACCTCGTGGCCAAAAAGGAGTGCAGAGCCGTAGCTTCCAAAGGCGTAAGAGTAGAGGGATAGCATTATAATGTAGCTTCCAAGTAGGAGGGTATTAAGGTAGGACGAGAAGAGGTTGTTTCCAAATCCCCTAACCAAGAACTCAACTGTTCCCCCTTCACTTGGATACCTTACAGAGAGTTTAGCGTAGGAGTATGAGGTTAAAAGGGCAATTAAGCCCGCAAAGATAAAGGCTACGGGAGCGGCTCCTTTAGAGAGGAGGATGGTTAAACCTAAAACTGCAAATATGCCTCCCCCTATCATTCCACCTACTCCTATTGAGTAGGCTTCCCAAAATCCTATTTTCTTAGCCATTACTTTTCTCCAGAAGGAACTTAACTGTTGAGTAAACGCACTTATTGTAAGGAACCGGGATGCCTTTTCTCTCTGCTTTTTTTATGAGAGCTCCGGTTATTCCGTCTATTTCTAAGGGTTTCCCCCTTTCAAAGTCAAGGAGCATAGAGGTTTTGTAATTTTTTAGGTCGGGAGATGACTTTAGGTACTTCTCTATTAAAGAGGGCTTAAGCTTAACTCCGTAGGCTTCTGCTACCTTAAAGCATTCCTCCATAAGTTTTTCTAAAACCTCTCTGGTTCCTTTAAACTCTAGGAGCTCCCCAACGGTTGCCTTTGTAATAACGGAGTATGGGTTAAAGGCAGCGTTCCAAACGAGCTTTTTCCAAAGGGTGTAGTTGATGTCCTTTGATACTCTTGCCTCAATGCCGCAGCTTTTTAGCTCTTCTACTATCTGTTTTACCCTGTCTGAAACTTCACCTGAGAGCTCTCCTATCTCAAGGAGGCCTGCCGCCTCGTGAACTATAGTTCCGGGCTCTTTAACGTAAACTCCAACGAAAGCGGTTGCCCCTAAAACCCTGTTTTTACCTAAGTGCCTTGCTAAAATCTCCTCGTTCTCAATTCCGTTTTGAACGGAGATAACTACCCCATCCTCTTTTAAGAGCTCTTTAAGGAGGGGAGCTCCCTTTTCAGTATCGTAGGACTTTACGCAGAAAAGGACAACATCAAACCTGCCTAAACCTTCTGTTTTATCTGTAAAGAGGACTTTGCCTTCCTCCTTTATTAAAAAGCTGCCGTATTTAAAGCTCTCTATTTTCAGACCTTTTTCCTTCATAGCTTTAAGGTGCTTGCCCCTTCCCAAGAAAACAACTTCCTTTCCGCACCTTGCAAGGAGAGCTCCGTAAAAGGAACCTACGCCTCCAGAGCCGAAAATTAAATATCTCAACTTATTCCTCCTTACCTTAATATAGAATTTAACAAAAAGCCGGTAAGCACAGGAATACCGACTCGCGGTCTTTAACTGCACGGACGTGAGGGCGTGAAAGGGGGAGAGAGCTCCCCCTCCTAAACCTCTTGGATAGCTCCCTTTGAAGCTGAAGAGACGAGCTTTGCGTATTTCCTAAGGAGCTTTGACTTAACCTCTTTCTCTTTTGGCTTAAATTCTTTGAGCCTCCTTTCAAGCTCTTCTTGGCTAATAAGGAGCTCCAGCCTCCTTTCGGGGACGTTTATGTGAATCTTGTCTCCCTCTTTAACTACGCCTATAGGTCCTCCCTGAGCGGCTTCAGGGGAAACGTGGCCTATGCAGGGACCGTGAGTTCCCCCAGAGAACCTTCCGTCTGTAATTAGGGCTACCTTCTCACCAAGTCCCATTCCCATAACGGCGGCAGTAACTGCAAGCATTTCCCTCATTCCCGGCCCTCCTTTAGGGCCTTCATACCTTATGACTATAACGTCTCCTTCTTTTATCTTACCTTCCATAACGGCTTTCATAGCGTCCTCTTCGCAGTCAAAGACCCTTGCCCTTCCCGTAAATACCTTCATCTTTTCAGACATTGCCCCTTGCTTAACAACGGCTCCTTCAGGTGCCAAGTTCCCGTAAAGTATTGCTATTCCTCCCTCTTTACTGTATGGGTTAGTTATAGGCCTTATAACGTCCTCGTCCCATATCCTTCCGGAGGCGGCAATTTCTTTTATGTCTTTTCCGGAAACGGTAGGGGAGCTCTCAAGCTTATCAATTAACCTCTTTAAAACTCCGGGGATGCCTCCCGCATAGTGGAGGTCTTCCATAAGGTACTTTCCCCCCGGTCTCATTGAGCAGATTTTCGGGGTTTCCCTTGAAAGCTCGTCAAACAGCTTTATGTCAAATGGTATTTGGGCTTCATAGGCAATTGCCGGAAGGTGTAAAACTGTGTTTGTTGAGCCTCCTAAGGCTAAGTCCACCCTTATTGCGTTCCTAAAGGCTTCTGGTGTCATTATGTCCCTTGCCTTTATTCCCTTTTTGACCAGCTCTACTATCCTCTCTCCGCTTGCCTCGGCTATCCTCTTTTTCTCTGCAAGGGGCGCCGGAGAGGTTCCGCAGAAAGGAAGGCTCATCCCTAAAGCTTCAGTTAAGCAGGCCATCGTGTTTGCGGTAAACATCCCTTGACAAGCACCGGACGACGGGCAGGCTGAAGACTCAAGCTCTAAGAGCTCCTCAAGAGTTATCTCGCCTGCCTTATACTTTCCTATTGCCTCAAAGGTATGGCTAACGAGGTCTAACCTCTCTTTCCCTCTTCTTCCTGCAAGCATCGGCCCTGCAGTGACGACAATTGCAGGGAGGTTAACCCTTGCGGCTCCCATGAGCATGCCGGGAGTTATCTTGTCGCAGGCTGTAAGGAGGACAAGACCGTCAAGCTGGTGTGCAGTGGCAACGTCTTCAACGGCGTCTGCAATGAGCTCCCTTAAAGGAAGGGAAAAGCGCATTCCTTCGTGTCCCATGGCAATGCCGTCGCAGATTGCAGGGACTCTCACTATGAATGGAGTTCCTCCTGCAGCGGCAACTCCCCTTTCTATGAACCTTTCAAGGGAGAACATGTCTGCGTGGCCCGGGACTAAGTCGGTCCAGCTTGAGATTATCCCTATTAAAGGTTTTTCAATGTCTTTTCTCTGAAGGCCCGTTGCCATCATAAGGGCCCTTGCAGGGAGCTTTTCAAACTCCCTGAGAGTATCACTTCTCATTTTCAGCCTCCTCTTTTGCTTTTTTCATAAGGAGCATCATCTCGTCCCTTAAGCGAAGGCGCTCTTTTTTCATCTTCTCAAGCTCAACCTCTTCTTGAGGAGTTAAAACGGCCTTTTTCTCCATTTTGTCAATAATGTCGTCAAGCTCTTGGTGCTTTTTCTCTAAAGTTTTAAAGTGGTGAAACTTCTCCCTTGCTAAAGCCTTTAGGTTCTCGTCTCTAAGCATTTTCACCTCCTAAAGTTATTTTATAGACGATGGCATCTCTTTCACCGTAGTAATTTTTCCTTACCCCAATCTCCTTAAAGCCGAAAGAGGAGTAAAGCTTCCTTGCAGCTTCGTTGTTCTCTTCAACTTCTAAGAAAACTTCTTTAATTCCCCTATCTACGCACTTCTTTATAAAGGCCTTTAGGAGCTCCTTCCCTATACCTTCTCCCCTCCTTTCTCTCTTTACTGCTATCCTGTTTAGCTCTGCCGTTTGTGCAACGAGCCAACCGCTAGCGTAGCCTAAAACTCCGTCTTCTCCTTCGGCAACGAGGAAAATTGAGAAGGGCAAGCTAACCTCCCTTTTAATTAAAGAGAGGGAATAGGGCCTTTTAAAGGCCTCTAACTCCAATTTTAATAAATCGTTAAGGTCTTCTTCTTTAACCTCTCTTATTAGGAGGTTTGGCATCGTGCTCCCTTATGTAGTGAAAGGTTAAAGGGGAGAGTTCTTCCCTAGGGAGTTTAAGTAGCTTTACAGAAAGGGGAGTAAGCTCTTTAAGGTTTAGGTAAGAGGTTAGCTGAGGGGGGAGCTCTCCCTTAAAGACTAAAAGGGGTCTTTCTAAAAGTTTAACCTTTTCCTCTATCTCCTTTTCTGTTAGGTCTCCTTGGAATTTTCCAATCTTTGCGTAGAACCTTCCCCTCCTTGCAGGCAAAATCGCAACTGGGACAAAGCCTAAGGCTTCGTATCCAAAGGAAAGGGCAGTTAAGGTAGTAGATGAGAGGACTTTAGTTCCTAAAACCTTAAAGGCTTTTCCTACGGTTATAGAGAGCCTTACTCCAGTAAAGGAGCCTGGGCCTGAGGATACTACGACCTCGTCAATCTCTTCCCTACTTAACCCTGCAAGGGAGAGGGCCCTGTTTATTTCCCTATATACTACCTCGGCGTGAATCTTTGGCCTGTTCCAGCTGACAGTTGAAAGGAGCTCCCCGTTCCTCTCAACAGACACGCTCCCTTCAGGTAAAGAGAGGTCAAGAGAAAGCCTGTTCATGCCGTCTTTACAACCCTAACTAAAATCGGCTTTCCGTTTTCGTCAAGGTCAAGTATCTCTATCTTTACATTTGCAATGTCTATCGTCTTCCTCTTCTTTAAAGCTATTCCCCTCTCTTTTGCAACTCTCTCTATAAGGTCTATTAGGTACTTGTCCTCTTCAAAGGGTATGTAAACCCCCAGCATCTCGTTTAAAGACTCAATTGTAATGTAAGGGTCTATGATAACGGAAGTGCCGGGAGGAAGGGCCTTTAAGGTTAGGAATTTCCTTATGAAAAAGAGTATCAAAAGAGAGACGGTGCCAAGGAGGACGTTTTTAAAGTTGTGGCCTGAAATTATTATCTCCCTTGCAATTGCAATGAGGAGGACATCAAAGACAATTCGGGGCTGGTGCTTTATGAGCATTATGATTAGCTCAACCACTATAACGAACATTAAAAGGGGAGAGATTAACGCCTTTAAGCTCTCGGTAGCGTCCTTTTCGTGGCCGGAGAAGATAATCTTTTCAATGTGTATGAGTTTAGGAACTGCAAAGAGGAACTCTAAAAAGAGTATGACAGAGATTAGTAGGAGAGAAACGGTTATTGCAATTAAAAAGAGCTCTGCAGCCCTATTTAAAAAACCTTCAACTCTTTTTACAAACATGTTCAAGGAGTAAAACCTCCTAAATACCAGTTAATTATTCTATCTCCCCAAAAGAGGGAGACGAGAGCTCCGACTGCCAAAAAGGGACCAAAGGGTAAAGCAGCTTCCCTTTTCTTTAAGGTTAAAAGTCCGTAAAGAGCTCCAACCGCAGAAGCTACAAAGAGGGTAAGGAGAACCTTCTCCCAGCCTAAAAACGCTCCAACAACTGCCATTATGTTTGCATCTCCGTAGCCCATTCCCTCTTTGCCGGTAAAGACGAAGTAGGTCTCTATTATGAACAGGATTACTCCTGCGCCGAAAGAGGCACCTAAAACAGACTCTTTAAGTTGACTTAATCCGAAAAAGGGAGAAAGGAGAATTCCCAAAAGGAGGGCAAAGTAGCTGAGTTTAACTGGAACTTCCATAGTTTTAATGTCAATAAAGCTTACGACTATTAGGTAGTAAACGAGTATTAGGTAGTAAAAAAAGCTAAAGGAGAGGGAGAACTTGCAAAAAAGCAGTGCAGTTAAAAGGCCCGTTAAGAACTCAACGGCAGGGTAAAGAGGGGAAATCCTCTCGCCACAGTAGGCACACTTCCCTTTAAGGAGGAAGTAGCTTAAAAGTGGAATGTTGTGGTACCACTTTATCCTGTTTCCGCAATTGGGACACTTGGAAGGAGGGTAAACTACAGACTCTCCCTTGGGTATCCTGTAAATACAGACGTTTAGGAAACTCCCCATAAAAATTCCTAGGATGAAAGAAAAGAGGCAGTAAACCATCAGTGGGTCTCCTTAGGGGCAGTCTTTACAAACTTTACCAGGCCTGAGAGGAATTCCTTCCAGCTCTCTACTGCAGGTTTCAGTTTAGAGGTTAACACTTCAAGGGCCTCTTCTTCCCTTCCCTCATAGAGGAGGTCGTCAAGCTCAAAGACTGCGTCTTCAAGTTTAGCAATGGCCTCGTCAATCCCTTCGTAAAGGGGAAGAATCCTTGAGCCTGTATCAACGAGCTTTACGGTTAGGTCTAAAGAGTCTAAAAGGCTGTGGAGCATTACCTTTGCAAGTTCCGGCTTTAAGTGCCAGTCTTGGGCTATCTGCTCAAGGGAGCTTACCATACCTTCAAGGGCAATTAAGGCAAGTTCTATCTGCTTGTTTATCATGTTAGGTGAGGGTTCGGTTATTATGTTTAGTCCCTCAATTTCCTTCACCTGGTCAACTTTTGAAGGGTGGAGTTTCTCTCCTTTAAACTCAACGTACTTTATGGCCCTTTCAGGGAAGAGGTATTTATACTCAATCAGCCTTAAAAGACTTGAAGTGGGAAGGCTCACCATTTCCTCTTTAAGCTCAAGCTCAAGGGGCTTGCCGTCAACCTTTACCCTAAACTTCCTCTTCTCCCTTGACATTCTCCCTTAAAACCTCCAAGGCCTTTTCTTTGTCAATCTTTAAAGCCTCCTCTCTCCCTACGAAGATAGAGGAGAGGAACTTAAGGAGCCTTTCGTTGCCTAAGGGAAATTTAACCTTCTTTACTATGTTAACAATCTGGTTAAACTCCTTTTCAAGGACCTTGAGGGAAGAGTATCTAAAAGCGAGAACTTCTTTTAAAGCTTCTAAGACTTCCTCCTTTTCTTCCTTAACTGCGTTTATTAAGGAGGTCTCGTTGGGAGCTCCAACGAGCTTACCGGCCCTTGCCAAAGCGTTCCCTCTCATGTAGCCTAGCCCCTCAACGGAAGCCAGAAGGGAGAAGTTAAAGGGTATTCCTCCCCTAACTGACATTATAACCCTGTGGACTACTTCAAAGTCAAAGAGGTTTAACTTGCAAAGGAGCTGACCTAAAAGGGAGCTCTCAGTTGAGAGGGTTGAGAGCTCCCCCGGAGGCCTTGCAACGTTCTTAAAGTCAAAGAAGCTTCCCTTCCCGTAGAAAATTAAGACCTCGCTGTTGTCGTTAACTTCAATTCCACTCTCTTCCTCTAAGAGCTCCCTTATCCTCTCTCCCTCTTGAGTAAAAGCCTCTTTAGTAAAGAGGGCTACGGTTTTGGGGTTAAGCTCTTTCCTGAGGAAAGGCCTTACTGTGAAAAGGTAGCCGATAGTTGGCTCTTTCTCCCTTAAGGAGGCAGTTGACTTTAGTCTCTTAAGGAACTCAATGAAACAGTAAGGAGAGACGAAAGAGGAGACAAGGAGTTTTGTAAGGCTTGTAGGCTTATCCCCTTCTATAAAACCTAGCTCCCTTAACTCCTCCACTATAAGCTCCAGTTCTTTTAAAAGGAGCGGGTTTTCCCTTACGCTGTAAAAGTCCTTTACGGCCTTTTTCCAGCTGGTTCCGTACCTTAGAACTGGGCCAAGGAGCATAAGGCTAAGGATGCTTTTCTTCCTGTTTTGACAGGCTGCCCCTTCTTTAGAGTTTAAGCCTTGAGAAAGGGCCGTTTTAAAGGGAGACTCCATCTCTTCCTTTAAGGCCTCTTCAAGGGCGTCCTCTTTAGCTCCGGTTATTACTATGTGGGAAAAGCCCTTCTCTGAAAGGCCGAGCCTCCCTGCCCTTCCTTCCATCTGAAGGATTGTTAGAAGGTCTGGGAAAAACTTGTATTCCAGAGAGAAGCGGTCAAACCTTCCCCTTACGAAAATTACGACGCTGTCTGCAGGGAGGTTAACTCCGTAGGCTAAGGTCTGGGTGGCGTAGAGCCTGTTTAGCTCTCCTTCCCTAAACTCCTCTTCTATCTTTTCTCTCTCCTCTTGGGGAACGTCTGCGTTGTGGAAGGCTACCTTCTCTCCCTTTTTAGGTTGAACCTCAAAGGGTAAGGTCTCGTTTACCACTTTTTTACCGTAAAAGGCGTTTTCAACTTCTAAGGCCTGCCATCCCAAGTCTTTCCTTGGTAGGAAAACTAAAGTCTTTCCCTTTAAGTCCAAAGCTTCCAAAGCAGAGACCACCTTTTCTTGAGGGGTTTGAGGAGAGGACTTTACTCTCTTTAAAAGTTTCCTTAGGTTGTAAATTCTCCTCTCTAGGGGAACGGGCCTCCACCTTGAGTCTATAAAGAGCTCTGCCTCTATCCACTTGGCCAGAGATAGGGCGCCGGGAACGGTGGCAGAGAGGGCAAGGAGGGGAATTCCCTCCTCAAGGGCGTATGAAACGAGCTCTTCAATTATGGCTCCTCTTCCTTCGTCCCTTATTACGTGAACCTCGTCTATAACGAGAGCTCCCGCCTCCTCAAACCACCTTGACCTGTTCCTGGCGGCTGCAACGAGGCTTTCGTAAGTTGCAACCACCGCCTTTTGGCTTATGTTCTGGAGCTCCTCAACCACATCCCCGCTCCTTACTCCCACGGAGCCGAAAAAGCCTTTAAACTCTCTAAACTTCTCCCAGATTAAAGAGCGAGTAGGGGCCGTGTATATGAACCTTCCTTCTTTGTTCTTTAGGTAAAAGAGTAGAGAAATTAAGCTCTTTCCGGAACTTGTAGGAGAGGATATTAGTGCGTTTCCTCCCTCGTAGTGTTTAAAAAAGACGCTCTGAAGGGGGTTTAAGAACTTAAAGGGAAGGTTGAGGCCGACCTCTTTCGGTTTTAAGAGCTCCTCTTCCTTCTCTTTCCCCTCTATAAGGTAAACTGCCTTCCCTCCCTTTTTCAGGTCAAACTTAGAGCTCTCTAAAAGTTGAACGGTTTTCATTTCCTTCAAAACTCCTAAATTTGAAGTTTAACCACCAAGTAAGGAGGTTAAGGTGCAAATATACGTTTTCCAGTGTAATAAGTGTGGAGCAGAGTTTGAAGAGGTAATCTACTCTCCGCTGCAGCTTATGGAGGTAAAGTGTCCCAACTGCGGTTCAGAGGACGTTGAGGTAATTGACATTGCCAACTTCTGCTCTCCCTTTGGCTGAGGTTAAACTTAGGGCAGTTTGCCCTTTTCCTATAATTAAGCTCGGAACTCTAATTGAGAGGCTACTTTGCTAATAAAGATAGCAGTTCTTCTTATTATCGTGGGAGTTCTCTTTGGTTGGGACAAGATTTTAAACCTCTTTAAGGCCTTCTTTAAAGCGAAGGAAGAGTTTAAAAAGGGGCTTGAAGGAGAGGAAGGAGAAAAGGAGCCCAAGATAAAGGTAGTAAAGAAGTAGCTTATCTTCCCGCTTCGGTTTTTGCTATTATCTGGCTTTAAAGCCAGAGCGGGAGGCTTTTATGGGGAGGAGTTTAAAGCTCTTTCTTCTCTTATCCCTTTTTTCTTTGAGTGCAAGAGCGGGGAACGTTGACACCTTTGGAATAGGCTCAAAGGCAACGGCTTTAGGAGGAGCTTTTTCAGCTTACGCAGACGACCCTTTCGCCGTTTACTATAACCCGGCAGGGTTGACTCAGATAAAAAGGCCTACCCTCTCGGTGGGAGTTTTAACCTTAAATCCCACCATAAAGGTCCACTCTTTTAGGGCCGTTGACGGGGACGGAAACGAGGTAGAACCTTACGGGATAAGTTTTAAAGACTCGTCAAAGAACCTAATAATTCCCCACTTTGGCTTTGCAACTCGCCTTTTCAACGGTGTTTACTTTGGAATAGGAGCTTATGTTCCTTACGGCCTTCACATAAAGTGGGAGAGCAACCCTTCAAAGAACTCTGCTGCTTATAACGGCTTTGAGTCTTACTACGTTAGGGGAGTTGTTAGTCCCACGATTGCTTTTAAGTTAACGGACAAACTCTCTTTCGGCTTTGGAATCTCTTTCGGCCGTTCAGATGCGGGAACCCAAAGGAGGATTTACTCCCCGAGCATTCCTACCCTTCACAACAGGGTGATAAAGGGGGAGCTCCACGACGACTTTAACGTTTCCTTTAACTTGGGTTTACTCTACAAACCTTACGATAACCTTTCTTTCGGCATAACCTACCGCTCAAGGACAAAGACCAGCTTTAAAGGTAGCGTTGAGGTTGTAGGAATTGAGAAGGTAAGTGCTTCAACTTCCATAGACCACCCGGAGCAACTTCAGGCTGGAGTTAAGTACCGGCCAAACAAAAGGCTAACTCTAACTGCAGATGTTGTCTGGACGAACTGGAGCATAGTTCACGGCTACACGGTTAAGTTTAACAAACCCCTCCTTGGAAAGAGCAAGGAGTACTTCCCGAGAGACTGGAAGGATACCAGGCAAATTAGGCTCGGCCTTGAGTATAAGGTAAACGAGGTATTAGTTTTAAGGGGAGGTTATTTTTACGACCCTTCCCCGATACCGGACCACACCTTTGACATGCTTTGGCCCGACGCAGACAAGAAGACCTACTCTTTAGGGGCAGGCTTTAACTTCTTTAAAGGGAAGCTAACAGTTGATACTGTGGTTCAGTACATAGTAGCCGAGAGTAAAAGGGAGATTGGAGGGGAGAGTTTAAACCTTAACGATAGCTATCCGGGGAGCTCTGGAAATCCGGGAAGGGTAAGCCTCTCTGCAGACGGTCATCTGTGGGGATACGGCATAACAGTATCCTACCGTTTTTAGGGGGACTTTATGAGGAAAGTTCTAGCGATAGCAACTGTTTCTTTGCTCTTTTTCGGTTGCGGTAAGAGCCTTCAGGAAAGTTCAGGAGCTCCTGATATCATAACGGCAAACCCTGTAAAAAGGAGCTACTTCGTGTTTGACCCGTTTTCAAAAGAGCCAAATTCCCCTATAGGAATTCCTTTCCCAAACGACCTTTTCTGGAAGGAGGGAAAGGTTGTTCTTAATGTGGAAAGGGCTAAAGACCCAGAAGAAAGGGCACTTTACGAGGCCGTAAACTCCCTTAACCTAAAAGGCCTTTCCCCTAACACTCCCATTTTCGTTCCCCTTTCTTCAGATAGGGAGATAGACCTTGAGAGCTTAAAGGGTAGGTTCTTCCTCTTTGACCTTACCTCTTTAAAGGAGCTGGCAGAGGGAGGTTCTCCCCAAAGCCCAATAGACTGCACTTCAAGTCTAGTTTTCCTTCAGGAAGGGAGATATTTAAAGTTCTACCCTGTTAAGCCCCTTTCCCCGGGGCACGAGTACCTTTTTGTAATACTGAGTGGCGTAAAGGACTTTGAAGGGAAAGAGGTTTTACCTGCTCAAATTTACAACCAGCTTGAATCAGCAGAGCCCCTTGAAGACAAAGAGCTTGAGAAGATAAGGGAAGCTTACCAAACAGAGCTCTACGGCAAGGTGTTTCCCCTTTTGACGAAGTTAACGGGGATAGAGTTTAATAGAGAAAGCGTTGAAGAGGCTTTTACCTTTACTACTGCTAATAAAACCCTTTCGCTTAAAGACTTTAAGTCAATAGAAGCTTACCTTAAAGGTGAAACTAGCACCCTTCAAGTTGAAGGCCTACCCTACTCAAACATTCAAGCTGAACTTGACGGAATTCTTCAGGTGTTAAACAGTGCCAACTTTACAGCTTTCTTAAAAGGTTTGGCTCAAAAGGCTACCCTTGAAAGGGGAATCCTTACATTTCCGGCAGTAAGCATAAGAAAACTGGGGGAGCTCTTAACTGTCCTCGGCAAAGTAAAGTCTGGAGACCTTGACCCAAACGGCGTAAACTGGGGAGATTACATCTCCTTCATTCCTCTTTTTGTAGGGAACAAGGAAAATTACAACGGAGAAGTTTACATATTCCAACACGGTTTAGGGAGCTCTAAAGAGAGGGCAGGGGAGCTCCTTGAAGGAATTCCCCTAACGGTAGTTGCAATAGACCTACCCTTTCACGGAGACTACACTTCCTTAACCTCCTCTCAAGAACCAGACCCTAATTGCCTAAACGAAGAGGGGAAAGGGAGCGGTAAGTGCTTTTTAACTGGCAACCCGATTTCAGACAGGCTTAACATCTATCAGGCAGTATTTAACATAGCTCTCCTTGAAAAGCTCTTAAGGGAGGGAACTTACGACCTTAACGGAGACGGTAAGACAGATGTTCCCCGAAAGGTGAACTTTGTAGGGGTTTCAATGGGCTCAATTACCGGAGAGGTTGCCTTTAAGAGTTCAACCCTTGACAGGGCCGTTTTCAGCGTGGGAGGGGGGAACCTGGTCTCAATAGTTGACTCTGCAAAGAACCAGCTAATAGAGTCTCTCCTTGAAAGCACAGGAATTAAGAAGAACACAAACGCCTACGGAGTAGTCCTTGGCCTCTTTCAGCTGATACTTGACCCTGCAGACCCAACTTTCCACGGGCTAACTCCAGAGAGGGCTCAAGACTGCCTCTTCCAGAGTGCCTGCTGTGATACGGTAGTCCCTCCGGTTTCAAACAGGGCCTTCGGTAATTCACTATACGGAAACGCTACTCCCGTTTACTTAAGGACCTTTCAAGACTTTGAAGACCCGCCGGCAGAGCCAAAGTGGTACGCTTACGGAGACGCTTCCCACTGGGTAATCCACAGCTTCCTTTTAAAGAGCTCCCTTGAGAACTACCCGGAAGTAGCTCCCCATACAGACGAGGAGTACCTGAAGGCGGCAACTAAAGGGGCTCAAAGGCAAGCTTACAAGTTTTTAACTTCCGATTAAGGTTCAGGGAAGAAACAGGCGTATCCTCTTCCGTCTAAGAGGGTGTAGGGAGGGAATTCCTCTTTGCAAATCTCTTTTGCCTTAAAACACCTAGGGTAAAAGGGACATCCCTTAAACTCCTTTGAAGGCTCCGGAACCGAGCCGGGAATTGCTTTTAGTTTTCTCTTTTTGGCCTTACTTAACTTGGGGGTACACTCAATAAGCCCTTTTGTGTAAGGGTGTTTAGGGCTGTTTAAAACCTCCTCCTTACTTCCCCACTCAACGGTGTATCCGGCGTACATTACAAAGACTTTGTCTGCTACCTCTTCAACTACGCCAAAGTCGTGGGTTATGAGGGCTATCCCAAGACCGTTAAGGGAGAGCTCCTTTAAGAGCATCAGTATCTTTTTCTGAACTGTAGCGTCAAGGGCGGTTGTAGGCTCGTCGGCTATAAGGTAGCTTGGTGAGCAACTTAACGCCATTGCTACTGCACACCTTTGCTTTAGCCCCCCTGAAAGGTGGTGAGGGTAAGAGAAGAACCTCTCCCTAGGGTTTGGGACTTGGCAGAGCTCTAAAAGCTCTATTCCCCTTCTTACGGCTTCCTCTTTACTGGAGACTTTTCCGTGGTAAATCATAGGCTCTATAACTTGCTCCCCTACCTGTAAGAGGGGGTTAAATGAGGAGTTAGGGTCTTGAAAGACGAAGGCAACCTTCTCCCACCTAAAGGAGAGGAGTTCCTTGCCCTTTAGCTTTAAAGGCTCTATTTTGTCAACGATTACTTTGCCTGAGACCTTTAAGTTTTCCGGAAGCAGGTTTAACACGGTTAAGGCAGAGATAGACTTCCCGCTTCCGCTTTCGCCTACTATGGCGCTAATTTCTCCCCTATTTACCTTCCAGAAAACCTTTTTAACTAACTTCGTTCCGTTAAAGGTGCTTACTTCTAAGTCTTTAACCTCTAAAGGCACCTTACTTCCACCCAGTAGGAGTTTTCGCTGAAAAAGTCAGGTTCAAGGTAGAGCTCCTTAACTTTGAGCCTCTTTCCGCTCCTTTCTTTTGCAAAGAGGTAATAAGAGAGTTTCTCCGGGAGCTCTCCCAATCTCTCCCCTTCCTCCGTTTGAATGACGTAAGTAAACAAAGAGGTAGGGTTCATGGGCTCTCCTTTAAGAAGGAGCTCCCTTTTCTCCTTTATTACCTTTTCCCAGTAGGGCCTGTGCCTCCTTTTAGTTATAACGGGACAGTAGTAAGTGTCAAGGGACGCAAGGAGTTGATGGTAGTTATCAAAGCCCTTTAAAGAAGAGAGGAAGTTGCAGAGCTCTTCCTTTAAGTTGGCGCAGGAGCAAAGGTAGGCCACTAAAGGCCAAAGGCCTTTAACTTCAATGAGACGGGAAAGCTCTTTTCCCTTTACCTTTAAAAGCTTTGGGCTTCCCTCCCACAAAGAGGAGAGCTTCTCTTTAAAGGTTTGGTAGTTTTCAAGGTTAAACTCAAACTCCTTTAAGAGCTTAAAGAGCTCTAAAAGGGAGCTCTTACTCCTCTTCCTTGAAAGGAGCCTACTTAAGAGCCACTCCTTGTTTATCCTGCCGTAAACCCTTTGAGCAACCTCCCTGTCTATAAACCAAGAAAGGTAGAGGGTAAACTTCTTAAGCTCCTCGTCGCCGCTCCACTCAAAAGACGGAGAGAAAGAGTCTCCTAGAACCTCCTTTTTAAGCTCCTTTATGGCCCTTTCAAGGAGGTGGCATACCCTATCAAAGTTCCTCTTTTCAAAACCGACGAGCCTAAGCTCAACTGTTAAGTCAACTCCGCTAAAGTCTTCTTTAACTTTGGGGACTATGAGTATTCCTTTCTTCTCAACTACTTCATAGTTTGAGTAGGCTAAGTAGGTAGGGTAGTGGTACTCTAAGCTCTGAGACAGGAACTCTAAAATGGAAGTAATTGCAGAAGCTAAAGTTTTATCCTCTACCTGAAACAGCTTCTCCTCTTTTAACTCTAAAGGCGCCTCTTCGGAAGGTTCTAAAGGGAATGTGAAAAGTCCCTTTTTAAACCTCTCCCACAGGGAAAGGTCAAAGTCTCCGTCAACTACCTTAAGCTCGCTTACGCTGGTTTCGTTTAAGTACCTTCTGGCTGCGTCTTTAATTCTCTTTGCCCTTAGAAAGTTGTTTGCCTCCCTCCTTGCAGCTTCCCAGAACCTACGGGGATAGTAAGTTATGCTACCTTCAACTGGCCAGAAGAAAGCCTTTTTGGCTTCCTTGATAAAGGAGTAGGAAAAAAGTTTCCTTACGCTTCCTTTAATAAGTTGAAAGTCAACTCCTTCGTGCCTTTCAGGTGAAACAGTTAACAGGCTTGGAGAAAAGGGATATTCTTTTCTAAGTAGGTTAACTTTCTCGTAAATGTACCTCTTGTTAACTTCTCTAAAGGGGAAGAGAGAGAAGAGGAGCAAAACCTTATCGCTACTTTTTAGGAAGAGCTCCCCCTTTATCGGAACTCCCAACCAGTCTGAAAGGAGAAGGGCAAAGGGAAGGGAATAGGGGTCTGCAGGATATACTGCGTCTAAGGAGAAGGATAGAGCCTTAAGCTTTCGTGCAAACAGCTTAAGGGCCTCAACTACTAAGTCTTGAGTAGTCTCTTTTACTTCAAAAAGTAAGGAGCTCTTAACTGCAACGCTCATAGTTTTTGAAAATACCCCTTAAAGTTTCAACTGCAATACTTACCTCTTCAAAACCTATTATAAGGGGAGGAAGGAGCCTTAAGACTTTGCCTGCAGTGCAGTTAACTATAAGTCCCCTTTCAAGGGCTAAAGAGACAATTTCCCTACACTCTACATTCATTACCACTCCCAACATAAGCCCCAGTCCCCTAACTTCCCTTATAAGGGAGGGGAACTCTCCTTTTAGTTTTAAGAGTTCTTCCTTTAAAAACCTTCCAACCTCCTTTACCCTATCTAAAAACCCTTCCTTTGTGATTTCCTTAATAACTTCAATTCCCGCTCTGGTTGAGAGGAAGTTCCCTCCAAAGGTTGAAGCGTGAAGCCCCGGCTTTAAAACTTGGGCTCCTTTACCTTTAGCCACTACGGCACCTATGGGAACTCCGTTTCCTAAAGCCTTTGCGAGGGTCATAACGTCGGGCTCCACGCCGTAGTGTTGGTAGGCAAAGAGCTCCCCGGTCCTTCCTATTCCGGTTTGAACTTCGTCAAATATTAAAAGGGCGTTAAATCGGTCTGCTATCTCCCTTAAACCTGAGAGGAACTCCCTCGTTGCCGGAACTACTCCCCCTTCCCCTTGGACAGGTTCAACTATTATCCCTGCAGTGTTAGGCCCTACAACTTCTTCAACGCTTGAAAGGTCGTTAAACTCTGCAAACTTAACTCCTTCAAGCATAGGGCCAAATCCTTCACTGTACTTACCCTGCCCTGTTATTGAAACTGAGGCTATGGTCCTTCCGTGAAAGGAGTTCCTAAAGGCTACAATTTCATACTTTTTGGGGGAGATTTCCGTTCCGTATCTCCTTGCAAGCTTAATTGCTCCTTCGTTTGCTTCGGCTCCTGAGTTGCAGAAAAAGACCTTTTCCCCAAAGGAGTTCTCACATATAAGCCTTGCAAGTTCAGCTTGTGGCTCTATGTAAAAGAGGTTGGAGGTGTGAATTAAGGTCCTTGCCTGCTCACATATAGCCTCAGAGACTTTAGGGTGGCAGTGGCCCAAATTGCAGACGGCAATTCCAGAGAGCATGTCCAAGTACTTCTTTCCTTTTTCGTCGTAAAGCCAACATCCCTGTCCCTTAACAAAAGAGACAGGGTACCTGTTGTAAGTTCTCATAACGAACTCTTCGCTCTTTTTAAAGGTTTCCATCTCTTACTCCTTTAAGCAGGTATTAAGAGTTTCCTAAGCTCCTTTATTCTATCCCTTAGCTCTGCTGCCCTTTCAAACTCCCAGTTCTTTGCGGCCTCTTTCATCTCCTTTTCAAGCCTTGAAATCTCCTTTAAGAGCTCCTCCTCGCTTTTTGGAACTTCTTTAATTCCCTTTTTCTTCAACCTTAAAAGAGCAGAAAGCCCTGCGTCCTCTAAAATTGAGGGCTCAAGCTCCCTCTTTACGCTCTTTGGAACTATGCCGTGCTTTTTATTAAACTCCTCTTGTATTTTCCTTCTCCTTTCTGTCTCTTCTATTGCCTCTTTCATAGCCTTTGTAATTTTATCTGCAAAGAGGATTACCTTACCGTTAACGTTCCTTGCGGCCCTTCCCATAGTTTGAATTAGAGCGGTTCTTGAGCGGAGGAAGCCTTCCTTATCTGCGTCAAGGACTGCAACCAATGAAACTTCCGGAAGGTCAAGGCCTTCCCTTAAAAGGTTTACCCCTACCAAAACGTCAAACTCCCCGCTCCTTAAGCCCCTTATAATTTCAACTCTCTCAACAGAGTCAATTTCAGAGTGAAGGTACTTTGCCCTTATCCCTTTTTCAATTAGGTAGTTTGTAAGCTCCTCGGCGCTCTTTTTGGTTAAGGTGGTTATTAATACCCTTTCGTCTCTCTTTACCCTCTCCCTTATCTGGGAAAGGAGGTAGTCTATCTGTCCTTCGGTTGGCCTTACCTCTACTTCAGGGTCTAAAAGGCCCGTAGGCCTTATAATCTGCTCAACTACCCTTTCTGAAACCGAAAGTTCAAACTCTCCGGGAGTTGCAGAGACGAAAATAGCCTGAGGAACTCTCTCTAAAAACTCTTCAAAGTTTAAAGGCCTGTTGTCGTAAGCAGAGGGAAGCCTAAAGCCGTGCTCAACTAAGTTGTACTTTCTTGCCCTGTCCCCCCTCCACATCGCCTTTATCTGGGGGATAGTAACGTGGGACTCGTCTATTATTACCAAGAAGTCTTTGGGGAAGTAGTCTAAGAGGGTGTAGGGAGGTTCTCCGGGCTTTCTCCCGTCTAAGTGGCGGGAGTAGTTCTCTATTCCCTTACAGTGGCCAACTTCTAAAAGGAGCTCTATGTCGTAAAGGGTTCTCTGCTCAATTCGCCTTGCTTCAAGCTCTTTTCCCTCTTTAAGGAAGTAGTCTATCCTCTCCTTTAGCTCCTGCCTTATGCCTTCTACAGCCCTTAATATTTGAGCGTAAGGAGTGGCGTAGTGGGAGGCGGGATAGACCGTGTAAGAGGTAAACTCTTTTAAAACTTTCTGGTTAAAGTAGTCGTGCATAGTGATTCTCTCTACTTCGTCTCCAAAGAGCTCCACCCTTATAAAGTGCTCCTCCTGGTCTGCAGGGTAGATGTCTATAGTGTCTCCTCTAACTTTAAAGATTCCCGGCTTAACCTCGTAAGAGCTCCTTTCGTACCCCAAGGCAACGAGCTTCCTTAAAACCTCGTCCCTGTCAACCTCTTCTCCTAAGTTAAACTGTAAAGAGAGCTCCCTATAGTTTTCAGGAGAGCCAAGGCCGTAAATGCAGGAGACAGAGGAGACTATTATGGTATCTGGCCTGGTTAAGAGGGAAACAGTTGCAGAGTGGCGCATCCTGTCTATTACCGGGTTTATTGAGCAGTCTTTTTCTATGTAGAGGTCTCTGCTCGGAAGGTAGGCTTCCGGCTGGTAGTAGTCGTAGTAGCTTATAAAGTACTCTACCCTGTTGTTTGGAAAGAAGGACTTAAGCTCGTGGTAAAGCTGTGCCGCAAGGACTTTGTTGTGGGATATAATTAAAGTGGGCTTTTGAACCTCTTCTATGACCTTTGCTATAGTGTAAGTCTTTCCGCTTCCCGTAATTCCAAGGAGGGTTTGATACTTTAATCCACTTTTTATACCCTCTGAGAGCTCCCTAATTGCCTTTGGTTGGTCTCCCTTTGGCTTAAAGGGTGAAACTACTTTAAACTTCCTTGCCATCTCTTACCTTTCAATTAGAATTTCGTATGTAAATTTAATCAGGGGATAAAAAGATGATAAAAAAGGCTCTGATTTCAACCTTGCTCATAGCCTCAACTGCACTTGCGTCAGACTTAAATTTAGGAATTAAGCTCTACTCAGACGGCCTTTACTCGCTGGCTGCAAAGACCTTTAAAGAGAACCTCCCTTCCTTGAAGGGGAAGGAGTTTAAAAAGTTTTACAGGTACGCTTACCTCTCTTTCTTAAAAGCCAAGGATTACGACTCTTTATCTAACCTTGTAAACTACTGGAAGGAAAACTACCCAGACTTTCACAAGGGAGAGCTTTTAGCCTTAGAAACCCTTCTTAAGCTAAACCAAGGAGTTCCTATAAGTGAGGCTTTCCCCCAAAAGGAGCTCCTTAATCTCCCTATTTCGGAAGAGATAGGCTTTTTTAGAGCCTTGAAGGGAGCTCCCTTAACTACAGACCAACTCCTTTATGTCCTAAGCGTAGCTTCAAAAAACACGCAACTTAAAGGAGCAATCAAGGACTCTGGCCTTTTAAGGGAAGCCTTAAAGAGGGCAGTTAAAGAAAACGACTACGACCTAATTGACTTTATATTTGACAACTACGGAAGGTGGTTTAGGGGGAAAGAGGAGGAGCTCCAATTTATAAAGTACCTTGAAAGGAAAAAGAGGTTTGAAGAAGCCCTCGTTGAAGCTCAGAAACTCTACAGGAAGAGCCCGGGACCTGAAACGAGATTTGAGCTTGCAAAGGCCTACTACCTTGCAGGTAAGTATTCACAAGTGTTAAAGCTAATAAAGAACCCAACAACAGAGAGAGAAAAGTACCTTTTAGCTTGGACTTACTTTAAACTCAAGAAACCTGAGAAAATACCTCAGGTTGTAGGCCTTTCAACTGAAAAGCCTCAACTTCCCAACTCCTTAAAGGTAATTTACGACTTCTTTAAAGGGGACTTTGATTACGACAAGCTAAAGAGCCTCTACCCTAAACTCTACGCTAAAGCATTAATTTTCACTTTCTCCCAAGAGGTTCCCAAAGAAGAGATAGGACTTCCCCACGACCTTGCCTTCCTTTACTTTCAAAGCGGCTACTTCCAGAAAGCCCAAAAGGAGCTTGAAAAGGCAGTTGAAAACACCCGAGACAAAAACCTCCTTGCAAGGAGCCTCTTCCTTTTAGGTAAGCTTGGTTCAGTTAACTACCAAGTTGGAACTGTAGTTTACAACCAGCTTTTAGGGAACTTCCAGAACACCCCATACTACGACGAGTCGGTAGTGAACGCCGCAAGGGTTTACCTTTACGGAGGAAGTCCCCAAGTTGCAGTTAAGCTCCTTGAATACGCAGAGAACGACCTTAAAGATAGGGGAAGGAGGGTTAGGGAGCTCTTAGGCCAAGCCTACGAAATTACGGGAGACTACAAAAAAGCGGTTAAGGAGCTCTCAAAAGGTGAAAGTCAGTTCTCAAAGACTCTCTTAGCCTATTCCCTTTACCAGCTTGGAAGAGAAAAAGACGCCTACGAAACTTTAAAAGAGCTCTTTAAAGGAAAGGCACTTTTCCCGGAGGCAAACGGAGGAAGGTTGATTTTCCTTTCAAAGAAACTTGGAAAAGAAAGAGAGTTAAAGGAAGTAAAGTTTGGAGCTCCTTTAATAGATACTATGGCTGCGGTAATAACAAAAGACCCCAAGAGGGCAGAAGAGCTCTTTCCCCAAGTTCCCCAAACAGAAAAGCTCGTTCTAGCTTACTTTTTAGCCAACTACTATGGGGAAAAGAACCCAGATAAGGCCTTCCTTTACGCAAACCGCCTCATAGACATCTCTCCAAATCAAGAAATATCAAGCTTTGCAAAGGCCTTTGTAAACTACTTGGCCTTTAAGAGCAAGAACTACGCTCCTGTTCTCTTTAACGACCCTTACTTCATAGCGTACAACCCAGAAAACGCCATAACCAGCACCTCAACCTTAATATCAAAAGCTCAAGACTACGCCCAAAGGGGAGAGTACGGAAAAGCTTACGGCCTTTTAAAACTTGCCCTTGAAAGAACCACCTCTTCCCAGATAAAAAGAAGCGTGATAACCAAAATGGTAAACATTGACCTTAAACAGAAAAATTACCAAAGGGCTTTAAGGGACATAAACCTACTCCCTGAAGCCAGCCAAGAGAGTAAAGACCTTAAAAACTTCCTCCTCTTTAAAACTTACCTCTCAATGGGGAAACTGGTTGACGCCTACTCTGCTGCAAAAGAGGTCTCTTCGGTAAAGAACATTCCTGAAGGAGAGAGGGCCTACTTTACGGCAAAGCTTGCAAGGTATTACAAGCTTACCGGAAACAAAGAGAAAGCGCTTGAGCTTACAGAGAAGCTCTTAAAAGAGGGGAACCTTAAGAGCGTAAGCTACGACGACCTAGTGAGCCTTTCACTTTTAGCTCAAGAGGAGGGAGAGCTCCCCTTAGCCTATAAGCTGATTACCCTTGCAAGTAAAAAGGCAAAAACTAAGGAAGAGAAGGCAGAAAGCCTCTTCTGGAAAGCGTCAATAGAGGCAAAGCTTGGAAGAACCGACGACGCCATAATAGACTACATGAAGATAGCTTACGAATACGAAGGAGTTGAACCTTGGGCCTCAACGGCCCTTTACAGGGCTGCAGGTCTCTTTGAAGAAAAGGGAGACTACAAGCAGGCCCTTAAGCTTTACAGGAAGGTAGCAAAGATTAAGAGGGGAACGAAGGAAGGGGAAGTAGCGGAAGAAAAGGTAAAATTCTTACTCAAGAAGATAGGCTCGGAGGAATAGTTAATGGCCAGGAAAAACCGCTTCCTAAAGCTCCTTGCAGACAGGATTGGAGAGAACCTGTTAAGCAAGGAGCTGGTTATAGCAGACGACCCCAACTCCTTTAAGGAGAAGATTTACGAGATACTCTACCGAGATTACCAAACAGAGAAAGAGCTTGAAGAAGAGGCAGAGAGGATTATTCAGGAAAACAGCGAAGAGGTTATGTACAGAGGAGTTTCACTTTATAAAGCCAGAAAGCTTATAAAGGAAAAACTTGCAAGAGAGAGGGGAATTCAGGTAATAGGAAGCGTGTTTAGCAGGGAAAAGGCGAACTACTTAGCAGGGAAAATACTAAAGCTGATTTTAACGGACGAAGAGCTTGATTATACGGAAGAAAAGGGAGTTATAAGGAGCACGATAGTTAAAAGTTTTGAGGAAGTAGCTCAGTTAAGGAGAGAAATAGACCAGAAAGTAAGGGAGAAAATAGCATCTCACTCAAGGCCTATTTATGAAGGAACCCCAGAGTGGCACGCCCTTTACAGGCGCTACTACGAAGAGGAGCTCTTAGAGAGGGGACTAATTGAAAAAGAGCCTGAACTGTAAGTTTAGGTGGCTAGTTGTGTTTTGGGCCCTTTTTATCCCTTGGGCCCTTTACAGCTACTTTGTTGGGGAAAACTCACTTAGAACTCTTTCAAATTTAAAAAGAACGGAGGAAATACTTAAGAGGGAGGAGGAATACTGGGAGGACAGGAACCAAGTATTAAAACTTAAACTGGCTTCAGTAAAGAGGAACAAGCAGTTTTACTACGATAAACTGGCAAGGGAGATGTTCGTAAGGGGGAAAAAGAAGGAAGAGGTAATCCTCTTTGTTAAGTAAACTTAAGGAGTTTTTTAAAAAGAGGGGAGTTTGGATAGAACCTTACGGGGAATACCTGTTTTTGGCAAAAGTTAAGTTCACTACCTATCATACTACCTTCTTTTTAAAGGACTACGAGATAAACTCTTTTCTTTACCTAATAGGAGCAGATAGTGCAGGAAATCCCGAGGAGGAGTTTAAGAGGTTTAAGGAGGCCACCAGAGAAATTCTGGAGCTCCCTCCAGACCACTACCTATCCTCCTTCTGTCTCCTCCTGTTAAACGGAGAGCTCCCACTCCTTTATTCGTCAAAGAGCCTGTGGTTCGGAATTAAAGGAAAGGTAGAGTGGGGAACTTTAGTTTTAAAGGAGGGGAAGTTAAAGGCTCCTCCTCAAATGGAGAAAATAGAGAAGTTCTTAAACTCAATAGCTACAACCTCCACAGGAGAGTTTCCTTAAATTCCTCTCTTGGGTAAATTCCCTTAACGTCAACGATTATCGGCCTTGAAACGCTTATCTTCTTGAAAAAGTCAAGGTTTAAAGACGTAAACTCTCTGTGTTTCACGGCAACTATAACGGCATCGTAGGGAGCTCCACTTTCAGGGGAAGCCACAAGCTCAATCCCGTACTCCCTCTTCACCTCCTCCCTATCGGCGTAGGGGTCATAAACAAAAGGCTTTACTCCAAAAGAGAGGAGCTCGTTGTATATGTCAACTACCTTGCTGTTTCTAATGTCCTTTATGTTTTCCTTAAAGGTTATTCCCATTATTAATACCTTTGAGCCTAAAACCTGCTTTCCCTCTTTAATCATCAACTTTACGGCACTTTCGGCAACGAACTTACCCATAGAGTCGTTAATTCTCCTGCCGGCAAGTATAACCTCAGGGTGATAACCTAACTCTTGAGCCTTAAAGGTTAAGTAGTAAGGGTCAACGCCTATACAGTGTCCTCCAACGAGGCCAGGTTCAAACTTAAGGAAGTTCCACTTTGTCCCTGCCGCTTCAAGGACATCCCTCGTGTCTATGCCGAGCCTGTGAAATATAAGGGCAAGCTCGTTTATAAGGGCAATGTTTAAGTCCCTCTGGGTGTTCTCTATAACCTTTGCGGCCTCGGCAGTCTTTATGTTTGGAGCTAAGTGAACTCCAGCCTCTATGACAGAGCCGTAAATTTCCTTTAAGAGCTCCCCTGTTTCCCTGTCGCATCCGGAAACCACCTTAACTATTTTCTCTATGGTGTGCTCCTTATCTCCCGGGTTAACCCTCTCAGGGGAGTAGCCTACTTTAAATTCCCTTAAGTACTTTAATCCCGACTCCCTTTCAAGGAGGGGAACGCACACCTCTTCTGTAAGTCCCGGGTAAACCGTTGACTCGTAAACCACAACGCTTCCTTTGCTCAAGTTCTCAGCAACAGTTTTAGTAGCTGACTTTAAAGGCCTTAAATCTGGTATTTTGTGTTTATCTATGGGAGTTGGAACGGTTATGACTATTAGCCTGCAATCTCTTAAGTCTTTAGGAGAATGGGTAAAGTGCACATTCTCAGTGTTTGCCTTTTTAAGGTCAACCTCTCCGGTCTTGTCAAATCCCCTTTTTAACTCCTCTATCCTGCTTTTGTCTATGTCGTAGCCTACAACTTTAAACCTCTTAGAAAAGAGGACTGCCAAAGGAAGGCCGACGTAGCCGAGCCCTACAATACCTATCTTCTCTTTACCCTGTAAGAAGTCTTCAGGTTTGGGGAAGTTAACCTTTTCCATCTAAGAGCTCCTTGTAAAAGTCTAAAGTTTCTTCTGCAACTTTCTTTATATCAAAACTCCTTGCCGTTTCTAGGGCCTTCCTTCTCATCCCCTCGTTCCCTAAGTTTTTAACTGCCCTTTTAATACCGTTTAAGAGCTCATCAACCTTACCGGGATTTACCGCTATACCGTTAACTCCGTCTTTAAGGTAGCTCCTGATTCCCCCAACGTAAGAAGAGACGACGATAAGGCCGGTAGCCATAGCTTGAAGTAAAGAGCCTGCTATTCCTTCGTTTAAGGAGGGAAAGAGGAAAACCTCTGAAGCCCTTAAAATGTCTGGAACGTCCCTTCTAAACCCGAGCTGTAAGACCTTTCCCTCTAGTCCCAACTTCCTTATCTCTTTTGTAGCTTCTTGACTTTGGGTATCCCTGCCAACTAGAAGTAGGTAAGCATCACCTCTGAAACTCTTTAAGAACTCCTTAAAGGCGGGAAGGAGAATGTGGTGTCCTTTTATGTGGGAGTAGTTTGCAACGCTTACGAAAACTAAAGCCCCTTTCGGAATTCCGAGCCTTTCTCTTAAGGAGAGGTTAGAGCCGGGATAGAACCTATCAAGCTCAACTCCAGAGGGTATGTATTTAACCTTCCTCCTTAAGAAAGGAGTTTTTGAGAGCTCCGAGTAAATCTGAGGGGAAACGGCGATGAGGCCGTCTGTTTTAAGGTTATACTTTGTAATCTTTGACAGGAAGGAGAGGGGATAAGGAACTCTTCTAGTGTAAACTACTATAGGCCTTTTTCTTTTAAAGAGGAGGGAGCTCCAGACAAACCAGTGGGCCTTTGATATGTGAGTGTTTACAACTTGGTAGTCTTTTAGTAGGGAATAGAGCTCCCTGGCCTCCCTTAAACTAAACTTCTTAGTGTTTGGGAAGTTTAAAACCCTTATTCCGAGCTTCTTTGCCCTTCTCTCAAGCTCGCTCCCTTTAACCGCTAAAACGTCTGCTTCAACGCCAAGCTCTCTCAAGTACTTACACAAAAGGAGGCACTGCTCGGTTCCTCCGCTCCAACCTCTGGCAGTAGTTGCCTGTAAAACCTTCATCTTACTAACCTTTTCAAATTTGGAAAATTTTTATAAGGAATTTAGGCAGTTTTCAACATAGTTTTTGCTGTTAGATTACACTTTAAAGCATCTCCACTTAAAGGCGAAAGTTCTTAAGAAGGAAATTTTAATTGCAATTATGAAAATCAAAGCTATAATCCTGACTAAACTTAATTTGCTCAAGGTTAAGTCTCGCAATGAAGGTTCTAATAATACAAATTAGACAGTTGGGTGATGTTCTCTTGTCGTCCCCACTTGCAAAGGCCGTTAAGGAGGAAACGGGAGCGGAAGTTCACTTTTTAACCTCCTTAGCAGGCAAGGAAATTCTAAAGGGAAATCCCTTTATAGACAAGGTTATAACTGTGAAAGAGGGAGCAGTAGCAGAGATAAAGGCCTTGGCTGCCGTTAGAAGGGAGAGGTACGATTGGGTTATTGACGCTCAAAGAACGGGACGCTCAAAGAGAATTACTCTACTTTCGGGAGCTCCAAAGAGAGTGGCCTTTAAAAGGGAAAGGGAGAACTTCTACTATAACGTCCTTGTTAAGTGGAAGAACTTAGGCTATACAGTTTGGGAGAGGCTGGAGCTCTTAAAACCTTTAGGAATAGAAGTTAGTAAGAGGGAAAATTACCTTCCCAGTTTCTACAACTACCAAGAGGTGAAAGTCCCCTTTAAAGAGTTCATATCTATAGTTCCAACGGCAAGGAAAAGGGAGAAGATGTGGAACTTAAAGGAGTTTGCTAGGTTGATAGAGGAGCTCCCCTTGCCAGTTTACGCCTTATACGCTCCCGGAGAAGAAAAGTTTATAAAGGAGCTTAAAGAGGAGTGTAAAGTCAGCTTTTACTACCCAGAAAAGCCCCACAGGATAGGAGAGTCTGCCTTCGTAATTAAAGAGAGCTCCCTTTTTATAGGGTTAAACTCCTTTGCCTCCCACTTAGCAGTTGCAAGCAGGAAAAAGACGGTAGTTGTTGACAGAAAGAGCTCTGGTTGGTTTCCAAAAGTTCCTTGGGTAAGGGAGGTTTACGGGGAAAACGCCTTCCCAAGTAGTAAAGATGTCTTAAGGGAAGCTGTTAACCTCCTTGAAGGTTAAACTGAAGGTCAACGAGCTTTTTATACTGGGGAAGTTTTCTGTAAAGTTCTAAGTGGGAGCCCCTTCCTAAAACCTTGCCCTTTTCTAAGAAGATTATCTCGTCACTGTTTAAAACGGTTGAAAGCCTGTGAGCAACTGTAATTAATATTTTATCCTTAAACTTCTCGTCTATTGCCTTTTGAATGGCCTTTTCAGTTTCACTGTCTAAGGCGCTGGTTGCCTCGTCAAGAATCAAAAGGTCAGGGTCTTTTAAAACGGCCCTTGCTATCGCTATCCGTTGCCTCTGACCTCCTGAAAGCTGAACTCCTCCCTCCCCTATTAAGGTGTCGTAGCCTTTAGGAAGTGAGAGGATAAAGTCGTGAATGTTGGCAACTTTAGCTGCCTCAATAATCTCTTCCATAGAAGCTTCAGGTTTCCCTATGGATATGTTTTCCCTTATGGTTCCCCTAAAAAGGACTATCTCTTGGGAAACAACCCCTATCTTCCTCCTTAAAGAAACCAAATCAAAGAGCTTGTAGTCTTTGCCGTTTAAGACTACTTCTCCTTTGGTGGGGTCGTAAAACCTTGGAATTATGTTAACTAAGGTGGTTTTCCCGCTTCCGCTCTTTCCAACCAAAGCGTACTTTTTCCCTTCCTTAAAGGTTAAGTTAACCTCTTTGATGGCCCAGCTGTCTGAGGACGGGTACTTAAACCAAACTCCGTTAAAAGAGAGCTCCCTTATCTTCCCTTTTAACTCTTCTCTTCCCTGCTTTAGCTGGTACTCGTCTTTTAAGTCAAGGAGTCTCTTTACCCTCTCTGCTACCGCCGCTGACTGCTGTATCTTTCCGTAGTTCTGTCCAAGCTTCCTTATGGGCTCATAGGCCATTATTAGAGCAATTATGAAGGAGAAAAAGGCTCCGGGAGTGGTCTTCCCCAGTAGAACTTCTCTACCTCCGTAAAATATGAGGAAACCTACTAAAAGAGCTCCCGTAAGCTCAACAACGGGCGGGTAAATCCCTTCAACGAGCTTTATTTTCATAAACTCCCTTAAATATCTCCTGTTGTCTTCCTTAAAGAGAGAAGAGAACTTCTCCTCAAGGGAGAAGAGCTTTATCTCCTTTATGTTCCTAACTCCGTCAAAGAGGTGGTCCGTTATAACTGCAAGTCTATCCTGCATTCTGTCTGTGTACCTCTTTATCCTCTTTCCAACCTTTGCTATTAGGTAGCCTATAAAGGGAAGGCCTATAAACCCTATGAGGGCAAGTTTATAATCCTGATAGAAGACGACCCCTATTAAACCTAAAGCCGTTAAAAGGTTTCTAACGAAAGTGGCAACCTGGCGAGAGGTGAAGTCCTGTAAAAGGGAAGTGTCATTTATAACCTTTGAAACGAAAGAGCCCGGAGGTTCCTTTAGAAAGTGCTCAACCGGCAGGCGAATTACCTTTTCGTAGAGCTCCTCCCTTAAAGAGGCCATTACCTTTTGACCAATGTAGGCCATAGTGTAGTAATTTGTGAAGAAGACAATCCCCTTAAATAAAACGAGGAATACCAGTATAAGGGGAATCCTCTTTACCATTTCAGGCTCTTTGCTAACAAATACAGAGTTAACTACCACCTTAACGAAGTAAGCCAGGTACGAGGTAATGGCGGCGTTTAAAAGGAGTGTTATAAGGGCGATAAAGACGAGGAGCTTTAAGTTCTTTAAGTACTTAAAGAGCCACCACGGAAAGTTCATAAAACCTCCTAAAGGGAGTAAAAGAGAGCTCTCGTCTTAAACCAACTTAAACTTTTCCTCTCCCCAACTGCAAGCCTCTTTACCTCACAGCTTAACTTCCTGTTCCACCCTCTCTTAGTTGTAAAGCAGAACTTATACCCCAACCTTTTAGCCAAGTTTAAAAGCTCCCTGTCGTAAATACCCCAAGGAAAAGCAAGTGAGTTTACTTCTGCACCGAGTTTTTCCTCTATTATCCTTTTAGACTCTAAGAGCTCCCTTTCTGCTTCCTTCTTGTCTGAAACTAAAATACTGGTAAGGGGAGCTCCAACCTTAACTCTCTTTTTCTCCTTTTCGCTTAAAGAAAAATATCTCCAGTCCCCTTTTCCCTTAAAAGGTTTTCCTTTAGCTCCTATACAGGCTCTGTGAGTTAAAGCGTGAGACTGAACAGAGAAAAGACTTCCCATCTCTTTAAGCTCTCCCCAACTGAGAAAAGAAGAGTTATCGCCCTGGGAAAAGGATAACTTGAAAGCTTCGTAGGTAGAAACATTGGAGAACCTCTCCTCCTTCCTGACTTTATAGCTGTTAAAGACTCTCTCTGGAGAGACAAAAATAACCGCAGGGAGGGAAAGTTCCTTCAAGATAGGGTAGGCGTAGTAGTAAACATCGTAAAAACCGTCGTCAAAAGTTAACAAAACGCCTCTACTTCTCCCTTTCTCTGCTTCCTTGAGAGTTAAGACCTTAAAAAACCTCTTCAAAAATAAGAGCTGTTTTCTAAAGAGCTCCGGGTGAACTCCAAACTTTGGATGAACTCTGTGGTAAAGGAGAACTAACATCTCTCCTCAACAGACTCTAAGTCTTTAACAATCCTTCTTACTACTTTTTCCCAGTGAAAGTTTCTACTGTAATCCCTCATCATACGCAACTTTCTATTTGTATTCTCAATGTCCATAACTACCTCCCAAAAAGCTTGCTTAAAGCTCTCTGGCTTTTCCCAAGAGAAATAGAAAAATAAATTTCCTGCTACAACTTTTACACTTTCCACATTGGAGGCAATTACGGGAATACCTGTAGCCAAGTATTCGTAAACTTTTAGAGGAATGGTCCTCTGCTTAGGAGTAAAGGGAGCTATCAAGATGTCAACTTCCTCCAATTCCTTTCTTAGCCTGTTTTGAGGAACAAACCCTCTCAGAATTACTCTGTTTCTTAAATTCAACTTTAAAATAACTTTCTCAATTTCCTTTCTCTCTTTCTCGTTCCCTCCAATCAACTTTAGTTTTACGGGAAGTTCATTTAAAAGCTTTAAAATCTTGTGGATTCCTTTTTCAGTGTGAAAACTTCCAACATAACCGAGCGTGTAAAAATCTTTTTTCTTAAAACTCTCCTTTATGTTAAATAAATCCTCCCTAACAGGGTAGTGGTAGGTCCAAAGTATTACTTTACTTAATCCTTTTTCCTTTAAGCGTTCGTAAACAAAAGGGGAAACTACATAAACTAAGTCTGCTAAATCTGTTCCTTTAGAGCACAATTTATCTTTATGGTTCTCAAAGACTATTTTAAAGTTGAAAATTTTTTTAAATTTAGATAGAAAGAGAACGTGAGATTCTTTAGAAAGGAAGACCCAATTTGAAAAAGCTCTATTTTTATTTAAATCTGAGAAGAGCCTTAAAAAGTTAATTAAAGAAGAAATCCCTTTGTGTTTAAGAGATAACTTAACTTTTAAATTCTTGGGAAAGGAAATTCCTAAAAACTCTTCAAGTTTCTCAGAGCCGGCTTCAGGTTTAAGGTTTCTTAAATAAATAAAAGAGTCAAAGCCCAACAGAGAAAAGTAGTAAGACATCAGCAGTTGATGAACCGAGTGAGCACTGGAATCAAAGGCGGCAATGGGCCCCAACCTGTAGAACTTGAAACTTCTCTCGTGCAAAATTAAAATACCTCCGCCATGCTAAAAGTAGCTATATTCTATAAAACCTACGGCAAGTATGGAGGTCAAGAAAGAGTTATCTACAACTTTTCCCATTTTTTAGCCCAGAAAGGATATAAGGTGGAAATTTATACCAACAAAATAAGAGATAACCCACAAGACTACAACATAAAAGTAAAGAAAATATTTGTGCCCAACTTAGGTAGAGGTTTTAGAAACATTTACTTTGCAATCTATTCTTACTTAAAAGCAAAGAAACTCAAAAAGCAAGGGTATAAGATATTTGGGTTTGGAAAAACTTTTTACCAGGATATATTTAGAGCAGGAGGAGGAGTTCATAAATACTACGTTAAGAGGGCTTCGTTGAAGTTTACCTCCCCTTTAAGGAGGAAAATTTATCTAATAAAGAAGTTTTTTAGTCCTTCCTTTTGGATAAATAATCTAATAGAAAAGCTTACTTTTGAGAGCAAGGAGCTTAGGTATATAATCGTACCTACGCTCTTTGTAAAGGAACAGATATTAAGATACTTTTCCCCGAAGGCAGAAATTCTCTTAATAAGAAACGGCGTTGACATAAAAAAATTTAACCTTGAAAGTAAAGAAGAAATAAAAAAACAAGTAAGGACGAAACTAGGAATTTCAGAAAATGAATTTCTCTTTAGCTATGTTTCAACAAACTTTAAATTAAAAGGTTTTGAATACCTCGTAAAAGCTTGTAGTCAGCTTAAAAAAGAAGGATTTAGTTTTAAGTTAATAGCTGCCGGGGAGAAAAACGGCTACTGGAAGAAGCTTATTGAGAGGGAAAATTTAGAAGATGTAATTTTTTTACTTGGAAAGGTTGGAAATGTGCCGGAAATACTTATGGCTTCTGACGCCTTTGTTTACCCTACACTTTTTGACGCTTCTTCAAATGCAGTTCTTGAAGCAATGGCCGCAGGAATTCCAGTTTTAACGAGCAGGTATTCTGGAACTCATGAACTTGTAGAAGAAGAATTTAGCAAGTTTATAATAGACAGTCCTGAAAATCCAAAAGAGATAGCAGATAAGATGAAGTTTCTTTTAAGGTTAAATAAAGAGTCTTTAAAGAAAATAGGGGGTAAACTGCGGAAAATTGTAGAAGGTTTTCCAAAAGAAAAAGTATTTAATAGATATGAAGCAGTAATTCGTAAATTGTAAAGGAGTAGCTAATTTCGTAGTTTGTGGATTATCTTTCAGTAGTACGAAGAACTTATGTTGGCGTTGCCCATCTTAAGGCTATATTTGCAGGACTTCTTTATGTTGATAAACTTCTGAGCCTTTATAAAGGTTCGTTGTCAGGAGAACTCTCTGAAAAAGTGGTTTTATAAGCTTTCTTTAGATTTAAGAGAGCAAAGTTTATACCTAGAACAAACCAAACGGCAAACTGAACTTCAGCATCGGTAAAGTTGTTCTCAAAAAAGCCTGCAAATAAAAAACCGATATAACCGAATGAAAACAGCCTAAAAGTTCTCGTTGGTGCTTTAAAGTTAACAAATAAAATGTACCCCCAGAAGAGTAAATATCCCAATAAACCTAAAAGACCGTACTTTGTTAGGTACTTTAAGTATATGTTATGAGTTAAGCCTCCGTGGAAGTGGGGCCACTTAGACGGCGGTAATTTTCTATTTAGTTTTGGGTAAGGTTTACCGGTTATCTCTTTAAAAGATTCGGGGAAACGATGCCAAGAGTACTTCCAAGCTTGTTCGCCAGTTCCAAAGATTTTTTCTTTTAAAGAGTAATCGTTTTTAAAGGCTTTAATGTGGGAAGTCCAAAGTATGATTCTATCTAAATTGCTCCAGTTATTTTTAAGGTTAGAAATGCTTTCTAGCCTTGACTTTAAAGGAGGAACAAATAGGAGAGAGAGGAAAGCTGATAGTAATAAAACAGAAGCCAAAAGTCTTTTGAAACCTCGTAAGTAAAAGATAACTACTAAAACTATAAAAAGGGAACTTCCCAGCCAATAGGACCTACTTTGCGTAAAGATTATTCCCACAAGGAGGAGAAAGGCTGCAAGGTAGTACTTAACTTTCTTAAAACGGAAGGAGAGAAATACAAAGAGTACTAGTAGAATGTAAAAGACTCCTGCCGTAGTTAAAGGATGGTTTAAAAGACCTTCTGCTCTTACCGGAAGCAGGTGAAAAGACAGGTTTTTTATGTTAAGGTGCTTTACGTTTTGCCAGCTAAAGGCTTCAAATATAACTACGAAGACAGAAACTGTTGACGATAGGATGAGTAAATTAACAAACTTCCAGAAACTCTCATAGCTAAGAAGCAGAGTCCTATAACTTACGAAATAGGGCGTTAAGTGTTGATTTAGGTCTGTTTTTGTTATTCCAATTCTGTTTAAAAGAGCAGAAACAGACTCGGGGAAAAAGAGGGAAAAGACAGGGGTCAAGGGAGGTAGTAAAACTTTCTTCTCAAAGAGGAAGAGAAGTAAGAAACCTAAGATGCCAAAACCTGCAGCAAAGTTGTCAAGGGCTATTGAGGTGGGTATTGATATTGAAAATAGAAGAAGGGACAAAAAAACAAAGAAATTCCCGGCTTTCTGCAAACTCTCCACCGTCTTCAAGTTTCCAGCCCCCCAAGGCAAGACATGAGTTCTGCTACATTGGTGTAAATGTCTCCCTTTTCAAAAACGGCCCTTACTACCGCAACTGCAGCAGGTCTGCAAGAGAGCACGCTTTTTAGGTTTTCCTTGAATATCCCGCCTATTGCAACTACCGGGAGCTCTGAAACTTTTACTGCTTCACATAGAGCTCCCACCCCTGTTGCAGGGTCTGGGTTCTCTTTGGTGGTTGTAGGGAAGACAGGTCCAAAACCTATGTAGTCAATAAACTCCTTCTTGCCGTTGGCCTCTTTCACCTGTTTTAAGTTGTGGGTAGAGAGGCCAACTATAAAGTCTTTACCGGCTATCTCTTTAGCGTACTCAACTGGAAGGTCGTCTTGTCCAAGGTGGACCCCGTCTGCTCCTACGGCTAAAGCGATGTCTAATCTGTCGTTTACTATAAAGAGAGCTCCGTGCCTTTTAGCAGCCTCTTTGGCCAAAGAGGCCTCTTTTAACATCTCTTTTGCCGTTTTCCTCTTTGCCCTATACTGAACTACCTTTGCTCCTGCAAGAACGGCCCTCTCAACTGCGTCATAGATGTTAAAGAGGTTAAGAAACCTCTCGTCTGTTATCACGTAAAGAAAAGGGGAACTTGGGAAGGAGTTTTTCATTTTTTTTCTCTCTTTTAGATGGTAGGGCCGAGGGGTTTCGAACCCCTGACCTCCACCGCGTCAAGGTGGCGCTCTCCCACTGAGCTACGGCCCTAAAGGCTAATCATAATATAGTATTAACCCTGCTGAGCTGCAAGCTCCTTTTCAAGCTTTGCAACTGCAGAAGCTACCCTAGACTGCCTCCTTGCAGCCTCGTTCTTGTGGATGGCTCCCCTTGCAGCTGCCCTCTCTATCCACTTCATTGCAACCCTTAACTGTTCCTTTGCCCTTTCAAGGTCTTTCTGAGCGACAGCTTCAAGGACCTTCTTAGCTTCTGTCTTCATTCTCCTAACGTAGTACCTGTTCCTCTCTCTCCTTTTAAAGCTTTGGCGAAGTCTCTTCTTGGCAGACTTAGTGTTGGGCATTCTGCATCCTCCAAAGGAGTTAAATTTGCAGGTTGAAGTTTATAGCAAAGAGGGAGTAAAGGCAAGGTTGGCTATAATTAAGCGAAAAAAGGAGGTGGAAATGTACATAGAAGAAGGGAAAGAAGCACCGAATTTTTGTCTTCCAGATGAGGAAGGAAAAGAGGTTTGTTTAAGTGAACTTAAAGGCAAGTGGGTAGTTCTCTACTTTTACCCTAAAGATAACACTCCCGGCTGCACCAAGGAAGCCCAAGACTTTTCAGAGAAGATAGACGAGTTTAGAAAGTTGGGAGCTGTAGTAATAGGAGTAAGCCCCGACTCTGTAGAGAGCCACAGGAAGTTTAAAGAGAGAAAGGGGTTAAAGGTTAAACTCCTCAGCGACGAAAAGAAAGAGGTCTTAAAGGAGTATGGAGTTTGGCAGAAGAAGAAAAACTTTGGAAAGGAATACTTTGGAGTAGTTAGAACTACCTACTTAATAGACCCTGAAGGGAAAGTTGCAAAAGTTTGGAAAAGGGTAAAAGTTAAGGGGCACGCAGAGAGCGTTTTAAAAGAACTAAGTAAATTAACGGGAGGAGATAAATGAAAAAGCTCTTACTTGCAAGCTCTCTCGTTTTGGCAGCTGCAACAAGTGCAGAGGCGATAACGATTGAAGGGGGAGTAGGAGCTTGGCGGGAAAAGCCCTCAGGCTGGATAGAGTACACGACAAGTGGAGTCGTTTCAACAAAAACCCACGTTGACGTTAAAGACGACCTCCACTTAAGCGACAAAACAAAGGCTTTTGGCTGGTTTAAGATTTCGGACATACCTATTCCCCTCATACCAAACCTTAAGGTTCAGTACACCCCAATGAATTTTACAGGAAGCGGATACGCAACAACCACTTTCACCTTTGGAAACATAACGGTTCTATCAAGAACGAGAGTTGAAAGTAAGTTAAGGGCTAACCAATTTGACATTACCATCACTTACGGGGTTCCTTTCTTAAAGGGGGCAACTGCAGGTAAAGTAAACCTTGAGTGGGGATTAAACGTTAAGGTAATTGACGGGTACGTCAGGGTAAGGTACTTGGACCCAATTAGAGGATGGCAAGAAGAAAGCAAGAGTGCAACCATACCGGTTCCTATGCTCCACCTTTACGGAGAAGTAAGGCCTATAAACTTGGTAGGTCTTTCCTTTAACGGAAACTGGATTGGATACGGAGGAAGCGATTTTTACGACTTAACGGGAGAGGTTAAGGTCTATCCTCTAAAGAGGCTCTTTGTAGGGTTAGGTTATAGATACCAGAGGTTAAAGATTAATGACATAAGCGACATATCCTCAGACCTAAAGGTTAAGGGTGCCTTCTTTGAAGCAGGGTTTACCTTTTAGGGGAAGAGATGAACAGGAAAATTAGAGAGTTAAAACCCTATCCTATGGATAGACTGGTAAAGGCCAAAGAGGAGCTGAGAAAGAAAGGAGTTAAGATATACGACTTTGGAACGGGAGACCCGAAAGAACCTACAGCACCTTTTATAAGGGAGACTTTGAAGGCCTCTGTTCCAGAAGTAAGCCAGTACCCAACAGTTAAGGGAAAAAGGGAACTGCGAGAGGCAATAGCGAAGTGGTTTAAAAACCGATTTAACGTTGAGCTTGACCCTGAAAGGGAGGTGATACCCTCTTCAGGTTCTAAGGAGGCTATATTCCACTTTCCCCTTGTCTTCGTTGACGGAGACTCTGGCAAGAGGAAGGTGGTTTTCGGAACTCCGGCCTATCCCGTTTACGAAAGGGGAACCCTCTTTGCAGGGGGAGAGCCCTTCAAGGTGAAGCTAAAAGAAGAGGAGAACTTCCTCTTAAGGCTTGACAAACTGCCAAAGTCAATTTTAGAGGAGACAGCTTTAGTTTGGATAAACTACCCACACAACCCTACGGGAGCTCTCGCTCCCCTTTCTTACCTTAGAGACACCTACGACCTGTGCCGAGAGTACGGGATAATTCTCTGCTCTGACGAGTGCTATACGGAAATCTACTTTCAAGAGCCCCCTCCTTCACTTCTTCAGGTTGGAAAAGAAGGGGCCGTAGTCTTTCACTCCCTTTCAAAAAGGAGCGGTTTAACCGGCTACCGCTCAGGCTTTGTTGCAGGAGACAAAGAGATAATACAGACTTACCTTAAGTACCGCTCTTCCTTTGGAGTAGCCTCCCCAGACTTTATTCAAGAGGCGGCAAGGGTAGCTTGGCTAGACGAAGCTCACGTGAGAGAGAGAAGGGAGGTTTTTAAGGAAAAGAAAGAGGTCTTTGAAGAGCTCTTTAAAGAGCTCAACCTTAAACACCTTCCAGTAAAGGCTACCTTCTACTTCTGGGTAAGGCTCCCTGAAGGTGTGAGTTCTCAAGACTACGCCCTTCACCTTTTAAAATACGGTATAGTAATCTCCCCGGGGGAATTTTTCGGAGAAGGAGGAGAAGGTTATTTCAGGATAGCTTTAGTTCCCTCAGTTAAAGAGTGTAAAGAAGCTGCTGCTATATGGAAAAGGGCCCACAGGGAATTTATGGAGAAGGTAAGTTGAACCTAAGAAGAAAAAAAGGGTTAATAGCAGAAATTAACCTCTCTCCTATTTTGGACCTCTCACTTATGTTGGTTATCTTTCTGGCAGTTACTACCGAGTTTCTGTCGGGAGGGGAGATAAAGGTTCAGGTTCCGAAAGGGGGAGCGGCAGTAAAGACGAGGGAAGAAACAGTAAAAGTTATAGTTGATAAGTGGGGGAAACTTTACTACAAGGGACAGGTCTTTAAAGACCCCCTTAAGCTTGCCAAACTCCTTCCTAAGGGTAAGACGATTTTCATTAAAGCTGATAGAGATACTCCTTATAAAGTTGTGTTTAACCTCCTTGATACTTTAAGGAAGTGTGGAATAAGGAAAGTTGCTTTAGTAGGGAAAAGAGTTGATTAAAAGGTGCACTTTTAAAACCAAAAGCGAAGGAGAGACGAAAGAGTTAGGGGAGCTCTTAGGTAAGCTACTACCCGAGGGAGCTCTCTTAGTCTTAAAGGGAGACTTGGGGTGCGGTAAAACAGTTTTAACTAAAGGTATAGCAAGGGCCTTTTCAGTTCCTGAGGAAGATGTTTCTTCTCCCTCCTTTAACATAGTTCACGAGTACCCCTCTTTTGTCCACATAGACCTTTACAGGCTCTCTTGTAGCGAGGAGGTTTACGACTTAGGACTTGAGGAGCTCCTATCTGACGAAAGGGTAAAGGTTATAGAGTGGGGAGAGATAGCAGGGGAGCTCTTAGAAAACCCGATAGTTGTTGAGTGTAAAGATAAGGGAGGGGAGAGGCTGTTTAAAATTTACGACCCTGAAGGTAAAATCTGTGGCAAACTAAAAGAGCTCTGGAGGGAAAGATGTCAAGGATAGAAAGCGTTAGAGCAAGGGAGATTTTAGATTCAAGGGGAAATCCAACAGTTGAAGTTGAAGTTGAACTTGAAAGCGGAGCTATAGGAAGGGCGGCAGTTCCAAGTGGAGCTTCAACTGGAGAGAAGGAAGCCTTAGAGTTAAGGGATAAAGACCCTAAAAGGTACATGGGAAAAGGGGTCTTAAAGGCCGTAAAGAACGTTAACGAGGTAATAGCTCCTGCACTTGTAGGAGTAGAGGCCTTAGAACAGGCAAAGGTTGACTACCTTATGATTGAGCTTGACGGGACGCCCAACAAGAGCTCTTTAGGAGCAAACGCAATCTTGGGAGTATCCTTAGCTGTCTGTAGGGCTGCCGCACAGGAGCTTGGGCTTCCCCTCTTTAGGTACATAGGGGGGACAAACGCAAGGGAGCTCCCTGTTCCCATGATGAACATACTAAACGGAGGAGTTCACGCAGACAACAATGTTGACCTTCAAGAGTTTATGATTATGCCAGTGGGGAAAGACAGCTACAAAGAGGCTCTGCGGGTAGGAGTTGAAGTCTATCACACCTTAAAGAAAGTCTTAAAGAGAATGGGACACTCAACGAACGTTGGAGATGAGGGAGGTTTCGCTCCTAACCTTTCCTCAAACGAGGAGGCGATAGAGGTAATAATAAGGGCGATAGAAGAGGCAGGCTACACTCCGGGAGAGGACGTAATGCTTGCCCTTGACGCCGCCTCTTCGGAGTTTTACAAGGGAGACGGGATTTACGAGCTTGCAGGGGAAGGAAAGAGGCTTTCAAGGGAAGAGCTTGTTGACTTTTACAGGAAGCTAGTAGAGAAGTACCCAATAATCTCTATAGAAGACGGAATGGCAGAGGAGGACTACGAAGGCTGGAAGCTACTAACGGCAGCTTTGGGAGATAAGGTCCAGCTCGTAGGAGACGACGTCTTCTGTACAAATAAGGACCTGTTAAGAATTGGAATTAAAGAAGGCTTTGCCAACTCCATCTTGATAAAGCTTAATCAAATTGGAACCTTAACGGAAACTCTTGAAACAATTGAGATGGCAAAGAGGGCAAACTATACGACGGTAGTTTCCCACCGCTCCGGGGAAACGGAAGACCCGTTTATTGCAGACCTTGCAGTTGCGGTTAACAGTGGACAGATAAAAACTGGAGCTCCCGCAAGGAGCGAAAGGAACGCAAAGTACAACCAACTTCTAAGGATAGAGGAGCTCTTAGGAAAATCTGCTGTATTTAAGGGGACGGAAGTCTTTTACAACCTAGAGTTTTAACCAACCTAAGGAAGGGGGAGTTTCCCCTTCCTCCTTACACTTCCTATATTTCCTTCCTACACAAAAACCGGAGGTTTTCCTTATGGAACTTAGTAAAGTTGTTGAAAATATGGAATTTATAAGGGAAGCTTTTGGAGAAAGGAGTATAGGAGAAATAGACCTAAAGAGGCTTGCAACATCGGCCTACAAGCACTACTGGGACTACAACTGTGAGTACGGGATAATAACCGCCTTTTCGCAAGAGGCTCAACTTGAAATAGATTACCAAGAAGTAAGGAGTTTTACTAAAGAGCTCCCTAACAGGTGGAGTTCTGTTTGTGGCGCAATTACCGGTGCTTACTGGGTATTTGCCTTAACCCTTCCCTTAGACGAGTTTGAGAGGGCAGTGGTTGAACTAAACAGGTTCCACAACGAAACTCCCCTTCCCCTTTTCACGCCAGAAGTAAAGCTTCCCAAGGCACCTGCCCTATCTGTCCTGTGCAGAGATTCAATAATAAACTGGTGTAGGTCAACGGGAATTCACCCAAGGAGTCCAGAAAGGAGTTATAGGTGTGCCTCAATAACTGCCGACATTGCGGTTAAGTGTGGCCAGATAGTTAGAGAGCTCCTACCGGTTTAAGATGAACTTCCTTGAACTTTACTTGGTTATAGTGGGGGCAGTGGTTTTCGGCTACATAACCGCTGCCCTCTTTGTTGAAACCGGAATAGTTAACTGGCTGGGAGCAAAAACCCTTCCTCTGGCAAAGTTTGGAATTCACCCACTTTTAACGCAAGTTCCCGCTCTTTACTTAGTCTCTCCAAGGGCAGCCCACATACTAGCCTCAAGACTTCTAAAAGAAGGGAAGATAAAGCCTTTAGACCTTTACATAACTGTTCTAGCTTCTAACTTTCCCATGAGGTTAATGTTCCTTTACAGGTATTACCTCCCTGTTCTCCTTCCCCTAATTGGGTTGATAGCAATCTACTATGCCCTTTTAAGGCTTGTCTTTGACTTACTTCTCCTGCTGGCAGTTTCCCTTTTAGGGAGGTTAAGGTATAAGGGCTCACAAGGGAGCTCTTTTCCAGAGTATCCTTCTCCAAACTTAAGCTTAAAAACCTTTAAGGAAGGGATTTTAAAAGGAATAAAAGAGGGAGCTCTCTTTGTCTTAAAGTTTACTCCCCTTTTTGCGGGGGTTGTCTTGCTAATTAAGATAGGAGCTATGAAGTGGCTAACTGTTAAACTTAAGCCTCTCTTTGGGAAGCTTGGCTTTAACTCCCTTGAAATTACCTACATTACAACGGCGGCAATAAGCCCTCCCGTTGCCTACGGCCTTATAAAAGTGATGATAAAAGAAGGAATACCCACCGCCCACATCTTGGGAACTATGGCAGTAGGAAACGCTATGTTCTCCCTCTTAAGGAGCTGGTGGTCTTACCTTCTCCCTTACTACTTGGGGCTCTACCCTTTAAGGATAACGGCTTCTTTACTTCTCCTTCAAGCAGGCCTTCCGATTTTATATAACTTTATTGTAGGGATAACCCTAGTAAAGTGGTTTTAATGAAAGGAGAAGTTAAGGTATTTTTACTGAAGCTAAAGACCTTTCTAAACTCTCAAGAAGGATGGACGGTCTTAGTTGAAGGTAAACGGGATAAAAGGGCACTTACCCTTTTTGGAGTAGAGCCCGTTGTAGAGATGAAGGGAAGGAAGTACCACGACATAGCGCAGGAGCTCTCAGAGAAGTTTAAAGGAGTGGTAATCCTTACAGACCTTGACAGTAAAGGGGAGGAGATATTTAAAAAGCTTAGTAAGATATTACCTGCTTACGGTTTAAAGGTTGACGGCTCTTTAAGGGGAGAGTTAAAGAAAAGCGGAGTAAAGTTTGTAGAGAAAATACCTGAAGCGTTTACGGAGGAGAGATGGAAATAGACATTGAAAAAGAGTACAAAAAAGAAAAGGAGCTTGAAAGGGGCATATTTGAAGCTCTTGAGAGGTTTAACAAACCTTTAAAAGCAAGGGAGATAGCAAAGTACCTTAAGATACCCCCAGAAGAGAGGGAGGCCTTAAGGAGAAAGCTAAAGGAGCTTGCAAAGGAAGGGAAGCTCGTAAAACTTAAAGGGGCCAAGTACGCTCCCCCTGAAAAGCTGGGTCTTGTGATAGGGAAGCTCTGCGTTTACAGAGAAGGGTTTGGATTTGTTGACCCCCTTGAAGGGGGAAAGGGGGTGTTTGTTCCCGGTAGAAGCATGGCAGGAGCTATGAACGGCGACATAGTTGCAGTTGAAGTTGTAAAGGAGGGAAAGGAAGGTAAAAGAGAGGGGAAGATAGTCTCAATTATAGAGAGGGCAGTAAAAAGGGTTGTAGGCAGAGTTGAAAAGCACAAAGGACAGTGTTTCGTGATTCCCGAGGATAAAAGGATAAGGTACGACGTAATCTTAACCCATCAGGACTGTAAAGAGGTAGAAGAGGGAGATTACGTAGTAGTTGAAATAGTTTCATATCCTTCTGAGACGAGAGGGCCAGTAGGAAAGGTAGTTGAAAAGCTCGGTAAAAGCGGTCCAAAGTTTGACATAGAGCTGATAATAAGGAAGTACGAGCTACCTACAGAGTTTCCCTCAGAAGTTATAGAGGAAGCCCAGGAAGTTCCCCTTGAGGTAAGAGAAGAGGAGTTAAAGGGGAGAGTTGACCTAAGGGAGCAGCTCTGCTTTACGATAGACGGGGAAAACGCAAGGGACTTTGACGACGCAGTTGCAATAGAGAAGCTACCAAACGGAAACTATAAGCTCTTTGTCCACATTGCAGACGTTTCACACTACGTAAAGCCTGCAAGCGCTTTAGACAGGGAAGCCTACAAGCGGGGAACCAGCGTTTACTTCCCCGATAGGTGCATACCGATGCTACCTGAGAGGCTCTCAAACGGGATATGTTCTTTAAATCCTAACGTTGACCGCTTAACCTTCACCTGTGAAATGGAGATAAACGGGAAAGGGGTAGTAGTTGACTATAAAATATATGAAAGCGTAATCCACAGTAAAGCAAGGCTAACCTACACAATTGCCCAGAAGATAATTGAAGGGGACAAGGAGGCAATAGAGAAGTTTCCCCACGTTGAGAGCTCCCTAAAAGAGATGTATCAACTTGCCCAAATCCTCCACAGGAAGCGCTATAAAAGGGGCTCTTTAGACTTTGACCTGCCAGAACCTGTAGTGGTTTTAAACGCAGAAGGGGAGCCTATAGACATATACAAAGCTGAAAGACTTTGGAGCCACAGGATAATTGAGGAGTTTATGATAGTTGCAAACGAAACTGTTGCAGAATATATGTTCTGGACAGACTACCCTAGCATTTACAGGGTTCACGAATCTCCAGACAGGGACAAGCTACAAGAGTTCCTAAACTTCGTCCGCTCCTTAGGGATAAGAGTTCCAGCCATAAAGAACGACGTTCAGCCAAAGCTCCTTCAGAGGATTTTAGAGCAGGTTGAAGGTAAGCCTGAAGAGAAGCTCGTAAACTACCTTATGTTGAGAACCATGGCAAGGGCTAAGTACTCTCCAGACAACATAGGCCACTTTGGTTTGGCCTCTACCTGCTACACCCACTTTACCTCTCCCATAAGGAGATATGCAGACCTTCAGCTCCACAGGCTTTTAAAGATGGCTCTAAAGGGGATGTTTAAACCTGAGAGTATCCCTGCTTGGGAAGAGAAGCTGGAAGTAATGTGTAAGCACATTACCGAGCGCTCAATCCTTGCAGATGAGGCAGAGAGGGACGTTATAGAGCTTAAGAAGCTCCAGTACGCTCAAAACCACATAGGAGAAGTCTTTGAAGCAGTTATAACGGGAGTTTCAGAGCAAGGGCTCTATGTAGAGACCATAGAGCAGGTGATTCCCGGTTTTGTTCACGTCTCATCGCTTAAGAACGACTATTACATCTGCGTTCCCAAACAGTACTGTTTAGTGGGAGAAAGGAGCGGAAAGGTGTTTAGGATAGGAGATAGGGTTCTCGTTAAACTGTTGTCAGTTGACGTTGAAAACAGGAAAGCAGAGTTTGAAGTTGTTAAGAAGGTGGAAAAGTGAAGGTAGGAGTCTTTTACAGTGAACTCTTTTTAAAACACGACTTACCCACCCACCCTGAGAACGCCTTAAGGTTAAAGTACTTTATGGAGCCGGTTTTTGAACTTGGAATTCCGCTTTTAAAACCTTCTCCTGTTTCATACGAGCTTTTAAGGGCAGTTCACAGTGAAAACTACATTCAGGAAGTTTTAATGTCCTGCCGGGAGGGAGCCCCCGGCTTTTTTGACCCTGACACTTACTACAACCAGTACACCTTTGACGCTGCCACTTTAGCCTCAGGGGCAAACGAAAGGGGGGTGGAGCTCCTTCTAAAAGGGGAATACGAAGCTATCTTCTGTGCCGTGAGGCCTCCGGGACACCACGCAGAGAGAGACAGGGCAATGGGGTTTTGCATATTTAACAATGTTGCGGTGGCTGCCGTAAAGGCTCTCTCTATGGGAGTTGAAAGGGTATTCATAGTTGACTTTGACGCCCATCACGGGAACGGAACGCAAAAGGCCTTTTACGACAACGAAAAGGTGTTCTACTTCTCAACCCACCAGTACCCTTTCTACCCGGGAACAGGCTCTACAAGGGAGAATAACAGCCACGTTTTTAACGTGCCCTTAAAGGAGGGGAGCTCCGATAGGGAGTTTAAAGAGGTTTACTCACGCCTGTTTCAGGAAAAGCTTAGGGAGTTTTCACCTGAGATACTCTTAGTCTCAGCCGGATACGACCTCCACAGGGACGACCCATTAACGGGGCTTGAAGCGTCAGATGAGGGAGTTAAGGAAATAGTAGAGGAGATAGTTAAGGGAGCAAGAGGACTTAAAATTCCTATCCTCTTTACCTTAGAGGGAGGCTATAACCTTCAAGCCTTAAAAAGGTGTAGCAAGTTAACCTTTGAAGTCCTTTTAAACTCCTAAACTCTTATTTTGGGTTCTGGTTTACCTATGTAGAAGCCCTGGGCGTAGTCTATTCCAAGTTCCTTTAACTTCTCATAAAGCTCCTTGCTTGAAACGAACTCTCCTACAGTTTTTATTCCTATGTCCTTACAGAACATAACTATATACCTTACCATTTTTTCAATCTCTTTGCTTTCAAGGAGCTTTGAAATTAAGCTACCGTCAATCTTTACAAAGTCTGGTTTAATAGTTGCCAAGTAGTGGTAGTTAGAGTAGCCGCTTCCAAAGTCGTCAATTGAGAGCTGCGCTCCCAGTTCTTTTACCCTGTGGTAGAAGTTTTCTAAGAACTTGAGCTCTCCAAAAGCCTCCGTTTCAACAACCTCAAAACAGACCTTATCTGCAACTCCATATCTTTTTAAAGCTGCAACTATCCAGTTGACCATGTTTTTATCAGAAATGTCCTCAGAAGAGAGGTTTACCGATATGTTGATGTCCTTTTCCTTTGCCGTTTTAAAAGCCGTTTGGATTAACTTCTTTGAAAGTTTCTTGTAAATTCCTACTTTCTTTGCAATGTCAAGGAATTGACCGGGATTTAAGATACCTTCTGGAGTTTCTATCCTCATTAGAACTTCATACTTTACTATCTCCTCGGTACTTATCTTCTGAATCGGTTGATAGTAAGGTATCACCTTGTTTTCTTTAAGAGCTCTTTTAAGGTAGTTGAAAACTTTAAAGTTATTCTCAAGCTCAAGGTATTTATGCTCTAAATCTCTGTCAAAAACAAACAGGCTAACTCCCTTTTCCTTTGCCTTCTCTTCTGCAATTTCAGACTCAACCAAAAGGTTATCCCTGCTCTTTGAAATACCGGCAACCACGTCCAGTCTAACCTTTATTCCTCCTACCTCAAATTCTTTAACCTCAAGCTTTCTTATAATCTTTCTGACAAGGTCTATAAATTGGGCGTCGTTAAAATTACAGGCTAAAAGTCCAAACTTATCACCCCTAATTCTGTAAACTAAACATTCCTTACACTTTTCTTTAACTTGTCGTCTTAACTCCATTCCAAACTCCCTTAAAACCCTATCCCCTTCTTCAAAGCCAAAGAGCTCGTTGAGGTCTTTAAAGTTGCGGATGTTAATGAGGGCAAAGTGAATGTTCCGCGAAACATCAATTTTTGAAAGGTCCTCTATTAACTTTTTCCTGTTGGAAAGACCGCTAACGTCGTCCCTGTAAGCAGTTAACCTTAAACTCCTTGTGAGTTTAAGGAGTTCCTTCCTGCTCTTTTTAAGCTTTTCAATTATCTCGTTCAACTTTGAGTTGTATTTAAATAGGGAAGCTGAAGCCAATACAACTATCGCTAAGACAGAAAGTATGGAAAAGAAAAGCGTTCTGTTTGCGTTAATGAGGAACTGTTGACGAAGGTAATATACCTGGTGCAGGAGCTCAGAGTTTGGAACGTAAGCTCCTATTATCCACTTCCACTTAGGATAGTATGAAATAAAGTAAAAGTTTTCCTTGTAAGTTAGAAAGGCTCCCTTTTTCAACTGCTCTAAAGTTAAACCCTTTAGAAAAGGGAATCTCCTTCGCTCTTTATAACTTATAACAAAGGAGTGAAGGGCTTTCCCAATTGAAAGAACATGGTTTTTGAGCTCTTTTTCAACTTGATAAGCGTAAACGGTTCCTCCTATAATCCAGCCGTAAGGTTTAAAGAGCTTGACATAGGCAAATGTCTCAGTTTCTACCTTAGCTTTAGGTTTATACCAGTAGTAATTGATAAAGCCCTCATTATTCGGTGAGTAAAGGGCTATTTCTGCGAGTTTCCTGTAAACAAAAGTCCCCGTAAGGTCCTCCCAGTTCCACATGTTCTTTCCTTCAATTTCCGGAAAGAGGGGATTGAGGATGACTTTACCCTTTAGCTCGTCTATAAAGATGTAGCCCTTTTTGTGCCAAAACCTATAGTTTTTTAAGCTGTTTTTTATGATGAACTTTATTGCTGAATCGGGACATCCCCTTTTTTTACAGTAAGAGTAGATTGAGTAAGACATTAAGTAAGCGTTATCTACGTTCTCTTTTAGGGTTTCCCTTAAACTTTCGTTTATTTCTTTGCTTTCCTTCTTTATCAAGCTAAAGAAAGAGGACACTTTCGTTTCTAACCTCTTTTTAGTTTCAGTAAGGACGGAAGTATAGATTGCCTCATTAAGTTCTTCCTTATAAAAGGAATAAAAGGATAGGATGATTGTAAATAGTAAGGCAAAAGTTCCTACGACTCCCAAAACGGGTATAATTGAATTCTTCTCAACCTTCATACCTTTAAGCTCCGTGCAAACTTCTAAGCTTTAAAGGAGGTATAAGTTGAAAAAACCCCCTTACAGGAGCTATCAAAGTAAAAAAAGAGAAGAAGGGACAATTCACATACCTAAGAAGATAGACACTCCCCAGGCAGAGCAGCTTGCTTCGGACATTTCTAAGCTTGTTTCTTTTATCTCTAAGCATAAAGGCAAACTCCTAATGGTTTTACTCTTCCTACTGATTATCGGCGGTTCTTACGGCGGTTTCACTCTTTATAAGGAGAGAACCGAATTAAAAGCTGCTCAGGTGGTTGATAAAGGGCTTTTCTACTTAAGAGAGGGGAAAAAGGAGAAGGCACTAAAGTATTTTGAAGAAGCAGCAAGGAAATATCCCAAAGCCCCTTCTGGCAAAGTTGCACTTTTCTTGTTGGGCAAGTTGGAGGGGAAAAGGGAATACCTTAGAGAGCTTGCAGGCTCAGGAAGTTATTTGTTCTCTCCCCCTTCTAAGACTTCCCTTGACGCAAAAGACCTTGATAAGGGAAAATCTTTAGAGTATGCCTTAAAGAGGCAAGAGTGGACTCATCCAGAGTACCTTTACTACAAGCTACTGTTAAATCTCAAAGAAGGAAGAAAGCAAGAGGCAAAGCAAGTGCTTGATACCTTAACTGGCGATTACGGCAACCTGCCTATTACTGCTATTGCAAAGAGGTTAATGGAGTGAAGGTTAAGCTCATAGAGGGGAGCTTAAAGGAGGAGCTCCTTAAAACTTTAAGGGACGAAAAGAGCAGAACTTCCCAGTTTAAGGAGGCGTTAAGGAAGCTGGGGCTCCTTCTTATCTCGGAGGCCTTAAAAGGGGTAAAAACGAGGACTTCAAGGGTAAAGACTCCGATTTCTCAGGCTGAAGTTAGGGAGATTTTCCAAGAGGTAGTCTTCATTCCTATTTTAAGGGCGGGCCTTTCCCTTTTGCTCCCTGCACTTGAAGTTTACCCTGAAAGTAGGGTTGGTTTTATTGGAGTTTACAGGGACGAGGAGAGTTTAGAGCCTGTTCCCTACTACGAGAAGTTTCCCCTTTTAAGGGGAGCTCTCTATGTTCTCTTAGACCCAATGGTGGCCACCGGAGGAACTGCCGAGTACGCGGTAAGAAGGCTTACTTCCTTAGGAGTTAAAGAGAAGGACATTACTTTTGTTTCTGTAGTTTCTGCTCCCGAAGCCTTAAGGAGACTTGAGAGGTTTAAAGAGGCAACTTTGATAACGGCGTCCGTTGACGAAGGGCTTAACGACAAAGGCTTTATAGTCCCTGGTTTGGGAGATGCTGGGGACAGGTTCTGCGGAACTTTAGGCGTGGAGGTGATTGAAAACTATGGAATACAAGGCAGTTAGGGGAGTTGAGGACCTGATACCTCCTGAGAGTTTAAAGTTTGAGAAGGTTGTTTCAACTTTTAAAGAGGTCGTAGAGAGAGGGGGTTTTAAGGAGGTTATCCTGCCAATATTTGAAGAGGCGCGCCTTTTTACAAGGAGCGTGGGGGAAGCTACGGACATAGTCCAGAAGGAGATGTATGTTTTTGAGGACAGGGGAGGAAGGGTAATAGCTTTAAGGCCTGAAGGGACGGCAAGTGCAGTTAGGGCTTACGTTGAAAGGGGAGTTTACGCAAGGGAGCCCTTTACCAAGTGGTTTTATGTAGGCCCAATGTTTAGGTTTGAAAGACCCCAAGCAGGTAGGAAAAGGCAATTCTTTCAGGCCGGAGCTGAGGTGTTTGGCCTCTCCTCTCCGGGAATAGACGCAGAGGTGATAAAGCTTGCCCAAGATGTTTTAAGGAGGCTTAAAGTTGAAGCTACATTGGAAGTTAACTCTATAGGCTGTAAAGAGTGTAGGCCAGAGTACAGGAAAGCTCTTTTGGTTTATTTAGAAAAGAAACTGGAGCTCCTTTGTAAAGACTGTAAAGAGAGGTTCTCAAGGAACCCTTTAAGGGTTCTTGACTGTAAGGTTGAAGGCTGTAGAGAGGTCGTAAAGGGAGCTCCCAAAATCACAGACTACCTTTGCCGAGAGTGCAGGGAGCACTACGAGAAGCTAAAAGAATATCTGAAACTGCTAAAAGTTGAGTTTAAAGAGAACCCCCTTTTAGTTAGGGGGTTAGACTACTACACGAAGACGGTTTTTGAGTTTAAAAGTGATAAGCTGGGAGCCCAGAGCACCGTTTTGGCGGGAGGGAGGTACGATTACCTTGTTGAGGAGCTGGGAGGTCCTAAAACCCCGGCACTGGGCTTTGCAATGGGAATAGACAGGGTAATGCTTTTGGTTGAAGAAGAGAGAGAGGAGAGGGAGGGAGTATTCGTTATAACGAGGGGAGAGGAAGCTTACAGGAAGGGGATGGAAGTAGTTAACCTCTTAAGGGAAAAGGGTCTAAAGAGCGAGATTGACCACAGACAGGGAAGCTTTAAGGCGCAGATGAAGGCGGCAGACAGGCTCCTTTACAGGTTTGCCCTTATAATAGGGGAAGAGGAGCTCCAAAACGGCTTCTTCTCCCTTAAGGAGCTCTCAACGGGAAAGCAGGAGAAAATAGAGAGCTTAAAGGAGCTCTTAGCGAGGCTATGAGGAGAGTTTTAATACTCGGCTCTACAGGTTCAATAGGGAAAAACGCCCTTAGAGTAATAGAGCTCTTTAAAGAGGAGTTTAAAGTAGTAGGGCTAGTTGCAGGGAGGAATAAGGAGGAGCTCCTTAAACAGGCGGTAAAGTTTAAACCTGAAGCAGTTGCCCTCTTTGAAGGAGAGTTTCCAAAGGAGCTCCCCTTTAAAACTTATGTAGGCCTAGAGGGGATAGAGAACCTCATAAAAGAGCTTGACTTTGACCTCTGTCTTGCCGCAATTTCCGGTTCAAGCGGGATACTTCCTACCTACTGGGCTTCAAAGAAGGCAGAGAGGCTTGCCCTTGCAAACAAGGAGGCCTTAGTCTGTGCAGGGAAGTTCATAAAGGAGACTGCAAGGGAGATTATCCCCGTTGACAGTGAACACTCGGCAATATTTCAGGCTCTAAAGGGAGGAGAGAGGGAGGAAGTTAAGAGAATAATATTAACTGCTTCAGGAGGGCCTTTCTGGAACAGGGAAAACCTTGAGGAAGTTAAACCTGAAGAGGCCCTAAAGCACCCCAACTGGAAAATGGGAAAGAAAATTACAGTTGACTCTGCCACCTTAATGAACAAAGGACTTGAAGTAATAGAGGCTTACTGGCTCTTTGAAGTCCCTCCAGAGAAAATAGAGGTGGTAATTCACCCCCAAAGCATAGTCCACTCCTTGGTAGAGTTTCAGGACGGCTCTTTAATCTCCCAAATGGGAGTTGCAGACATGAAAATCCCTATTGCCTATGCCCTTTCATACCCTAAGAGACTTCCCCTTACCGCAAGGGAAGAAAACCTCTCTTTAAGTCTCTTTGGTTTAAAACTTGAGTTCTACGAGCCAGACCTTGAAAAGTTCCCCTGTTTGAAGTTAGCTTACAAGGCTTTAAAAGAGGGCTCTTACTACCCGACAGTCCTTAACGGGGCAGATGAAGTTGCAGTTGAGCTCTTTTTAAAGGGACAAATTAAGTTTACAGACATACCAAAGCTAATAGAAGAGACTTTAAACCTTTCAGACTTTAAAGAGCCTAAGGAGATTGAAGAGGTAATAGAGATAGACAGAAAGGCAAAGGAAAAGGCACTGGAGATTGCAAAGAGATGGAGCTAAAAAGGGGACTGGTTCACCTTTACACGGGAAGCGGCAAAGGGAAGACCACTGCAGCTTTAGGCCTGTGCTTGAGGGCTTTAGGCTGGGGTCTAAAGTGCTGTTTCATTCAGTTTATAAAGGGAAAGGAGACTGGGGAGCTCTTTTCTATAGGGGAGCTCCCAAACTTTGAGTTCTACCAAACAGGAAGGCCAGACTACGACTTCCACCCAACGGAAGAGGATAGAGAAAGGGCTAAAAGGGGCCTCTTGCTGGCAAGGGAAAAGGCAAAAGAGGTTGACCTGTTAGTTTTAGACGAGATTAACGTTGCGGTTCACCTGGGGCTGATTCCCCTTGAAGAGGTAATAGACTTCGTAAAGAAAAAGCCTTTAAGCCTTGAGCTAGTGTTAACTGGAAGGCACGCAAAGAAGGAGTTAATAGAGCTCTCAGACTACGCTACCTACTTTCAACTCTTAAAGCACCCCTTTTACAGAGGAATACCTGCAAGGAAGGGGATTGACTACTAAAGATGAAAGTGTGTGAACACTTCTTGTCAATTCAGGGAGAGGGACTTACGGTGGGAGCTCCCTCTTTGTTTGTTAGAAGCGGAAGGTGCTCGGTAGGGTGCAGGTTCTGCGACACTAAGTACTCGTGGAACTCAGGAAAAGAGCTGACCCCCGAGGAAGTAAGGGAAATAGTGCTTTCAAGCAGAGTAAAGAGGGTGGTTATAACCGGAGGGGAGCCTTTAGAGGAGGAAGACCTACCCCAAGTTCTTAAGAAGCTGGCAGAGCTGGAGGAGGTTGAAGGAATTACCCTTGAAACCTGCGGGCACTTTTTTAGGGAGCTCCCAAAGGAGAAGCTCTACTTAGTCTTATCTCCGAAACCTCCCACTATGGGAGTTAAGTTCCCTAAGGGGGAGCTCTTAAAGTTCCTAAGCTTCTACGACCAATTAGAGCTAAAGTTTACCCTTTACTCAGAGGAAGACTTTAGGGAGATAAAGGCTTTTCTAAAGGAAAACAGGGAAGCTGTTCCTGAACCTGTAGTCCTTCAGCCACTTGAAGTTCCAGGTAAACCTTATAGGGAAACCGCTAAGAAAGTGGTAGAAATGGTGTTAAAGGATAGAGACTTTATAAACTCCTTTAAAGTAAGGATAATACCTCAGGTTCACAAACTTTTAGGGCTTAAGTAATGTTCTGGCTTTACAACTTCTTCCTTCTCCTATCTCTTCCCCTCTTTCCCCTGCTAAAACTAAAGGCAAAAAAGAGGGGGAAGTTAAGCTTAAGGACGAGGTTTCAAACAGACTTTAAAGGAGCTCAAGGTAAATTACTCCTTCACGCTTCAAGCGTAGGGGAAGTAAATACCGTAAAGCCTCTCGTAGAAAAGTTAAAGGGAAACTTAGCTTTAACTACCTTTACAGATTACGGATTAAAGAGGGCTAAGGAGCTCTTCCCTGAAGTCCCTAAAAGGCTCCTTCCCCTTGACCTATACCCTATAACAAAAGCCTTTCTAAAAAAGGCAAGGCCGGAAAAGCTCTTAATATACGAGACGGAAATCTGGCCCTCCTTACTAAAAAGTGCAAGGGAGCTTAAAATTCCTACCTACTTTGTAAGCGGAAAAATCGGGAAGAGGACTTATTCAAGGGCAGTTAAGCTAAAGAAACTGTTAAAGCCTTTTGTAGAGGAGGCCTTTTTCCTTGCAAGAAGTCAAGAAGACGGAGAAAGGGCAGTTGAACTAGGATTTAAAAAGGTAAAAGTGGTGGGAGACCTTAAAGTTGACTACACTCCGCCTAAAGAGCTCCCTCCTTTAGAGGTAGAGGGGAAGCGAAAAGTAATAATATGGGGAAGCACTCACCCGGGGGAAGAAGAGCTTGCCCTTAAGCTCCACAGTGCCCTAAAAGGAGAGTTTAACGACCTTTTAACCATAGTAGCTCCTAGGCACACGGGGAGAGAGGTAAACTTACCAAAAGCAGTTAGAAGGAGCCAGACGAAAAGGGTTCCAAGAGAGGCAGAATTCTACATAGTGGACACGGTAGGGGAGCTCTCAGGCCTTTATTCTTACGGGGACCTTTGCATAGTTGGAGGAAGCTTCGTTAAAGGGGTTGGAGGACACAACTTGGTTGAACCTGTTGCCCTTAAAAGGCCTACCGTTATAGGGGAGTACGGAGAGGAGTTCTTCCACATTGCACGCTCCCTTAAAGTTCCAATTTTAAAGAGAGAAGAACTTTTCAGTTTTGCCTACAATCTACTTAAAAGGGATGAGCTTTCTAAAGAGCTCTCAAGTAAGTCTTACTCCCTGTGGCTGAAGGAAAGAGGGGTAGCCGAGAGGATAGTAGAAGAGGTGCTAGAAGGTGAAACTAAACGAAATTAGAGTTAAGACTTTAAGAAAAGAGGGAGCTTATAAGTTCCTTTACCCTCCCCTTTACTTTCTGTCAAAGGTTTACTGTCTTGGGAGCTCTCTAAGAAACTACCTTTACGATAAAGGATTCCTTCCCAGTAGGGAGTTTAAACTTCCCGTAATATCGGTAGGAAACATAACCGCAGGAGGAAGCGGGAAAACCCCGCTTGTTGAAACTGTCTATCTCTACTTAGAGGAAGCCGGATTTTCCCCGACGATAGTTTCAAGGGGATACAAAGGGAAAGAGAAAGGCCCAGAGTTTGCAACCGGTGAAGAGGAAAGGTTCGGAGACGAGGCTTCTGTTTACGCTATAAAAGGTTATAAAACCGTAGTTTCAAAGGAGAAGGTAAAGGGAATAGAGTTTGCCTTTGAAAGGGGAGCAAACGCAGTTATACTTGACGACGGCTTCCAGTATAGGAAAGTAGTTCCCACCGTTAACTTAGTGGCAATAGACCCCTTTAACCCCTTTGGAGACGGCCACTGCCTACCTTTGGGCCTTTTAAGGGAACATCTAAACAACCTTGAAAGGGCAGACGCCTTTGTTATAACCAGGGCAAATTTGGTTTCTGAGAAAAGGCTTGAGAGCTTAGAGCTCTACCTTAGAACCTTCCAAAAGCCCATATTTAGAGCCTCTCAACAGTTTAAGTTCTGGGTAAACGAAAACTTTGAAAAGACATCTCCTCCTAAAGAGAGGGAAGTTGACCTGTTTTGCGGAATAGGAAACCCTCAACAGTTTTTAAAGATGGTGATAGGTTTAGGCTATAAGGTTAGAAATTACATAGTATATGAAGACCACCACAAATACACCCAAAAAGACCTTGACTTCTTAAAAACCTTAAAGAACCCTATAACCACTGAGAAAGACTTAATAAAGCTAAAAGGAAAGCTAAAGGGAGTGAGAGCTCCCGTTTTAAAGCTTGAAGCCTTCGGTCTAAAAGAGTTCATCCTTGGAAACATAAAGGGAACGGTTAAAGCTCAAGAGGAAGAAGTTGAAGGAGAGCTTGCACCTTCTGGAATATCTGGCTTTAAACCTTAGCCTGAAAGGAATTTGGCGCCTTAAAAGGGAAAGGGCAATGGCGCTAGGCAGGCTTTTAGGCTCCCTCTTTTACAACTACCCGAGAGTAAAGAGGGTAAGCGAAGAGAACTTAGAGTTTACGGGCTTCAGCCGAGAAATAGGAAAAGAGGCTTTTAAAAACTTCTTGGCCTTTAGTTTAGACTTTTTTAAGCTTCCTACCTACACTTACTCTTACCTTTCTTCCCTCTTTTACACTCCTCAGATTTCTAAACTTCCAAAGGAGGGAGGCTTTCTCCTTACTGCTCACATAGGAAACTGGGAGCTTATGGGAGCTCTCTTTTCTAGACTCTCTGGAGGGAAACTGGCAGTAGTTGCAAAGCCCCTGAAAAATAAAAGAGTAAACAGGCTGATAAATTCAATAAGGGAGAGCTGGGGAATAAGGGTAATACCTACAGGTAGAGGGCTTGAGATACTGAGGGAGCTAAAGAGAGGGAACTTTGTAGGAATCCTCTTAGACCAAAGACCTAAAGTAAAGGAGGGGTACTTAACCACCTTTTTAGGAAGAAAGGCCTACACCAACAAGGGCCTTGCTCTCCTTTCCCTTAAAACAGGAAAGCCTGTAATTCCTGCATTTTGCTTTCTGGAAGGAGAGAAGTACAAGATAGAGATTTACGAGCCAATATACCCTCAAGGGAAAACCCCTCAAGAGCTTACCCAACTTTACACAAGTGCAATAGAAAAAGCAGTAAGGAAACACCCCGAGCAGTGGTTCTGGTTCCACAGGAGGTTTAAAAACTCCCCTGAGTTTAAAAAGTGGAAGGAGGAAAAGGTTAATGCTTAAGGCTTTAAAGCTCTTCCTTAAGGGAGCTCTCTTAGACCAGTCAACGGAAAAGATAGAGGCAAAGTCTAAAGAGCTCAATGATAGACTTTTGCTCTTAATACTTAGTCATAAGCTAGGGGTACCCAATCCCTTTTTCTACCACTGTGTAGAGCTCTTGCCTTACCTTTCTGAAAACCTTAAAGGTTTAGAAAGGAGAATCCTTGACAGGAAAAGCTTAATCTCAAGGTTAACGGGGGAGATAGGTGAACCTTAACGGGTTTAAGTACTTTTTCCTATCAGGGAAAGGAGGGGTAGGCAAGACTACCTCCTCAATCTTAATGGCCCTTTACTTTTCCCAAAGAGGAGAAAAGACCCTCCTTGTCTCACTTGACCCGGCCCACTCTTTGGGGATAGCCCTTAAGGCCAAGCTGGGGGAGCTCCCTAAAAAAGTAGAGGAAAAGCTGTTTGCACTTGAAGTAAATCCTGAAAAAGAGATGGAAAAATACCTTAAAAAGGTAGAAAAGGAAGCCCGCCAGATTGTAAGTCCTGCCTTTTTGGGAGAAGTGGAGGAGGAGTTAAAGTTGGCCCATAGCTCTCCGGGAGCTCTTGAACTTGCAACTGCAGACGCAATATACAGGATTGCCGTTGAAGGAAGAGGTTTTGACAAGATAGTCTTTGACACTGCGCCTTCAGGCTACACGGTAAGGCTCGTTGCATCTCCCAATTCAATAGTTAAGTGGTGGAAAGGGCTAATATCAGTAAGGGAAGAAGCCTTAAAGTATGAGTTCTTAAGCAACCTGAAGGAAAAGAGAAAACTTAAGGAAATCTTCCGAGAAGACCCGATTTTAAAAGTGTTAACTAAAAGGCTAAAAGAGTATGAGACGCTAAAAGAGCTCTTTACCGGTAAGGAAACGGCCTTTGGAGTAGTTTTTAACGAAGGTCTCCTTCCAAGAGAAATTGGAGTGAGAACTGTAAGGGAGCTTGAAGAGGCTGGAGCTCCGGTAAAGTTCCTGGTGTTTAACAGAGTAAAAAACGGAATAGAGAGCTTAAAGGCAAAGAACAAAATCGTAATAAAAGTCCCAGAGTTTAAAGAGGAGCCGATAGGGATAGAGAAGTTAAAGGAGCTACTAAAGCTAACTAGGTGGGAAGTTAAGTAAGGGGCGTTAACCGCCCCGAGAACTACTCTTCAACTTCAACAACTACGTCTTCGCTGTGCCAAAGGCCGTGGAGGTTGCAATAAGCGTGAGCTGTTAAAGTGGTAGTCTGCTCAAGTTTAATCTTGAAGACTACTTCAGAAGCAGCCCTTTCGGGCTCAAGGTCTGCCCTTCCAGCTAAAAAGTCTCCGGCCCAGAGGGAGATGTGTGAAATCCAGTGCTCTTTAGTGTTTGGGTGGGGAATGTCCTTCCCGACTACGACCTTAACTTCAAACCACTCTCCTTTCTTTACTTTAGAAGGAGCCTCTATAACTGGAGTGTGCTTCCTCTTGCCTTCTGGCTCTGGTCCGTGAACTTTCATCTTTCCTCCTCCTTATTTAAAGTTGTTTTCTCCTACCTTAACATTCCTTGAACTATCACGTCAACTGCCTCGTCTTCAGAAAGGCCTCTTGCCATTAAAGTCTCAAGCTGTTTCTTATCTATGCTTCCAATTGCCGCCTCGTGGGTTACCTTAGCGGTCTCGTCGTTAACGACGACAACAGGAACGGCCTTAACCACTACATCTTTACCCCTTATAACCTCTGAACAGTCTATGTGTCCCCTACACCTTGGAGCGTTCCCGTAAGTTTCGCCTACGAAAGTTGCCTTAGTCTGGTCAACGGCGATTATACGGCTTTTAGAAATACCCCTTGACTCCTCTCCGTTAAGGTGAATAACGTCCTCAACATAAATCTCGTCGTCCCTCTTGCCAATCATCTTGGTTTCAAAAACTGCAACTCCTTTCCTGTCAACTTGAGCTTTTAAAACTATCTTAACCTTTCCTGCCCTTCCCCTTGTCTGCTTAAAAACGGAGCGGAAGTAAGCGTTTTCTCCTATGTAGGCGTCTGTCTCCGTCTCAAGCTCAACGAAGGTCTCTTCACCGTTGTAGTGAAGGTCAAGGAACTCAAACTTTGCGTTCTTCTCAACCCTTACTTTAAGCTTGTTCTTGTGCTTTAGCTTTATTCCCTCTGCCATAGCGCCGTAAACCTGGAACTTAACGTCTGCCCCTTCTCCGACTACTATTTCCCCTTCTGTAGTCTGAACTTCGGTAGTTTCTGCAGCCCCAAAACACAGGACAACGGGTTCTTCAAGTTTCGTCCCAGGCTCAATGTAAACCTTGGTCTTTACGCCGGTTGGGGTCTCTATAACCTCAGAGCGGACCCCAGGAGCAGGATACCTTACGACTACCTTGTTCCTGTCAACAAGCAGATTAAACTTGTTTTTAACAAACAGCTCTTTTGGAAGTCCTATCTGAACAAACTTTTTTCCTATACTATCAAGAGCTCCTTTAGTTTTCACCTTTACCTCCTACAAGCTCAGGGTTTCTAACTTCACACTTAACGCACATGGTCTTAAACTTCTGGCCAACTTCCTTGGGGCTTCCCGTTTGAACTACTTTGCCGTCGCACATTAAAGTTGCCCTGTCGGCTATTTCGGCAATCTCTTCCCTGTGGGTAATCATTAAAACGGTGGTTCCCCTGTCTCTCATGACCTTTATCATGTTTGCAATGTCTTCCATAGAGACAAAGTCAATTCCGGAGTCAGGCTCGTCAAGAATCGCAAGCTCGGGCCTCATTGCGAGGACAGAAGCAAGTTCTACCCTCTTCCTCTCTCCACCTGAGAGGGTCTCGTCAACGAACCTGTTTAAGTAGGTGCAGTCTAAACCTACCAGCTCTAAGCACTCAAGAGTGTCAAGCTCAGGGTTCTTTCTGCCAGAGAGCTTTAAGTACTCCTCAACGGTTATGCCCTCAAACCTTGCAGGGTCTTGCCAAGCAAGAGTTATTCCTAAATTGGCCCTTTCGTCTATTCCAAGACCGTTAAGGAGGTTTCCTTTAAAGACAATTTCTCCGCCGGTAGGCTCCTTTAGACCGTTAATTCCCATTACTAGTGAAGCGAGGGTTGACTTCCCAGCACCGTTGGGACCTAAAACTGCGTGAATTTCCCCTTTGTTAACTACTAAGTTAACGCCCTTTAAAATCGGCTTTCCTTCTATCTCAAGCTTTACGTCGTTTACCGTTAAAATCGGCTCCACCTTAACCTCCACTTCCTTTTAACATTAATCTTATATCTAAAGTGAAACTGTGTCAATCTCTATCCTTGTCTTAATAGTAATCATTATCACTACATTTGATTAAAAACGGCTCATGCCTATATTTCCCCTTTGAGTAAACGGAGAGGTTTTCCTTATGAAATTAATTCTCGTTGGTGCCGGTGAGGTAGGGAGGGAGCTCATAAAGAGGCTCCAGAAAGACTGGAACATAGTAGTTATTGACCAAGACGAAGGAAAGCTAAAGAAACTCGTTGAGCTCCTTGACTCTGACTCTATGAACAAGGTTGTCCTCCTTCAGGGGGACGGAACAAGTAAGTTAATGCTTAAAAGGGCAGGAATAGAAGAGGCTACGGTGTTTGTGGCTTCTACTGGGGACGACGAGGCCAACTTTGAGGCCTGCCGCTTAGCAAAGGAGTTTGACGTTCCGACCGTTTACGCAGTCTCTAACAGCACAGAAAGCGACAAACTCTATGAAAGGGAAGGTATAAACTTTGTAAATAAAGCCGTTGCAACTGCATCCCAGCTTGAAAGGGAGATAGAGTCTGGAGTAGTAATACCTACGAACATAGGGTTGGGGCAAGGTGAGGTAATTGAAGTAAGAGTAATGCCAACTTCAATAATAGCAGGCTACCCTGTAGGTAAGTTCTCCTCAAGAAGGTGGAGGATAGTAGCGATATTTAGGGGGGACAAACTCATAATCCCAAAGCCAAAAACCGTAGTAAGGCCCGGAGACAGGGTTTTAATAGTAGGAGACCCGAAAATATTAAGGTATATAGCAGGTTTAATTAAGTCAGGTGAGCCTCAGTTTCCGCTGCAGTTTGGAGTGGAAGAGGTAATCTTCCTCCCTACAAGAGACCCAAAAGTTTTAAAAGACGGGAGGTTTTTCTACGAAAATACGAAGATTCAAAAACTCTCTATATACTACTGTCAAGGAGAGATTAAAGAAGAGGTTGAGTTGTTTAACCAGACTGGAAGAGAGAAGGTTAAGCTTAAAAAGTTAACGGGTTGTGAAAGGGAGCTTTTTGACCTGTTAAAGGAGGAAAATTTCGGCTTAATAGTTATGCCGAATAAGTATAAGGAGTTCCCCCTTTACTTGGGAATAAAGACTTTTCCAATAATAGTTGCTGAGGAGACCTTATCTCCAGTAATGGTAGCAAGGGGAACGACGCCGATAGAAAAGATATTGGTTCCAGTTTCAGGCTCCTTTAGCAGTTTAAGGGCCCTTGAGGTAGGGATAGAGCTCTCTTTAATGACATCTGCGAAACTAAGTGCTTTGTTCGTTTCTCCTTCACAGAGGGACCCTAAGGTTAATTCTCTAAGGGAGAAGATAACGAAGATTTCCCACATGTATAAAGTTCCAATTGAGTTTGTAAGGAGGGTGGGAAATCCCGTAAGGGAGTTTTCCAGGGAGAGTAAGAACTACGACCTTACAGTTATAGGGGCAAGGAAGGGAAGGAAGGTTAACTGGTTTTCCCCTTATCCTCCCTACTTCATGGTTCACAGGTCAAAGTGTTCATCAATCTTAATATGTGTAGGTGAATAATGAACGACTCATTTATATCAATTCTGCTAATAGCAATAGGAATCCTCTTTGTTCCCTTTTTAAGCAGAACGTTTAAAATACCGGTGGCTGTGGGGGAAATCTTATACGGCATAGTGATAGGGAAGTCTTTCCTTAACTTAGTAGAACCTTCCCCTTGGTTAAACTTCTTATCTCTATTTGGCTTTTTCCTATTAATGTTCATAGCAGGCCTTGAAGTAAAGGTAAAGGAGGTTCACAGCCAGCCCCTTAAGTCTAGGCTCGTATTTACTTTGATTCCTTCTCTCGTTTTCTTAATAGCCTACTTAATAGGAAAAGAGCTTTCCCTTAACTTGTTGACGACTGTAGCAATGGGGGTTATCTCGGTAGGAATTGTGGTTTCAGTATTAAGGGAGAAGGGACTACTTCAGAGCGAATTTGGCAAGAAGGTCTTCTTTTTGGGGATAGTCGGGGAGGTCTTAAGTATCGTCATACTAACCTTCCTTTCCCTTTACTATAGGTACGGCTTTAGCCTGTCTTTCTGGATAGGTTTAGGCAAGCTGGCACTTTTCCTCCTTTCTGCAAGGCTCGTTTTAATTCTCTTAAAGAGCATAGTTTGGTGGTATCCGGATAGGTTTAAGTTCTTCTTTGAGAAGAACCCTGCCGAGATAGGAGTCAGGATAAGTTTGGCGGTAATGTTTACCCTTTCTGTAGCTGCTTCTTTAATAGACATTGAGCCCATAATCGGCGCTTTTATAGCCGGAGTTATATTTTCAACGGTGTTTGAGGAGACAGAGAACATAGAGGAGAAACTCTCTGGTATAAGTTTTGGCTTTCTGGTTCCCATATTCTTTATCTATGTAGGGATAAACTTTGTGATGCCTCACCTTGGCAGAGAAACTCTTTACCTTGTTGGAGCCCTGACGGTGGGAAGTTTGGTGTCAAAAGTTCTCCCTTCTGTTTTCTTAATGCTTGAGGGTTTTTCCTTAAGGGAGTCTCTGGGGGCGGGGGTTTTGCTTGGAGCTCCTTTAACTTTGGTAATAGTAGTTGCAGAGCTTGGAGTTAAAATGAAATTAATAGACCACCACTTGGAAAGCGTCTTAATATTGGTTGCAACTTTAACGGGGATAATGTCCCCGATAATTTTTAACTTGCTGTTGGGAAGGGGTGATGAGAATAACCATACTTGACGGCTACGTTGACGAGCCCACCTGTTTTGGAGTTCCCCCTTACATATCTACTTACGTTAGGTATGTAGCAGGAGCTTTGGTTGCAGCGGGAGTGGGAGAGGAATCTATAGAGTACATAACCATTGACCAATTAAGGAAAAACCAAGAGCTAAAAGAGCTCCTTTTTGACTCAGACGTTTTGTTCTTAATTACGGGAATAACTGTTCCGGGAAGGTATTTAGGGGGGAAACCTATAACAGAAAGAGAGATTGAAGAGATAGGGGAGCTCCCAACGTACAAAGTAGTGGGAGGGCCTATAAAGTTTGGCTTTGTTTTAAGGGGAGGAGAGAAGGCAAAGGGACTCCTTTTTAAAGGCTACGACCTCGTGTGCCAAGGAGATGTTGAGCTTGCAGCCTACTACTTAGGGAAGTACTTGGTGGAGGGGAGGGAGCTCCCGAAGGGAACTTTCTCTGAAAAAAGGAGCGCAAAACACATAGACCTCTTTGCACCTTTAGGCTCTTTCATAGTAAAAAAACATCCCTACTACCCCAACGTTATCTGTGAAATAGAGACCTTTAGGGGATGTGAAAGGAGAAGCCACTGCTCTTTTTGCACTGAGAGCTTCTACGGCTCTCCAGATGAAAGGGAAGGGGATAAGATTGTTAAAGAGGTAGAGTCTCTATACAGGGAAGGAGTAAGGCACTTTAGAATAGGAAGGCAGCCTAACATCCTTGGATATAAAGCGGTGAAGACAGAGTCAAACTTCCCGGTTCCAAACCCGCAGGCTATATGTAAACTGTTTAGGGAAATAAGGGGAGTGGGACAACTAAAAACCCTCCACATAGACAACGTAAACGCAGGAACGATTGCAGCTCACCCTAAAGAGTCTGAAGAGGCCTTAAGGTGTATAGCCCAGTACGATAGCGAAGGGGACGTAGCTCCCTTTGGACTAGAGAGTGCAGATGAAGAGGTAATAAAGAAAAACTCTCTGAAAGTATCCCCTTCAGGAGCCCTAAAGGCAGTTAGGATAGTAAACAAAGTTGGAGCGTTTAAAGAGAGAGAGGACGGACTTTACAAGCTCTTACCTGGTTTAAACTTCCTCGTAGGCCTTCCCGGAGAGACAAAGGAGACTTTTAAGAAAAACATTGACTTTTTAAAGTCTGTGCTTGACGAAGGGCTCCTTGTAAGGAGGGTAAACATAAGGCAAGTTATGGTGTTTGAAAATACTCCTATCTCTAAACTCCTAAAAAGGCCAAAAACCAAATACAGAAGGGAGTATGAAAGGTTCAAGGAATGGGTAAGGGAAGAGTTTGACTACCCGATGATGAAAAAGGTCTTCCCAATAGGAACCGTGATAAGGGATGTCCTCCTTGAAGCTTACGATGGAGGGCACACATTGGGAAGACAAATTGGAAGCTACCCTATACTTGTAAGGATACCTGAAAGGCTGGAGCTCTTTAAAAAAGTTGACGTGCTGGTAGTAGGCCACAGGGAGAGGTCTGTAATAGGGATTCCCCTTCCCGTAAAGATAAACTCCGTAAGTCTAAAGCTCCTTTCCTTTTTACCGGGAGTGTCAAAGAAGACGGCAACAGAGATTGTCCTAAAAAGGCCCTTTAAAGACAGCTTGGAACTCCTTTCCCTCTTCCCCCAGCTTGAGCCTTACGGGAAGCACATTTCATACGAGAAAGAGGAGGCTACCTCCCCTACTCAAGGTACTTAGCAGCCTCCTTTGCGCTCTTACCTTCGTGAACTATTGCAGATATAGCCCTGACTATCTTCTCTGGGTTCTCGTGCTGGAAGGCGTTTCTGCCTATGGAAACTCCCCTTCCTCCTGCCTTCATTGCCCCTTCAACCATCTCAAGGATTTCCATGTCGCTACCCATCTTTGGGCCACCTGCAATTACAACGGGTATTGGGCATCCCTGAATAACCTTCCTAAATGAATCAACATCTCCTGTATAGACGACCTTAACTATGTCGGCTCCGAGCTCTGCCGCAACCCTTGCACAGTGGGCAACAACTTCCGGAGAGTATGGATTCTCTATGTGCTCACCCCTTGCGTACATCATTGCAATTAAAGGCATTCCCCATTCCAAACACTTTTCAGACACCTTTCCAAAGTCTTCAAGCATCTTGTCTTCGTTTAAATCACCCAAGTTAACGTGAACGGAAACCCCGTCTGCCCCGAGTTTTATAGCCTCCTCAACGGTGCAAACGAGGACCTTAGTGTTAGGCTTAGGAGAGAGATTAGTACTTGCAGATAGGTGGACTATAAGGCCTACGTCCTTTCCTCTTCTTCTGTGTCCGTGCCTTACAAGGCCCTTGTGGACTATTACGGCGTTTGCCCCGCCGTTTGCAACTTTGTCTATAGACTCCCTTATGTCTATTATCCCGGGAATCGGACCCATTGATACGCCGTGGTCCATGGGAATTATGACAGTGTTCCCCGTCTCCCTGTTTACTATCCTCTCCATTCTAATAGCCTTTCCCACTTTCATATTAAAACCCCCGAAAATTCTTTCAATTAAAGAAAGTAAACTTAAGGAAGGATTTTATATCAACTTTTACTTTCCTTCCTCCCGAAAGGGAGGGAAGTAGCCGTTATGGGAGAAGATAAACTTCTCTATGAAATCACATAAAACGTGCCCCAAGGTTATGTGGACCTCCTGGATTCTAGGGGTAGAGTTGCTTTTAACAACTAAGGAACGGTGGCACAAGGACTTTAAAACTCCCCCGTCCCTACCTAAGAAGCCGACGGTAAAAAGCCCTTTTTCCCGTGCTTTCTCTACGGCCTTTACTACGTTTTTAGAATTACCGCTGGTGCTTATGGCTATTAGAACGTCTCCTTTCTCTCCAAGTGCCTCAACTTGTCTTTTAAAGACCTCCTCAAAGGAGTAGTCATTTGCAACGGCGGTTAATACTGAAGTGTCAGTAGTTAAGGCTACGGCAGGAAGAGGGCTCCTTTCAAGCTGAAATCTGCCGACTAGTTCTCCGGCTATGTGTTGAGCGTCTGCTGCAGAACCTCCGTTTCCGCAAAGGAGGAGTTTTTTACCCCCTTTTAATCTCTTAGCTACCTCTAAGAAGGTCTCGTATATAAGCTCCCTGTTTTCCTCAATAAAAGCCCTCTTTAGGTCTGCACTTTCAAGGAAGGTGTAGTAGATTAACTCCCTCATGCGTTCATCGCCTTTAAGAAGTCTTCGTTGGTCTTGTACTTCCTTAACTTTTCAAGTAGGAATTCCATAGCCTCAATTGGAGACATAGAGGTTAAAAGTCTCCTAAGTATCCAAATCCTGTTAAGCTCCCACTCTGATAGAAGGAGCTCCTCCTTCCTTGTTCCGGACTTGTGAATGTTTATGGCAGGGAAAATCCTCCTCTCTACGAGCTGTCTGTCTAAAACTATCTCCATGTTTCCGGTACCTTTAAACTCCTCAAATATAACGTCGTCCATCCTGCTACCTGTCTCAACTAAGGCGGTAGCGAGTATCGTTAAGCTCCCTCCCTCTTCAATGTTCCTTGCAGCTCCAAAAAACCTCTTTGGCTGGCGGAAAGCGTGAGCGTCTATACCTCCAGAGAGTATCTTACCGCTGGGAGGGGTTAAGGTGTTGTAAGCCCTTGCAAGCCTTGTTAAGGAGTCTAAGAGTATAACTACGTCCTTTTTGTGTTCTACTAACCTTTTTGCCTTTTCAATGACTATCTCTGCAACCTGAGCGTGCCTTTCGGGAGGCTCGTCAAAAGTTGAGGAGATTACCTCGTCGGCCAGAGTGTTCCTCTTCATGTCGGTAACTTCTTCTGGCCTTTCGTCAATTAAGAGGATAATAAGGTAAGTATCGGGGTCGTTTGTCTTTATCGCATTTGCAATCTTTTGAAGCAAAACTGTCTTTCCTGCTCTAGGAGGTGCAACTATGAGTCCCCTTTGTCCTTTACCTACCGGAGTTATAAGGTCAACTACTCTCGTAGAGAGCTCACTTGGGTCGTGCTCAAGCCTGAAACGCTCGGTAGGGTGAAGTGGTGTTAGTTGGTCAAACTGGGCCCTTTCTTTCGCAGTTTCTGGAGGTTCCCAGTTTATCGCGTAAACCTTTAAAAGGGCGTAGTATTTTTCGTTATCCTTAGGAGGCCTAACCTCTCCTGCTACAGTGTCTCCCGTTCTAAGTCCAAACTTCCTAATTTGGGAGGGAGAGACGTAAATGTCGTCGGAACTGGGTAGGTAGTTGTTTTCAGGAGAGCGCAAGAATCCGAAACCGTCAGGCAGAACTTCAAGAACTCCTACTCTGAAGGTAGCTCCCCTCTTTTCTGCTTCCTTTTCAAGGATTTTTTTTACGAGCTCCTGCTTTTTGGCAGACTTTACTTCAACCCCTAAACTTTTTGCTATTTTCCTTAAGTCAAATATGCTCATTTTCTGGAGTTGGTCAATCGTAAACGCTTCAATGGTATTTTCAGCCATAAACCTTTCCCTCCAAGTAGGTTAGACTTTTTATTCCTCTTCTTCCTTTTTCCTTCCTGCAAACTTTGAAACCCATATGCTCAGCTCGTAAAGTCCCAAAAGGGGAATTGCCATCATTATTTGAGAGAAAGCGTCAGGAGGAGTTAAAAGGGCTGCAACTATAAATATAACCAAAACGGCGTACTTTCTGTTTTTTTCTAACACCGTGTAATTTATTATTCCGAGCTTTGAAAGCAACCATACGATGACAGGGAGTAGGAAGACGAAGCCGAAAGCCAATATCATTTGAATTACAAAGGAGATGTAGCTTCCTATTGTGAGCTGGGGGGTAAGGAGGTCTCCCATAAAGCCAAGGAGGAACCTTAAACCAAAGGGGAGTATCACGAAGTAAGCGAAAGAAGCCCCCAGGAAGAAAAAGAGAACCGAGAAGAAAAGGAATGGGAGGATGAATTTCTTTTCGTGCTCGTAGAGGCCGGGCTCAATGAACTTCCAGGCCTGGTAGAGGACGAAGGGAAGGGCTATGAGGATTCCTGCAAAGAAGGAGATTTTCAAGGCAGTAAAGAAGGCCTCTGGAGGAGAGAGGAATATGAGCTTGCCTTGAAGGTTCTTGGGAAGAGGCCTTTCAAGGAGAAGGAGGAGTTTTTTCTTAAAGGGCCAAGCTATTAAGAAACCTATTAAAACGGCTAAAGCAGACTTTATCAGGCGCTCCCTGAGTTCCTCTATGTGTTCGGTAATTGGGAGCTCTTGCTCAGGGTGGTTTGGACTTTGGGACATCTCCCTCTCTTACTTTTCCTTAACTTTTATTTTCTCAGTTTCAGACTCAGCAGGCTTTAAAGCAGTTTCGGTTTTCTCCTCTTTCTTCTCCTTCTTCTCCTCTTCCTCGTCAAGTATTCCAGATGAAGCTTTCCTGAACTCGTTTATAGCTTTGCCTGTTGAGCGGGCAAGTTCAGGGAGTTTCTTAGGGCCGAAGATTAAAAGGGCGATAACTAAGATAATTATAAGCTCTTGAGTTCCTAAACCAAACATGGAATCCTCCAGGTTAAAGGGGTTTGGTTGCCTCCTTGAGGGAAGAAAGGAGCTCCTTTAGACCTCCTCTGTCTCTCTCCTCTATTCTCCTTACTACTGCACTTCCAACAACAAATCCATCTGGAGTATTATACATCTTCCTAATGTGCTCTCCCTTTGATATTCCAAAACCCACCACCGTAGGCTTTCCTGTTATAGCTTTAACCCTTGAAACCTCCCTTTCTATCTCCCTATAAGCAAGCTCTTCCCTTTCTCCCGTTATTCCCGTAAGGGAGACGTAGTAGATAAACTCTCCCGAAAGCTGGCCTATTTTCACCAACCGCTCGTCGGTGCTGGTAGGGGCTGCAAGGAAAACCGGTGAAAGCCCCATTTCCTTTGCCTTTAAAGAGAAGCTCTCTCCCTCTTCTGGAGGGAGGTCGGGAACTATGAAGCCGTCGGCTCCTACCTCTTTAGAGTCTTTAATAAACCTGTCTTCTCCGTAAACGAAAATGGGGTTGTAGTAGCCCATTAGGATGATAGGCTTTTCTGGACAGCTTTCCCTTAAAGAGGAAACTAGCTCTAAAACTCTACAGGTGTTAGCTCCGCTTGAGAGTGCCCTTTCGTGGGCTCTTTGAATAGTAGGGCCGTCTGCTAAGGGGTCAGAAAAGGGCATTCCAACTTCTACCATGTCGGCATATTCAAGTATGAGCTTAAAGTAGTCTAGAGACTCTCTGCAGTTTGGGTCGCAGGCGGTAGCGTAAACTATTAAAGGTTTTTCCCCTTTCTCTGTCAGCTTTTTAAAGGTCTTTCTGATTCTTTCCATGTCTTCTCCAGAAAAGAAAGAGTAAAAGGAGCAAAACGGCAAAAGGGATAACAAGAAGCTTATGTTTAATGATAGTTGAAAAGAGGGTGTTCATCAAGCTACCGAAAAAGAGGTAAGAGAGCATCCACAAGAGAGCTCCCAAACCGTTAAAAAGTGAAAACTTTAAAAGGGATGGTCTAAATGAGCCTATAAAGACAGGGAGCACGGGTCTAACTACGGGTATAAACCTTCCAAAAATGAGGGAGAGCTCCCCCTTTTCCTCAATAAACCTCTTCGTCTTTTCAAACTCTTCCTTGCTGAGCTTTAGCTTTAAAAGGAGCTCCTTTAAAAACTCTTTCCCGAGAAAGGCCCCGAAGAAGTAGGAAACGGTATAGCCAAGGAAGGTTCCCAAACTCCCGCAAACTACAAAGTGAAAAGGGGAGATGAGCCCTTTAGCCGCAAGGAGTGAAGAGAAAATCAAGACTTTCTCTGCAGGCAGTATAAGGCCCAAAAGTAGGGCCGTTTCAAGAAAGGCCCAGGAAAATATGACGACGCAGGCTAAGTTGGGATGAGCCTTAAGGTAGTCTATGCTCTCTTTAACGAAGGAGTAAAAGGTAGAAAGTTCCACTTGACACCTACTTGGGGCTAAAATAAACTTCTCTCTCGCAGAGTAGGGCAATTATATCAGGAGGTCAGTATGAAAAAGGGAATTCACCCTGAATATAGGGAAACAAGGGTCGTTTGTGCCTGCGGGAACACTTGGATTACAAGGTCAACTAAGTTTCCGGAAATTAAAGTAGAAGTCTGCAACCAGTGCCACCCCTTCTTTACCGGAACTCAAAAGCAGAAGGTAGTAAGGGGTAGAGTAGAGAAGTTTATGGAGAAGTATCAAGGAAAGTACTAATGGTTGAGCTAATTTCAAAAACCAAAGACTTTACTAAAGTGATAGCAACGGGAGCTCGGGTCTGCTACTCGGGGCTCCCATTAAAGGAGCTCCTTTCCCGCTATACGGAAGAGGAGGACGAGAAGCTGATAAAAAAAGTGGTGGGAATGGGGCACCTTTCGGTGGTTGAGCACGGAACTTTTACCTTTAAGGTCTCAAAGGAGCTAAAGGAGGAGCTTTTTAAGATTATAATTGACAAGCCTTACCTAAAGATAAGCGAAAGGGAAGATTCATTTATAGTTTCCCTAAACTTAAGGACAATCATTGAGCTTACAGAGGAAAAACCAGACTTTAAGGTAGTTAAGGAGTTTAAGAAGTTTATACCAGACTTCCTTAAGCGGTAAACTCAATTAGCTGTCCCTTTAAGAGCTTCCTCTTAACCTCTTCAATTTCGTTATCTTTAACCTCTTTTAAAAGGACGAGGTTTAAGCCTTCTTCTTTAAGGAGTTCCCTTAGTTCTTCCTCCTTAAACCTTTCTTTAAACTCTTTGGTTGAGGAAATCTCAATAGATAGCGACCTGCCTAGCAGTCTTAAAAGGAGTTTAAGTTCCCCTAAAGGAGTTTCCCCCTCTAAAAGGACTACGGCTATTCCCTCGTAGTCTCCGAAAACTGCCGTTCCTTTAAAAGCTTCTTCCTTTAAGAAGAAGAAAATGGACCTAAGAGAAGAGTAAAGGAGAAGGGAATTGGCGGTAAATTCTAAGAGCTCCCTTATCTCCTCTTTTGAGGGGAGCTCCCCTTTTAACTTCTCATACACCTCCTTGCGAGAAAGGATAACGAGAGATAAAAGTAGTTCTTTGCTTAAAGTAGGGGTATTACTTAAAAGAAACCTTTCTAACCCTTGTAAGAGCTCCGGAAAGAGCTCTGAAGTTTCCCTTAAGAGAACCTCTTTAACCTTTCCCTTAAAGAGAAAGTCTAACCTTTTAAGGTAAGAAAGGGAGAGGGACTTTAAGGCTTTTAGGGGAAGGGCCTTTACGAGGGATAATTCCAGCCTCTTTGGGGTAAAGCTTTTAACTTTTAAGATAACCTCGGTGCCCGGAGAAAGCCCTTCCTCAACTTTAACTCTGGCAGTTAAGAGGGAGTCTCCTACCTTCAGCTTAACCTTTTTATCCTCTAAAAGCTCAACTACCAGCGCCTTTAAAAGGAGCCCTTCAAATTCTCCCCTTAGTTTTTCCTTACTTTTGCCTTTTAAAACTTGGGAAAGTAGCTTTTTCATCTCTGAGTAGGAAAAGTTCTCAAGCTTTAAGGGAAGGTCCCTGTTTACCCCTTCAACGGGAATTATTCCCTCTATTCTCCTAATCTCCATATTCCTACTCAAAAAGGTCTGTTGTTAAGTACCTTTCACCTGTGTCAGGAACTACCGTTATAACTTTCTCCTTTACATTAAACTCTCTTGATGCTTTTAAAGCGGCAGCAACGTTTGCCCCTGCGGAAACGCCGGCTAAAACTCCAAACTCCCTTGCAAGGAGTTTTGAGTAGTGCTTTGCTTCTTCGTAGCTTACGGTTATCACTTTGTCTATGAGGGAAAGGTCTAAAACTTTTGGGATAAAGCCCGGACCTATACCCTGTATTTTGTGGGGAGAAGGGGGAGCTCCAAGGAGGGCAGGACACTCTTTAGGCTCAACTGCAACGCACTTACACTCAGGGTTAACCTCCTTAAACCTCCTTGAGATGCCGGTAAAGGTTCCTCCTGTTCCTATCCCTGCGACAAAGAGGTTTGGGAGCTCTCCTAGCTGGCTTAAAATCTCCTTGGCCGTAGTCTCGTAGTGGACTTTCGGGTTTATTGGATTTTCAAACTGCCTTGTAGGGAAGTACTTTTTAGGCTCAGACCTTAAGAGCTCCTCAAGCCTTTTTACCGCTCCCGGTATTCCTTCCTGTGCAGGAGTAAGCAAAAGCTCAGCTCCGTAAGCCTTTAAGAGCCTCTTCCTCTCTTGGCTCATGTTCTCAGGCATAACTATTAAACACCTTAAACCTTTAGCGGCGCAGACTAAAGCAATCCCTATTCCCGTGTTGCCGCTGGTTGCCTCAACTACAACCTTGTCCTTTGTGAGCTCTCCTTTCCTTAAGGCTTCTTCTATTATTGCAAGGGCGACCCTGTCCTTTATTGAGCCTCCAGGGTTAAAGGACTCTAACTTTAAAAAGAGCTCTACCCCTTCAACCTCAATCCTTAACAAGGGAGTGTTTCCAACTTCACTTAAAATACTTCGCGACAATGTCCTCATCTTTAAGCTCCTTTAAAAGGAATACCCTCTTTCCCCTCTTTTTAGTCTCTCCAACAACTCTATCAAAGATAGACGGTTTAAAGACGAAGAAGCCGCTAACGTGCTTTGCTCCCTTCCTGAAGAAAAAGTCAGAGAGGGAGAGCTCCTCTTTCCACTTTTCATAAACCTCCTGAGGAATTCCCCTTAAGAGCTCTCCGTTAACTGAGAACCTTACGCTCTCTTTTTCAAGGAGTTTCCTTAAGAACCTAAGTTTAGAGTCCCTCGTTAAGCTTTCCCTTACGCTCTGGTAAAGCTCAAGGGAAGAGGTTAAATACCTGCAAGTTATTTCAATTATCTCGTTAATCCTGTCTGGAACTACCTCAACTATCCCTTTGTAAGTTATCCTCCTGTGGAGGAAGGAGGGAAAGAGCTTCTTCGTTGCCCCTTTTAACCTTTCGCTACTGTCAACGATTCCCCCTAAAACTATTAGAGTGTTCTCGTCAACCTCTTCGTGGGAAAACTCCTCCTCTCCTTGGGGGTCTAAAACGATGACCTTTGAATAAGGGGAAAAGGAGGAAAGCAGCTTAAAGGGAAAGGGCTTAAACGCGCTCTTTAGGAAGTTAACGGGCTCTAATGAAGGAGAGATAAGGTAGAAGTTGTCTTGAGTAAAGTAATCTTTTACGACCCCGTAAGATATCTCAAGCTGAACGGCAAGGCTCTTTCTCTCCCTCTCCCTTAAAGAGTCAAAAAGGGAAAGGTCAACTGCAAAGTCAGGATAGTTAAACTCTATTTGCGAAAAGTCAACGCTCCCTCCGTGCTTAACTACGGCACTATCGGGCTTCTCTTCCCCTTTAAAAGCAAGGAGCTTTACCCCTTTAACCTCGTCAACTGCCTTGCCCGGTAGGAGCTCCTGTCCAAACTCCCTTTCAGAAACTACGCCGAACTTTCCCTTAACCAGCCAGTAAGAGAGTCTGTTAAAAAAGTCTCCCCTTCCTGGCTTAAAAAGGAGCTTAGGTCTTAAAAAGCCTACCTCCTTTAACCTTTCAGCTACCAGCTCTTTAGGTCTTTTAAACTTCATAAAGGAAATTATAAAGTAAGGTAGTCTTTATAATTAGCTAAAACCTGCCAGGAGGAGAAGGTGAAAAAGGGAATAGCCGAAGTTCCCGGTATAGAGTGTGGAGTAGGCTTTGGGGGTATAAAGGAGACAAAGAAAGAGATAAAGAGGCCTGACCTTTTAGTTATTACAACGAGAGAACCTTCCGAATTTGCGGCGGTGTTTACGACAAACGAGGTAAAGGCCGCTCCTGTAAAGGTGAGCATGGAAGTTAAGGGGAAGATTTCAGGAATAGTTGCAAACAGCGGCAACGCCAACGCCTGCACGGGAGAGGAAGGGATAAAGGACGCCTTACAGATGTGCTCTTTAACCTCCCAGTTAACTGGGAAAGGGAGGTTTTTGGTTGCCTCAACGGGAGTTATAGGAGTTCCTTTACCTATGGAGAAAGTTAGAAAGGGAATAACTGAGGCCGTAAAAAACCTTGGGAAAGCAAAGGGAGAAGAGCCTGCAAGGGCGATAATGACTACAGACACCTTTCCCAAGTTGGCCTTTTGTGAAGGAAGTAGGTTCGTAGTTGGAGGAATAGCTAAAGGAGCAGGAATGATAGACCCTTCAATGGCTACGATGCTCTCTTTTATAGCGACAGACGCAAAAGTTGAAAAGGAGCTGTTAGAGAGGGCTTTACGGGAGGTAAACGAGACTACATTTAACGCAATAACCGTTGACGGAGACATGAGCACAAACGATTGTGTAATCTTGATTTCAACGGGGCTTGGAAGGGAAATAAGAGAAGAGAGCTACCAGGAGTTTAAGGAAGTTTTAAAAGAGGTTATGAGCTCTTTAGCTTACCAGATAGTTAAGGACGGGGAAGGGGCTACGAAGGTAGCCAGGATAAGGATAAGAGGGGCAAGAAGTAGAGAGCAGGCAAGGGAGATAGCAAGGAAAATTGCCCTTTCACCCTTAGTGAAAACTGCCCTCTTTGGATGCGACCCAAACTGGGGAAGGATAATAGCCGCAGCGGGAGCGGCAAGGAAAGGAATTGTTGAAGAAAAGCTGGAGCTCTACATTGGAAACTTCCTCCTGTTTAAGGGGAAAAAGGCAGACTTTAAGGAAGAAGAGGTCTCCCTTTACATGAGAAACAGTAAAGAAATAGAGATTACCTTGAACCTTAACTTAGGGAAGGAGGAATTTACCTACTTAACTTGCGACCTAACCTACGACTACGTGAGGATAAATGCAGAGTATAGAACTTAAAGAGCTTATCCTGCTTGATGTAGGAAACACCACGGTAAAGGTAGGGAAAGTAGAAAGGGACAAGGTTAAGGTAATTAAACGGGTAATGACAGAAGAGGTGTTAAAGAAGCCAAAGGAGCTCTTAAATCCCCTTAAAGATAAGGTGGTAGCTGTGGCAAGCGTAGTTAAGGAGATAACGGAGCTCTTAAAGGAGGAGGTGGAAAGTCCCTTCTTTTTGTCTAAAAATTCCCCAAACCTGCCTGTGGAAATAGAGTATGAGGGAGAGTTGGGAGCAGACAGGGTAGCAGCTATGGTGGGAGGAAGGGAGCTGTTTAAAAGCTTTGTAGTGGTAAGCTGTGGAACCGCAACGGTTGTTGACGTTGTAGTAGATGGGAAGTTTGAAGGAGGCCTTATCTTCCCAGGATTGGGAGTGATGGCAGAGAGTCTAAAGAGGGCAACTTCATCACTTCCTAAAGTTAAAGTGGAAAGAGAGACTAAGGTGTTGGGGAAATCAACCTTTAACTGCATTAAAAGGGGAATAGTGAACGCTACGGTGGGAGCGGTAATGGAGGTTAAAAGGGAATTTCAAGAGCTCCCAGTTATAACGACCGGAGGTTATGGTTTAATTCTATCTCACAGAATAGGTGGAATTTACAAGGAAGAACTTACCTTAAAGGGACTCTTAACTGCTTTTATAAGGGGGCAAAGCCCCCGAGAGAGAAACTACTTGTAGAGCTCCTTAGCAGCTTGGTTAAGGAGGTTAGTTTTAGTCTTAATTGAAGCCATCATAGGGTTGTTGGTCTTTTTAGCAGCTTCTATAAAGGCTTTGGCGTTTTTAAACTTAGCCTTTAGCTGAGAAGCCGAAGGAGCTAAACTTCCGTTGTGGCATCCTGCACACTGGGTTTGCCAGACTCCCGCAGAAGCAGGAAGAGCAAAAAGAGCTGTAAGTGCAAGAGCTCCGAATACCTTTCTCATCTTTACCTCCTGTAGCTGTTTTGCCTTTTCAAATTTAATGCTAAAATTCTAATCAGTCAAACATAAGGTTAAACTAATTCAGTCTTTGAGTAGTAGGAAGTATTATACCTTTGTCCCTCCATACGAAGTTTAAAGCAGAGGTGGGGCAGGCATCAACGCACTCTGCACAGTTCCAACAGTAAATAGACTGGCTCTCGCCGATACTTGGAAGTATTCCCATAGGACAGCGACTATCACAGACCTTACAGCCAACGCACCTGTTGGCATCATACTTAATAACTAACTGTCTTTTCTTACCAATTAAAGCTAAAAGAGCCCCCAGTGGGCAGAAATAACGGCAGAACATCCTCCTTGTAATTAAATTCAGAACGAGAACAACTAAAACTATAACCGCTTCTACGGTTATGTGTTTGTAAAAAACGTAAAACATAGTCTCCCTACCTACAAGACCCGGAGGAGACCACCAAACGAACATGGGATAGCCAATAATCATCGTAATTAAAAGCTCAGAAACCAGAGAGAACCAAATGGTGTACTTTGCCAGTCTAACTAGGTCTTTCCTGTACTTAAGCTTTCTCCCCCACTTAGGAACCAATCCTAAAACCTTATCGGTTAGGAGGGAGAGGAACTCAATGGGACACATCCAGCTACAAAAGACCCTTCCCATTAAAAGAGCAAGGACTACCGGAACTACCATTCCAACCAGAGACGGCATGTAAAAAGACTTAGCTGTTAAAATTGACTCAAGGCCTTCAAGGGGAGAAACTACCCAGAGGTTCCCAACTCCTAGAGATTGAAACCACCCTTGAATAAAGTTTATGTTCCAGTAGTAATTGGTAAAAGGGTTTGCTACAACTACTATGAAGCATACAGTAAGGAAAAGGTATCTCCAGAGGGTTATCCTTTTAAAGAAACTCTTTCCTCTTGCCACGGGAGCTCTCCTTAGGAGTTTTTAATGTCTTTTAACTTAACCTCTTTTATCTTCTTCCACTTAATAGGCTGAATAGCTATTGCCTTTTTACCGTTATTTTCAGGGTAGGTATCGGCAATGCACGAGTAAGCACAGATACCGCAACCTGTACAGTTTTCCTCAACTATGTAGGGTCTAAAGTCGTGGTCAATCTTAATTGCAATTCCAGAAAAGGGACAAACGTTAAAACAGGTCTTACACATTAAGCCTGTCTTTTCCTGCTGCCAAGTTACGCATATCTGCCTGTTTATAACGGCAACTCCCATTCTAACTTCTTCTTTAGCACAAGGAACGAGAGAGCCTGTTGGGCAAACGTAAACGCACTTCATACAGAGATAACAAGGTTTCTCCATAACGTTAATGTAAGGGGTTCCAGAAAATACTCCGCCAGTTTTAACGTCAAAGTACTTTATGCAGTGGTAAGGGCAAACTTCACCGCACCTACCGCACCTTATGCACTTTTGGGCAAAGTGCTCCTCGGGGACGGCACCTGGGGGCCTTAAGATGTTAGTCCTTATTGGACTTTTAATCATAGTTTTTGGGTTTTTAAAACGGGACAAGTCGCAGGATGAGAAAAGAGTTCCGGCCATAAAGGCACTTAAGGAAACCTTTAAAAAACCTCTCCTGTCAGTTTTCTTCTCCATTTTCGTCTTCTCCGAGCCACATTCTCTCTGCCTCTTTCTCAGCCCTTTTTAGGCCGTGGAAAGGATTAGATGGGATAATTTCTCCCTTCTCTATCTTTTCAAACTCGTCTAAAAAGTGGGCCTCAACCATTGCAACCTGTAAAACTCCATCTACTTCTTTTATTTTCCTTTCCATCTCTTCAAGTTCTTCGTAAGTTTCACCGTCTAAAACCACTATAACGTAATAAGCGTTATCCTCCTCTTTTAATTCTCCTCCATAGACTTCAACGCCCGGAATTTCAATAAGTGCTTTTTCAACTTGAAATCCCTTTTCCGGTTCAGCAGTAACGACGCAGCTAACAATAGGCATACTAACCTCTCTTATTAAATTATATTCGGGAAAACTGATTAATAGAAAAGGAAGAAGGCGGGGAGCTCCCCGCCTAAACCAATTCCTTTACCTTTCGTTAGGGTCAAGTTCAGCGTTATGGAGGTATCCACCTCTAACTTTTTCAAGCTTAACTAGGAACTGTTTAAGAGGTTGAGCAGGAGCGTACTTCTTAATGCGGCAAGCGCAAATCTTAAACTCAGGCTGTTTTGAGCCTGGGTCAAATGCGTCTAAGGTACAGAAGTTAATCATCCTCTTCTTGTCTTGGTCGTACCAGTAAACGAATACCATTCCCTCCATTGGACCTTCGTCGGTAGAGATACGAGCAGGAAGTATGTTCTTACCCCTGCGGGTCTCTACCAAGACTAAGTCACCGGGGTTAATACCTAACCTCTGAGCATCTTTCGGGTTAACCTCAACCCAAGCGTATGGATAGTCTCCTGCAAGCTCTGGAATACGACCAGTCATTGAACCTGTATGCCAGTGGTCAATAACCCTTCCAGTTGAGAGGACAAATGGGTATTCAGCATCTGGCGGCTCGGCAGGACCTTTGTAAGGCCTTAACCAAATCCAGAACTTGTGGTCTTTGTGGAGGTGACCGTAGTCAACAACCTTCCAATCTTTAAGACCCCACTTCTTAGCAAATTCAGTCGCAAGTGGGTCTTTCCCTACTACGAATCTCCTTAAAGTTCCACCCTTCCTTGCAATTTCAACGGTAGGAGCAGGCCACTGAACGCCGTCGGGCCTTTCAAGGAGGACTTCGTAGGTAGCTCCTGCTAAAGTGCTATCCCTTCCTTTTGTAACCTCTTGAGCGTACTCGTGCCATACTTTCTTAGCAAGCTCCCACCAAGGGTCTCTTTTGGCTGCTTCAATAAACGGAGCTACGCACTGGTAAACGGTTTTTGCCCTTGCACGAAGTCTTGGGTCCCTTTCCCTTTCAAGTTTTTTAGCAAGGACTTGAGCAAACTCAACAACCATCCAAAGCTCAGGCATAGCTTGGCCGGGAGCCTTTACAGCTTTAGGAGTAAGCTGAGAGCGGCGCTCTGTACAACCGTAAACTCCGGTCTTCTCAAAGTGGAAAGCTGCAGGGAGAATCATGTTTGC
>JALSNF010000017.1 GCA_026987115.1 Desulfurobacteriaceae bacterium
TCGTTGCCGTAGGGGCTTTAAAAGAAAAGAAAATCCCCTTTTCTTCGGAGAAGGTAATCTATCCCCTTGCGTTTTTAAGGGAACCTCCTCCTTTAAAAGGAAAGAGAGTGTTAATTATAGGTGCCGGAGATACGGCTTTTGACGTTGCAAGGCTTACAGTTAGGCTCGGAGGGGAGGCCAAAGTCGTTTATAGGGGAAGTAAGAGAGGGATAAGGGCTCTAAAGAGAGAAATTGAGGCGGCAGTTAGAGAAGGAGTTGAAGTTATAACCGACTGCTCAATAGTTGACTTGAGCTTGGAATTTGCGACCCTTACCTGTGGAGAGTTTAGCTACGATTACTTGGTTCCTGCTGTTGGCTTTGAAGTTGACAGGGAGCTAATAGAGAAGATTAGTGGAGACTTTATTACCGGAGATTCTCTAACGGGTATGACTACTGCAGTTGAAGCTATAGGAAGGGCAAGGATAACCGCTTATGAGGTTTTAAAGGAACTGGGACTTGGTAAAAGAGCTTGGTTCATGGAAGACTTTTACCACGGGAAACCGAATTTTAAGGCTTCTTCGTCCTCTTTCGTGGTTTCTGAAAGTTCCTTGTGCGAGCACTGTGGCTTGAAGGTAAAAAGTTAGTAGCACTTAATAATCTAAGGTATTAAATTTTATTACACACTTTACTAGGGGACTTTAACATGGCTAAGAAGAGGGAACTTGCTCCCAGACTTGAAGATTACCTTGAAACTATATACCTCCTTGAGAAGAAGAATAAGGTTGCAAGGGTTAAAGACATAGCCGCTGCCAGGAACGTTAAAATGCCTACCGTTTCTGAAGTTTTAAGGCGTTTAACGGAGAAGGGCTACATAACCTATCAGCCTTACGGCTTTGTTATGACTACCGAGAAGGGAAAGAAGTACGCACGGGAGCTCTACAGTAAACACAAGGTTCTTTTCACTTTCCTTAAAGACATTCTCGGCCTTTCCCCCTCTAAAGCTGAAGAAGAGGGTTGTATGATTGAACACTTCCTTTCAATTGAAACGGTAGAGAGATTAAAAGAGCTAACCGAGAAGTTAAAGGAAATTGGTTTTAGACTGGAGTAAGTATGGAAGGAATAGACCTAAGGCTCGTTGAGGATAAAAATCTTCTGCCTGTCGTTGAAAAGGTTTTAGAGGGTCAAAGGCTTTGTTTTGAAGACGGAGTTAGGCTCTTTAAAAGTAATGACATCCTTACAATTGGGAAGTTGGCGGAGCTCTTCAATAGGAAGAAAAACGGGAAGCTCGTTTACTTTACTGTGAACAGGCACTTAAACTTAACCAACCTGTGCGTTGGAACCTGTAAGTTCTGCGCTTTCAGGAAGAGGAGAGGTGAGGAAGGAGCATACGAGCTTACCGTTGAGGATGTAGTTGAAAAGCTGAAAGAGAGTAAAGGAGTTAGAGAAGTTCACGTAGTTAACGGCCTTCATCCGGACTGGGGGCTTGAAGATTACCTTTCCTTTATAAGGGTAATTAAAAGGGAGCTCCCTTTTGCCGTCATACAAGCTTTTACAGCTGAAGAGATAGATTACTTCTCAAGGAAAGAAGCCATTTCAGTTGAGGAGGTTTTAAAGGAAGTTATTAAGGCAGGGGTGGGAGCTCTTCCGGGAGGAGGGGCTGAGATATTTAACGAAGAGATAAGAAGGGAGCTCTGCCCAGACAAGCTCTCAAGTGAAAAGTACCTTTACATTCACAAAGTAGCTCACTCTTACGGTTTAAGGAGCAACGCCTCTATCCTTTACGGCCACGTGGAGACTTACGAAGATAGAGTTGACCACCTGCTAAGGCTTAGGGAACTTCAAGATGAAACGGGAGGTTTTCTAGCTTTTGTCTCCTTTGCTTACTACCCTAAAAACACCCAGCTAGGAGGAAAGGGAACTACTGGCTTTGATGACCTTAAGCTTCTTGCAATCTCAAGGCTTTTACTTGATAATTTTTACCATGTAAGGGCTTTCTGGATTACATTAGGAGAAAAGCTTGCTCAGGTCTCTTTAAACTTTGGGGTTAGCGACTTTGACGGCACGGTTTTTGAAGAGAGCATAACGAGAAGCGCCGGAGCTCCTGGGAGCTCCTTTCTCCCGAAAGAGAGGTTTATAAGGTTAATTAAAGAAACGGGAAAAGTTCCCGTTGAAAGGGATACTTTCTATAATCCTATAAAAGTTTATTGGGAGTAGGTAAAATGTCTGTAAATGAGCTTAATCTTTCCCTAATTAAGGATAAAGAGCTTATTCCTATAGCGGAAAAGGTCTTTGAAGGGGAAAGACTCTCCTTTGATGACGGTTTAAAGCTCTTTAACAGTTTTGACATTCATTCAATAGGGCTTCTTGCAGATTTTGTTTGTCAGAAGAAAAACGGCAATTTTGCCTACTTTAACGTTAATGTTCACATTACGCCCACCAATATATGCGTCGGAACTTGTAAATTCTGTGCTTTTAAGAAGAGAAAAGGTGATAAAGGAGCTTATGAGCTTTCCGTTGACGAGATTATCCGTAAAATCCGCAAATATATGTCTGAGAATCCAAGTCTCACTGAAGTTCACATAGTTGGGGGGCTTCATCCTGACTGGGATTTTGAAGATTACCTGCTGATAGTAAAGGCTGTGAAGGAAGAGTTTCCTAACATACACATTAAAGCTTTTACTGCCGAAGAGATAGTTTATATGGCTAAGAAAAGCGGTCTTTCCGTTAAGGATGTCTTGGAAAGGTTAATAGAGGCTGGCCTAGGTTCTCTGCCTGGTGGTGGAGGAGAGATTTTTAACCCTGAGGTGAGGAATAGGATATGTCCCGATAAGATTTCCGGGGAAGAGTACTTACGAGTTCACAAAATCGCTCACGGTTTAGGTCTTAAAACTAACGCTACTATGCTTTTTGGCCACATAGAAAGTTATGAAGATAGAATTCAACACCTTATCTTGCTTAGGGAAGCTCAAGACGAAACCAATGGGTTTCAGACTTTTATTCCTCTTGCTTTTCACCCGTTAAATACTGAAATTCCGGGTGCCAACTATACTACAGGTTTAGACGAGCTTAAAACTATTGCCGTTTCTCGCTTAATTCTTGATAACTTTCCTCACATTAAGGCGTATTGGATAATGTTAGGAGAGAAAGTTGCTCAGATTTCCCTGCGTTTTGGAGCGGACGATATAGACGGAACGGTCGTTGAGGAGGACATAACCAGGGCTGCTGGGGCCACGGCTGGGCAGTTTATATCTAAAGGCAGGTTAATTAGGTTAATAAAAGAGGTTGGTAAAGTTCCCGTTGAGAGGGATACTCTCTATAATGTTTTAAAGGTTTATTCTTAGGGAGGGATTATGAATGAGAATGAGATTCTTGGTATTTTCGTGACTCTCGTTGCGATTCTTCTTCCTCTTTCCTTTGCTGTTCTTGCTTGGAAGCACACTTTGAAAGAGAAAAAGAAGGAGTAGTTTTGGTTGGGAGGGAGGGAAGAGTTTGCACTGTTGTTTGCTTGTTAATTAACCGTAAAATTTTCTGGTAAATAAATAATCTATGGACAAAAAGATAGAAACACTCTATAATAGAGTGAAAAGGGAATCTGGAGGGAGAGATGGAAAAGCTGGTTCTATGGCTTGAAGAAGTAGGAATTGAAGATGTACCCCTTGTCGGAGGCAAAAACGCGTCCTTAGGGGAAATGAAAAAACACCTTGAACCTAAAGGAGTGAAAATACCGGATGGTTTCGTTATAACAGCAAACGCTTACAGGTACTTTATAAAGTTTAACAATTTAGAAGAAAAAATAAGGGAAATTCTAAAGGGACTTGATATTAGCGATATAGAGGAGCTCCACAGAAGAGGAGAGAAGATAAGGGAACTAATAAAAAGCGGTAAGTTCCCGGAAAAGCTAAAGGAATTAATAAAAAATTACTACAGAGAGTTATCAAAGAAATTTAATACTGAAAATGTAGATGTTGCCGTAAGGTCCTCTGCAACAGCTGAAGACCTCCCCAACGCCTCATTTGCAGGACAACAGGAAACCTACCTTAACGTAAGGGGAATTGAAAACCTACTAAACGCAGTCAAGAAGTGCTTTGCCTCTCTTTTTACCGACAGGGCCATCTCCTACAGGGAAAACTTTGGTTTTGACCACTTTAAAGTGGCACTTGCAGTTGGCGTTCAGAAAATGGTTAGGTCAGACCTTGCTTCCTCTGGAGTAGGTTTCTCAATTGACACAGAGAGCGGTTTTAAAAACGTGGTTCTAATTACCGGCTCTTACGGACTTGGTGAAATGGTAGTTAAGGGAGCAGTAACTCCTGATGAGTGGCTCGTTTTTAAACCCACCCTTAAAGAAGGCTACAAGGCCATAATTGAGAAAAAGCTCGGAGAGAAGAACTACAAAATGATTTATGGGGAATCGGAGAAAGAGCCTGTCAAGGTGGTTCCCGTTCCCATTGCAGACAGGGAAAAGTTCTGCCTTACAGACGAGGAAGTATTAAAGCTTGCCAACTGGATATGTGAGATTGAAGAGTACTATTCAGCTAAAAACGGAAGGTGGACCCCTATGGACGTTGAGTGGGCAAAGGACGGCGAACAAAACCAACTTTACATAGTTCAAGCTAGGCCGGAAACGGTCCATTCCAGAAAAGACTACACGAAACTAACAGTTTACAAAGTTGTAGAGCCAATTAAGGAAAGGAAGAAAAAAGTACTAATAACGGGAATTGCCGTAGGAAGGAAAATAGCAGAGGGGAAGGTAAAAGTCTTAATGTCCGTAGAGGAGGCAGAGAGGTTTAACGAGGGGGACGTTTTAGTAACAGACATGACCGACCCAGACTGGGAACCGATAATGAAAAAGGCATCGGCAATAATAACAAACAGAGGAGGAAGAACCTGCCACGCTGCAATAGTTGCAAGGGAGTTAGGAGTTCCGGCAGTAGTTGGAACAGGAAACGCAACTGAGGTTTTAAAGGAAGGAGAGCTGGTTACCGTCTCCTGTGCAGAAGGAGAGGTAGGTTATGTTTACAAAGGGAAAATTAAGTATAAAGTTGAAAAGGTTGACATAAATAAGCTCCCTAAACCGAAAACTCCAATAATGTTTAACATTGCAACTCCTGAAGGAGCCTTTGACCTTTCATTTCTGCCAAACAGCGGAGTAGGACTTGCAAGGGAAGAGTTCATAATTAACAACTACATTGGAATTCACCCTAACGCCCTTATTAGGTTTGAAGAGGTAAAAGAAAAAGCACCCGAAATTGCCCAAGAGATAGAAAAGAAAACTAAAGGCTACAAAGACAAAAAAGAGTTTTACATTGAAAAGTTGGCCTTTGGAATAGGGAAAATTGCTGCTGCTTTCTACCCTAAACCTGTTATAGTAAGGTTTTCTGACTTTAAATCAAACGAATATGCCAACTTACTGGGAGGGAAGCTCTTTGAACCTAAAGAAGAAAACCCAATGTTAGGGTGGAGGGGAGCTTCAAGGTACTACTCAGAAGAGTTTAAAGAGGCTTTCGGTTTAGAGTGTTTGGCAATTAAAAAGGTTAGAGAAGAAATGGGACTTACAAATGTCATAGTGATGGTTCCCTTCTGTAGAACTCCCAAGGAGGGAGAGAAAGTTGAGAAAGTTATGGAAGAATACGGGCTAAGAAGGGGAGAAAAGGGACTAAAGGTTTACGTTATGTGTGAAATACCCTCAAACGTCATCCTATTTGAGGAGTTTGCGAAACTATTTGACGGTTTTTCAATTGGTTCAAACGACCTTACCCAGTTAACTTTGGGAGTTGACAGGGACTCTTCTCTGGTTTCCCACATTTACGACGAGAGGAACGAGGCCGTCAAGTGGATGGTTGCAAGGGCCATTGAGAAAGGGAAAGAGACAGGAAGGAAAGTAGGAATATGCGGACAAGCTCCTTCAGACCATCCAGACTTCGCTCAATTTATAGTTGAAAAGGGAATTGACACCATATCAATAAACCCAGACTCCCTCTTAGAAGTTATAAGAGCCGTTTACGAAATTGAGGAGAAACTGGGGCTTCATTAGGTAAATAAGAGGAGGGAGAGATGAAAAAGGACGTTTCACCGGAAGTTTTAAGGAAAGCTATAGAGACTTTCTCCCTTACAAGGTATGAAAACGTGATTTTGACTCCCCACAACGCTTACAATACAGAAGAAGCCGTCATGAGGATAGTCATTAAAACTGTTGAAAACATAAAGAGGTTTAAGAAAGAGGGAAGATGTAAATATCCGGTAGTATAGGGAGAAAGCAATGAAGTTTAACTTCTCAGAGAGTGGTTTTTCTGAAAATCAACTTTTAAAGGAAACAGAGAAAATAGGGGCAAAGGAGCTCGTTAAAAAGGAGGAAATGCCTTTTATAGAGCTCCCCAAACCTAACGAGCTAAGAAAAATAGAGGAAGCGGCAAAGCTTTTAAGGGAAGAAAGCGAAAAGCTCGTAGTAGTGGGAATGGGAGGCTCAATTAACGGAACAATAGCCCTCCATAAAGCTTTAAGGTGGAACAGCAGAGAGCTCCTCTTTATAGACAACATAGACCCTGAACTTGTAGAAAACGTTTTACAGGAAAGTAAAAACGCTTCTTTTGCCTTTATAAGCAAGTCAGGCAGGACTTTAGAAACAGTAAGCGTTATGAACCTCGTATTTCAAAAACTCAGAGAACATAACACTCCTATTCATAAAAAGTGCCTATTTATAGGAGACAGGGGAAATCCTTTTGAAGAGGTTGCAAAGGAAACTGGAGCTCCCTTTTTACCTATACCCAAAGAGGTAGGAGGGAGGTTTTCCGTTTTTACCGCCGTAAGCCTCCTTCCGGGAGCCTTTGCCGGATACGACCTAGAGAGCCTTTTAGAAGGAGCAAGAAGAGCCGTAAATTCCCCAGAAGGGGCACTTTTACTGGCAGCTTTTAAGTACCTCTCTTACAGAGAGGGGAAGAAAATAGCCGTAATGATGCCCTACTCAAGCTACCTTTCAGGGTTTATCAGGTGGTACGAACAACTCTGGAGCGAGTCTTTAGGGAAAGAGGGTAAAGGTCAAACTCCTTTAGGAGCGGTGGGCACTTCAAGTCAGCACTCCTTACTTCAGCTCTTCCTTGACGGCCCCGAAGACAAACTCTATCAACTTGTAAGGGTAAAAAGGTTTAGGAAAGACGAAACAGTTAAGGAAGGTTTGGTATTAAGCTACCTTAAAGGAAAGAAAATAAGCCAAGTGTTTAACGCTGAGTTTGAAGGGACCTTTAGAGCTCTGGCAAAGAAAGGTAAGCCCGTAGTAGTGATAGAGCTTGAAGAGCTCAAAGAGGAGGAAATGGGAGAGCTCCTTATGAGCTACATGATAGCAACAATAGCCATGGGGAAACTCATGGGAGTAAACCCTTACGGGCAAGAGGCAGTTGAACTTGGAAAGAGGATTACCAAAGAGGTCTTAAAAGGAGGGAGAGATGGAGAAGATTTGCAACGAGGAGGAACTTTTACGGATAAATAAAGAGGTAATAAGGAGCATTTTAAAGGGAGCTCCCCAAAAAGGAGTGTCCGTTGAACTCTGGAACGGAGAGAAGGTTTGGGGAGAAGGAGATAAGTTAAGAATAAAACTTAACTATCCTTGGTCTTTAAAAGAGGCCTTAAAGGAAAACTCAGACCTTTCACTGGCAGAAAGCTACATATACGGTTTAGTTGACCTAATAGGGGACATTTACCTTGTCTTCCCAATAGCAGACTGGCTGACTCAGAGGGAACTTCCCTTTAAAGAGAAAATTAAGATATGGAGGAAGTTAAGGAAAATACCTTCTGGAAGAAGTTTTAAAAAGTGCTGGGCCGAAGTAAACGGAGAGCTCCACAGCATAGAAAGGGACAAACAAGCAGTCCAGTACCACTACGACGTGTCAAACGACTTTTACAAGCTCTTCCTTGACAAGAACTTGGTCTATTCCTGTGCCTACTTTAAAGACCCTAAAGACTCCCTTGACAAAGCCCAAATACAGAAAATAGAACACATATGCAGGAAACTAAACCTTAAAGAGGGAGAGAAACTACTTGACATAGGTTGTGGGTGGGGAGCTCTCATTATCCACGCCGCAAAGAAATACGGGGTAAAAGCTGTAGGGATAACATTAAGCCAAAATCAGTACGAATACGCAAAAGAGAGGATAAAAGAAGAGGGACTTGAAGACAGGTGCACAGTCTTACTTGCCGATTACAGGGAGCTTGACCAGTGGGGAGAGTACGACAAGATAGTAAGCGTAGGGATGTTTGAACACGTTGGGAAAAAGAGGGCTCCCACCTACTTTAGCCAAGCTTACAAACTCCTTAAAGAAAAGGGACTCTTCCTAAACCACGCAATAACAGTCAACTACAGAGAATACGGAACCCCTCCCTCCCAGTTTATCAGGAAGTACGTATTCCCCGACGGGGAGCTCCTTCCCATATCAACAACCCTTAACTTTGCCGAAAGAGAAGGCTTTGAAGTAAGGGACGTAGAAGCCTTAAGGGAACACTACACATTAACCCTAATGCACTGGGTAAAAAACCTTGAGAGGAACTACGAAAAGGCAAGAGAGTTAGTAGGAGAAGAGAAGTTCAGGATTTGGCGTCTTTACATGGCCTCAAGTGCATACCAGTTCCTAACAAACAGGATAGGAGTTTACCAGTCCTTACTACTAAAAACCGGAAAAGAAGGGGAAAGCGGAATGCCTTTAACAAGGGAATACATGTACAAGGAGGAGGAGTAAGTGAAAGCCGTAATAATGGCAGGGGGATTTGGAACGAGAATTCAACCTTTAACTACCTCAATACCAAAACCTATGCTTCCGGTAGTAAACATCCCCATGATGGAACACATATTCCAAAACCTTATATCAATGGGAATAGAAGAGTTTGTAATCCTCCTTTACTATAAGCCGGAAGTTATAAAAAACTACTTTAAAGACGGCTCAAAGTGGGGAGTTAAGATAAACTACGTTCTACCGGAAGCAGACTTCGGAACGGCAGGGGCAGTAAAAAAAGCCGAAAGTTTCCTAAATGAACCTTTCATAGTTGTAAGCGGAGACGTTATAACCGACTTTGACCTTAAAGAGCTCGTAGGGTTCCACGAGTTTAAAAAGTCAAAACTTACTTTAGGCTTAACCTCCGTCCCCAACCCTCTTCAATTTGGAATAGTGATAACAGACAAAAGCGGAAAAATACAGAAGTTCTTAGAAAAACCGGGATGGGGAGAAGTCTTTAGCGACACCATAAATACCGGCATTTACGTTATAGAGCCGGAAATCCTTGACTTTATACCTCCCAACATACCCTTTGACTTCAGCAAAGACCTATTTCCCCTCCTAATGGAAAAGGGAATAGAACTTTTCGGGTTTAAACTAAAGGGATACTGGAAAGACGTAGGAAACCCTGACGCTTACAGGGAGGTTCACAAAGACATACTAACTGGAAAAGTGAGGATAACCATACCTGGAGAAGTAAAGGAATTTCCTGAGGGAACTTTAATAGTTCAGGGAAAAGTAGAACTTCCAAAAAGTTTAAAGGTTAAAGGAACGGTAGTTTTAGGTGAGGGAGTTGAAATAGGGGAAGGAACCTTAATCTCAAACTCAGTGATAGGAAAGAACACGTACATAGGAAAGAGAAGCCGAATTGAGAACTCAGTAATTTGGGAAAGCGTAAAAGTAGGAGACGACGCTAAACTTAAAGACTGTGTAATATGTAGTTATACGGAAATAGGGAACAGGGTAAAGGCTCAAAAAGGAGCCGTTATATCTCAGAAGGTAAAAATAGAAGATGACGTCCAGATTACAAAAGACGTGGTTATATGGCCAGAAAAGTTCATAGAGGCCGGGGCTATAGTCAGTGCAAACTTAGTGTGGGGCGAAAAGTGGAGGCGTTCTCTATTTGAAGGAGGAAAGATTTCGGGGAGGATAAACGTAGAACTTTCACCTGAGCTTGCAGCAAAGCTGGGGGCAGCCTTTGGGAGCACATTAAAAGAGGGAGAGTCAGTATTTGTAAGCAGAGATTACCACAAAACATCAAGAATGTTAAAAAGAGCTTTTATATCAGGAGTTTTATCAACAGGAGTTAACGTTTACGACCTTAAAGAACTTTCACTCCCCGCAATGAGGTTTTTCCTCCAGAAATCGGATAAAGCCGCCGGAATCCACTTTAAAGCCTCAACAGAAAGCCCCGGCCATACAGATATACTCTTTTTCGCAGGAGATGGAACCCAGATAACAACCGGTACCGAGAAAAACATAGAAAGAATTTTCTTTAGGGAAAAATTTAGGAGAGTAAGCGCCAGCGAAATTGGGAAGATAAAAGAGACCAACCTCTCTTACGAGCTTTACGAAAAGAGAATAAAAGAGCTAATAGACCATAAGATAAAACAGCCTTCCTTTAGAGTAGTAGTTGACCTTATGAACGGCGTATATTCTGACCTTTATCCAGAGCTCCTTGCCTTCTTTCACATTGACAGCATAGTCCTTAACTCATATCCATCAGAGACAAAACTTACCCAATTCTTAAACCTTAAAAAGAAATCTGTAAAAACCGTCTCAGATATAGTAAAAGCTACCTCCTCAGATATGGGCTTCATCATCTTTCCCCACGGAGAGAGCTTAAAAGTAATCTCAGACAAAGGAGAAGAGGTAGAAGGCTACAAGCTACTACTTGCACTTATAAAACTAATTGACGAAACGGCACTTAAACCATTAAAAGTGTTAGTACCGGTAAGTTGTCCTTCAGTTTTAGACAAGAAACTAAAGAAGGTCATAATAGAGAGAGGTAAGTTTAACGGACAGAAAGGACAGCTTTTAAAACAGTACTACTTTATAGGCGACATAGAAGGGAACTTCGTTTTTACAGACTTTTCAATATCTCCAGACGCCGTTTTCTCAAGTATAAAGCTCCTTGAACTTCTAAGTCTAACAGGTAAGAGTATCTCAAAGGTTATAGAGGAAATTCCAGACTTCTACTTCAACTTTAAAAGCTTAAGCTGTCCTTCAAGTAAGAAGGCAAAAGTAATGAGGCTCCTATCGGAAGAGGCTATGGAGAAAGAGGCATCGTTCATAGACGGGATAAAGATATTCTTCAACGGAGATTGGGTTCTCTTAGTCCCAGACAAACACAAGGAAGAGATAAAGGTCTTCGTTCAGTCAAAGAGTAAAGAGAGGGGAGAAGAGCTCCTTAAAACCTACTTAGAAAAGGTGGAAAGTTGGATAGAGGAAAAGTCAGCCTAATTTTCCTGTGGCACATGCACCAGCCAATCTACAAGGACGGAATAGACGAGGAGTACAAAGCTCCTTGGACCTTCCTTCACGGAATAAAGGATTACTACGACATGCCTTACCACTTATCAAAGTTTAAGAAACTAAAAGCCGTCTTTAACTTAACTCCCTCTTTAATAGTTCAGCTCAAAGAGTACGCCGAGGGAGGAAGTAAGTGCCTTTTCTTAAAGACCTTAAGGAAAGAGGTTAAAAGCCTAACGAGGAAAGAGAAGCTATTCCTATTAAAGTTTTTCTTTAAAAGCCCGGTAAAGACTATGATTTCCCCTTTAAAGGATTACTTTAAACTCTACCTTCAAAAAGAAAGGCTTTCTGAGGAAGAGTTTATAGACAGGACAACAAATCAAGACTTCCTAAACCTTGAGGTTCTCTTTCTCCTTTCTTGGTGCGGAAACTACTTAAGGGAAAACTCTAAACTGGTAAAAGGGCTCATTGAAAAAGGCAACGGCTTTTCAGAAGAGGAGAAGCTAAAGCTTATAAAAGAGCTAACTGAGTTTATAGGTAAAATCCTTCCCCTTTATAAAGAGATGCAGGAAGAGGGGAAAATAGAAATATCAACAACTCCGTTTTACCACCCGATTTTGCCACTGCTTCTAAATGTTGAAAGTGCGAAGGAAACGACTCCTTGGATAAAGCTTCCGGGGCTCCACGTCTCTTTCAAAGAGGACGCAGAAGAACAACTAAGAAAAGCTTTAGCACTTTACAGAGAGGAATTTGGAAGAGAGTGTTTAGGAATCTGGCCAGCTGAAGGTGGGATAAGCGAAGAGTGTATTGAGCTCTTTGGAAGCTCAGGAGTAAAGTGGAGTGCTTCAGATGAAGAAGTTCTCTTAAACTCACTAGAATCTAAGGGAAGAGAAGCCATATACAAAAGCTATGAGTTTAAGGGAGTTAAACTATTTTTTAGGGATAGGGAGTTAAGCGACTTAATCGGCTTTACGTACCACGACTTAAAAGAGGAAGAGGCAGTTAACGACTTTATAGACAGGTTAAAAAACAAAAAAGGCAAGGTAGTAGCGGTTATACTTGACGGTGAGAACTGCTGGGAGTTTTACAACAAAAACGGCTGGCCTTTTAGAGAACTGTTATACAAGCGTTTAGAAGAAGAGGAGTGGATAGAAACTGTGCTTCCAAGTGAACTAGAAGCAGAAGAGAAGTTAAGTAGGATAAAGGCCGGAAGTTGGATAAACGGGAACTTTTTGGTATGGATAGGGAGTAAGGAGAAAAACAGGGCTTGGGAGCTCCTTGGAAGGGCAAAATCTAAAGTAGAGGAGAAAAAAGAGAAAGAAGGATATGAAAGAGCAAAAGAGAAGATATTAACAGCAGAGGGTAGCGATTGGTTTTGGTGGCTTGACGAATACCGTCAAAGCGAAGAGAGCCAACTATTTGAATCCCTATTTAGGAGCTTCTTAATAGGAGCTCTCAAAGAAGTAGAAGAAGAGCCAGATTACGAGCTTCTAACTCCCCTGATAAAGGTTGAGAGGAAAGACTTTCCACCTAACAACTACATAAAACCAAAAATAGACGGGGAAATAACCAATTACTACGAGTGGTTAAACGCCGGAAGAGTAAGACTTAGCGGCATATCAACTATGGAAAGGAGCAAAAGGGTAATAAAAGAGCTCCTTTACGGCTACGACGAGACGGGAAACCTCTACCTCTTAATAAGAGGAGACTTTGAGAAACTTAGAGGAAAGGAAATTTCCTTTAAACTGGTCTTCCTAAACTCAGTTCAAAAGGAGGTAGAGCCGAAAGAGTTTAAGGTTAAAAAAGTGGCGGAGATTAAAGTCCCTGCTGAAGAAGTTAAGGAGTTTTTCGGGAAAAAAGCAAAACTCTTAATAAAACTCTTCGTAAACGGCAAACTACTTGAAGAGGCTCCTTTAATGAGCTTTGCCGTTTTAGAGCTTGACAGGAACTTTCTAGAGGAGTGGATAGTATAATGGGGAAAATACTTTTTGGAGTTCACAACCACCAACCTGTTGATAACTTCCACGAAATCGTAGAGAGAGCAATAGACAGGTCGTACTTCCCTTTCATAAAGGAAGCAGAAAAACACCCCAAATTTAAGTTCTCCCTCCACTTTAGCGGGTGGCTCTTTAACTACATTAAGGAAAAAAGGGAAGAGCTCTTTAAGTTAATTAAAAAGATGGTTGAAAGGGGACAGGTAGAGCTCTTTACAGGAGGGTATTACGAGCCGATACTTCCTTCAATACCAAGTAGCTATAGAAGAGCTCAAATTGAAAAGCTTAACTCCTTCATAAAAGAGAACTTTGGAATAACTCCAAAAGGACTTTGGCTGGCAGAAAGGGTATGGGACGAAGAGATAATAAAAGACCTCGTTGAATGTGGAATAGAGTACGTGGTAGTTGACGACTACCACTTTATTTGTGCAGGGTTTAAAAGGGAGGAACTAAACGGCTACTTCCTAACCGAAAATCAAGGCTACGCCTTAAAGGTTTACCCAATAGACAAAAAACTCAGATACTTAATTCCCTTTAAAAACCTCGGAGAAATTGAAAAGTACCTAAAAGGGACTTGGGGAACCAAGGTCCTCTTTGACGACGGAGAGAAGTTTGGCCTCTGGCCTGGCACTTACAGATGGGTTTACGAAGAAGGGTGGCTGAAGGAATTTTTTAAAGCTTTTGAAGAGGGAGTTTTGGAAGGGGAGCTCTTTTCAGAAAACTCAACGAAAGAAAAGCCGTTGGGAGTAGCCTACCTGCCCACCTGCTCCTACTACGAAATGGGGATGTGGAGCCTTCCTACAGACAGGTACATAGAAATAACAAAGTTAAAGGAAACATTAAGGAAACTGGGAGTTGAAGAGGAAGAATTTATAAGGGGTTCCATCTGGAAAAATTTCTTCGTCAAGTACTCTGAAAGCAACTACATGCACAAGAGAATGATTCAGGTAGCCAAGGAAGCCTCAGGGAAGAAGGAGATAGAAGAAGAGGTTATGAAATCCCAGTGCAACGACGTGTTCTGGCACGGAATCTTTGGAGGATTATACCTTCCAAACCTCAGGGACAACTTCTGGAAGTACCTAATAAGAGCAGAAAAAGCGCTAAACAAAAAAAGTGCCCAAGTTAAAGACATAGACTTTGACGGTTTCCCCGAAATCATTCTCCACACAAAGGAAACAATAGGAGTAATATCTTTAAAGGACGGTAGCCTCTTAGAGCTCTCCCTCAAAGACTTTGAAGTAAACCTACAAAATACCTTAACCAGAAGAAGAGAGTGGTACCACTCCTTAAAGGAAGAAAGGGGTAAAGAAAGCGAAAACGGAATCGCAACAATTCACGAGATAACTCCCAAAATAGAGGGAGAACTAAAAGATAAACTCGCCTTTGACTGGCACAGGAAGAGCTCCTTCATCTGCCACATCTTAAAAAGAGAACCCTCTTTAAAAGAAGCCTTTAAAGAAGAAATGGAAGAAGTTGGAGACTTTGCAAACCAACCTTACCAGTTAATAAGTATAAGTGAAAACACTCTAATAATTGAAAGGAAGGGAGGAATTTACATAAACGACACAAAATACCCTGCGACTTTAAAAAAGACCTTTACACTTGAAGCCTCAAGGCTAAAAGCGGTAATTGAACTTAAAACCGAATACTTAAACCAACTTACCTTCGGCACCGAGATAAACCTTCACTTCCAAAACCCAAAGCCAACAATAGTTGAACTTAATAGAGGAATAAAAGTAAAAGACGAACCGCTAGAAGTCTCTATTTTCCACGAAGGTGAAAGAGTAATTTACTATCCCATAGAAACGGTTCATCAGGTTGAAAAAGGAGCTGAATCAACGATTCAAGGAACTTCTTTCCTAATTCTCCAAAAAGTAAAGGCCGGAAAACTAAAAACAGAAATCACTTTAGAGGTAAAAAATGTCTGAGCTTAGATATAACTACCTTTGGGACACGTGGTCAGTGATAGCTCCTGAAAGGGAAAGGAGACCTCACGACTACCCGGTTCACGCCTACATGAGCACGGTTCCACCTGAAAAGTGCCCCTTTGAACCTGGAAAAGAGAGGATAACTCCCCACGAGATATTTGCGATAAGGGAGCCTGGAACGGAGCCAGACTCACCAGGGTGGAAAGTAAGGGTAATTCCCAACAAGTACCCGGCTCTGAGAATAGAAGCCCCACCTGAAAGGAAGGGGACCTGTATATACGATAGGGTGGGAGGTTTTGGAGCCCACGAAATAGTTATTGAAACCCCAGACCACTACAAAACCTTCTACAACTTCTCACAAAAGGAAGTAGAGCTTGTACTTACCACATACAGGGAAAGGATAAAGAGCCTAAGCGGAGACAAAAGGATATCTTACATATTGGTTTTTAAAAACTACGGAAGGGACGCAGGAGCGTCAATTTCCCACTCCCACTCACAAATAATAGCAACCCCTCAAATACCGGAAAAAGTTGAAAGGGTAATTGAACAGAGCAGGAGATACTACGCCACAAAAAGAAGGTGCTACCTTTGCGACGAAATAAACCTTGAGCTAAACCTAATGGACAGGATAGTTTACGAAAACGAAGAAATAGTAGTTTACTGTCCCTTTGCTTCCCTATTTCCCTTTCAGATGAGAATAACCCCAAAAAGACACAGAGCCTCATTCCAAGAGTCAACAGACGAAGAAATTAAGCTGATTGCCGACGCCCTAAGGCAGGCCTTAAAACGGCTTTACAAAGCCTTAGTTAACCCTCCCTATAACTTCTTTATACACACCAAACCCCCCGAAAGGGAAAGGGCCGACCGCCCTAACTACTTTAAAGGAATGGAGAGCTTTTTCCACTGGTACATTGAAATAATCCCGCGCATATCAATACCGGCAGGCTTTGAGTTTGGCTCAGGCTACTACATAAACCCTACTTCTCCCGAAACGGCAGCCAAATTCTTAAGAGAGGTTGTGCTATGAGAGTTCTTTTCTGTTCCAGTGAAGTCTATCCTTTTGCAAAAACGGGAGGTCTTGCAGACGTCTCTTACTCCCTTCCAAAAGCACTTTCACAGTTAGGCGTAAAAGTTCAAGAAGTGATGCCCCTTTATAAATGCATAGACAGGAAAAAGTTTAAACTCAAGTTTACCGGGAAAAGTATAAGGGTTTTATTGGGAGGAGAATATTACGAGTTTAAAGTTTGGGAGCTGAAAGATTCTGTCCACTACTACTTCTTGGAAAACGACAACTTTTACAACAGGGAATACCTTTACGGAACTCCCAAAGGAGACTACCCCGATAACGACTTAAGGTTTGGAGGCTTTTGCTGGGCAGTAGCAAAACTAATTGAAGAGGGATTTTTTAAGCCAGACATAGTTCACACAAACGATTGGCAAACGGCCTTAATTCCGGTAATCCTCAAGGAAAAGCTGTCTTTAAGCACAAAAACTATCCAGACAATCCACAACTTGGCTTACCAAGGGATATTTCCAAAGGAAACAATTGAAAGGCTTAACTTAGGGTGGGAACTTTTTCACATGGAAGCCCTTGAGTTCTGGGGGAAGGTTAACTTCCTTAAAGGAGGGATAGTATTTAGCGATGCAGTTAATACTGTAAGCCCTACCTACGCAAAGGAGATAATGACTTCAGAGTTCGGTTTTGGACTTAACGGAGTTTTAAAAAAGTACAGTTATAAGCTTTTTGGAATTCTTAACGGTATAGACTACGACGTCTGGAACCCGGAAACAGACCCCTTCATATACGCTAACTATTCTGACACCAACATAGAGAGGAAGGAGATTAACAAGGAAAAACTTTTAAGAGAGGTAGGTTTAGAGAAAGACAAACCCCTCTTTATATTTATAGGAAGGTTTGCAAAACAGAAGGGAATAGACTTAATAGAAAGTGCCATCGGAGAATTTAAAAAGATGCACGCTAACTTTTTAATTTTAGGCTTTGGAGACGAGAAATACAACAATTTCTTCAAGGCCGTTAACAATCAAGCTTCAAACATACGGGCAAGAGTGGAATTTAACGAAAAGCTGAGCCACAGGATGTACGCTGCTGGAGACTTTTTACTTATGCCCTCTCTCTTTGAACCCTGCGGGCTTAACCAGATGATAGCTATGAGGTACGGAACGCTGGTAGTTGGAAGGAAAACCGGAGGTATTGCAGATACAGTAAAGGACGTAAAAGAAGAGGGAGGATACGGAATTCTCTTTGAGGAGCCTTCGCCTTCAGCCCTCATTTACGCCGTAAGGAGGGCTCTAGAGCTATACGGCAATTTAGGGAAGTTTAAAAACCTTCAGAAATTTGTAATGAACCTTGACTTTTCTTGGAGCAGGTCTGCAACTCAATACTTAAGGCTTTACGAGAACCTTTTAGAGGGGGTAATATGAAAAGGGAAGAGCTGGTCTCTCTTACCAAAAAGGAGCTTTACGAAATAGCAAAGAAGTTAAAGATAAAAGGAAGGGGGAGAATGAGGAAGGGGGAGCTCCTTAAAGCCATAGAAAGGGAACTAAAGTTAATAGAACTCTCTTCAGAGGAAGAGCCAATAACGAGCCAGTTAAGGAGAGAAGAAGCCCTGCCTCAAGAAAAAGAAGAAGGGGAGCTCCCCAAAATAGAAAACGAATTTCTAGGAGCAATTCCCGTAAACCCCAAGCTGGTATATACCTACTGGAACGTAGAAAACGCTGAAGAAAAGGCCAAACTTGAACTAATAGGAGAAAAGGGGAAAATAGGAGAAGCAGAAGTAAACCTTAACTGGAAAAAGTACTACTTTAACCTAAAAGAGGAGACAGAGAGGGTAAAAGCTCGCTTGAGAACAAAAAACAAAGTTCTTGAGAGCTTAGAACTTTCCGCACCTACGCAGAAAATACACTTAGAAGAGGGGAGCTCCTTCCTACAAGGAAAGGTAAAAGAGCTATTTAAGATTAGAGAAAAAGAAATCAAGTACAGGAGATAACATGAAAGGTTTCTTCTCTTTAGTACTCCACCACCACCTCCCCTTTATAAAACACCCCGAATACGACTACTTTTACGAAGAAAACTGGCTCTTTGAAGCCGTAGTTGAAAGCTATGTTCCCCTGTTAATGAAACTGTACGCCCTAGAAAAGGAAGGGGTAAAGTTTAAGCTAACCTGCTCCCTCTCACCTCCCCTGTGTGAGATGTTAAGGGACACGGAGCTAAAAGAAAAACTAAAAAACTACGTAGAAAGGTTAATTACGCTTGCCAGAAAAGAAGAGAGCAGGCTTAAAAATAACCCTAAGTTTTTAAAACTGGCTCAGTTCTACGGCGACAGGTTTAAGGGAATAAAGGACTTTATAGAAAAAGAGCTCAACTGGGACATTTTAGAAGGCTACAGAAGGTTAAAAGAAAAAGGAGCAATTGAAATAACAACCTGCGGAGCTACTCACGGGCTACTACCTGCACTAAGAACTGTCCCTGAAGCGGTTATAACTCAAGTAAGAGTTGCAGTTAAAAACTTTAAAAAACACTTTGGATTTGAACCAAAGGGGATGTGGCTTCCAGAGTGCGGATACTACCCGGAAGTAGAGAAGATACTTAGAGAATTCGGAATTAAGTTCTTCTTCTTAGACTCCCACGGGCTTCTCTACGGGAAACCGTTTCCAAAGTACGGAGTTTACGCTCCAGTTGAGACACAGGAAGGGCTCTTTGCATTTGCAAGGGAGCCTGAAAGCTCAAAACAGGTGTGGAGTGCAAAAGAAGGCTATCCGGGAGACCCTTGGTACAGAGAGTTTTATAGGGACATTGGTTTTGACCTACCCCTTGAAGAGGTAAAAGACTTTATAAACCCAGACGGAACCAGAACTTACACGGGGATAAAGTACTACAGGATTACGGGAAACGTTTCACTTGGAGAGAAAGAGCCCTACGAGCCCTCAAAGGCATTGGAAAGGGCAAGGGAACACGCAGACCACTACCACTTTTGCCTTGATAAGAGGATAGACTACGTGAAAGGAATAATAAACAGGAAACCTTTAATAGTTGCACCTTTTGACGCAGAGCTCTTTGGACACTGGTGGTTTGAAGGAAACGATTTTATCTACTACCTTATGAGGAACTTTAATAAGTACAAAGTCATAGAAGCCACAACTCCTTCAGAATACCTAGAAAGAGAGAAGGACTTTCCAAAGTCTCAACCTGCAGTCTCTTCCTGGGGAGACAAAGGCTACTTTGACGTCTGGGTAAACGCTAAAAACGACTGGATTTATCCGTACCTCCACGACATGGCACTAATACTCAACGGGATAAAGAGAGGGAAACAGTTTAAAGGTAAGGAGAGGATTTTAAACCAGATGCTTAGGGAGCTCCTCCTTGCTCAGAGCTCCGACTGGAGCTTCCTAATTACGACCGGAACTGCCGGCAACTACCCCGTAAGGAGGCTAAAGGAGCACATAAGCAACTTCTACAAGCTTAAAGAGATGCTTGAAGGGAAAGTAAACGAGGAGTTTTTAGGGAAACTTGAAAGGAAAAACTCTATCTTTCAGGAGATAGACTTTTGGAAAGACTGGGGATAGATATAGGAGGAACATTTACTAAGTTTTACGACGGAAAGAAGAAGTGGAAAGTGAAAACTCCCCGCTCCCTTAAAGAGCTCATAGAGCTTATAAAGAGGGAAGGTAAAGGTAAAAGGATATCTTTGGCGGTTGCAGGCTTAATAGACCAAAGGGAAAAGACGGTAAAACAGTCTCCCAACTTGCCTTTTATAGAGGGAGCAAGGTTAGAAGAACTTATAGGAAGAGAGATAGTAATAGTAAACGACGCTACTGCCGCCTGCTACGGAGAGTATAGGCTCGGAGCAGCAAGGGGGAGCTCCACCTGCGTCTGCTTAACCTTGGGAACGGGACTTGGGGGAGGCGCAGTAATAGGGGGAGCTCCTTTAATGGGAGCTACAGGCTGTAGTATGGAAGTTGGCCACATAACAGTAGAGCCAAGGGGGTGGAGGTGCCACTGTGGCAGGGAAGGGTGTTTAGAAAGCTATGTCTCTTCATACGGACTAGAAAGACTCTACCTCATTGAAGGAGACAAGTGCCTTCCCTCATACAAAGTAATAGAACTAATAAAGAAAAGAGAAGAAAAAGCACTAATTGTTTTTAAAAAGTTTACAGAATACCTAGCTTTAGGAGTTATTAACCTGGTCCACATCTTCAACCCAGACACTGTAGTCCTCTGCGGGGGAATAGTAAAGGAAATTCCCGAAATAAGCAGACTCGTAGAAAAAGAGGTAAAGGAAAAGGCCTTAAAACTTCCCGGAAGTTGCGTAAAGGTGAAAAGAGGAGAACTTGAAGAGTTTAGCGGAGCCATCGGAGCCTACCTCCTTACTGAAAAGGTAAAATAAAAACACCAAACAGGAAAAGGAGAAGGCTATGGCAGTAGCTTTTATATTTCCCGGTCAAGGCTCCCAATACTTGGGAATGGGAAAGGAAATTTACGAGTCATTTAAAGAGGCAAGGGAAGTTTACGAAGAGGCTTCAGAGGGAGCCAAAGTTGACATTGCAAAGCTCTCCTTTGAGAGCTCTGAAAGCGAGCTTACCCTAACTGAAAACGCTCAGCCTGCCATATTTACCTTGAGCATGGCAATTTTGAGAGTTTTAAGGGAGAACGGATTTAAAGAAGAACCCATTGCCGTTGCCGGCCACTCTTTAGGGGAATTCTCAGCAGCGGGAGCAGGAGAAGTGTTCTCTGTTCGCGAGGGAGCTTTTTTGGTAAGGAAGAGGGGAGAGTTTATGCAGGAAGCAGTGCCGGAAGGAATAGGAGGGATGACGGCAGTTATAGGTCTTAGTCCTGAGGAAATAGAGGAAGTTTTAAAGGGAATAAAAGAGGGCTTCGTCCAAGTTGCAAACTACAACTCCCCCACCCAAACTGTTATCTCAGGAGAGATAAGGGCACTTGAAAGGGCAGAGGAGGAACTAAGGAAAAAGGGAGCAAAGAAGATAGTAAGGCTTAAAGTATCTGCACCGTTTCACTCAACACTTATGAAACCTGCAGCAGAAAAGCTTAAAGAGGTAATGGAAGACATTGAGTTTAAACCTTCAAGATACCCCATAATCAACAACGCTGACGCAAAAGTAATAAGGGAACCTAAAGAGGTTAAAGACTCTTTCTACAGACAAGTTTTCTCCTCCGTAAGGTGGGTTGACGACGTTTTAAAACTAAAAGAGCTCGGAGCAGACAAACTGTACGAGATTGGACCAAAAACGGTTCTAAGGGGATTAGTAAGGCAGATAGACAAAAGCCTAAAGGTAATCTCAATTGAGAAACCCCAAGACATAGAAAAGGTCTTAAATGGTTAAGTTAAGCGAAACCGCCTTAAAAGTCTTAAAAGCAAGGTACTTAAGGCCCGAAGAGACTCCTCAAGAGCTCTTTGAAAGGGTAGCAAGGGCAGTTTCAGAGGGGGAGCTCCTTTATAAAAGTGCCGGCAAGGCAAGAAGGTGGGAAGAGGAATTCCTAAAAGTAATGGAAAACTTAGAGTTCCTGCCAAATTCCCCTACACTGATGAACGCAGGGACTACTCTAGGACAGCTCGCAGCCTGCTTTGTCCTCCCCGTAGAGGACTCAATAGAAGGGATTTTTAACACCTTAAAGCTAACGGCAAAGATACAGAAAAGTGGCGGAGGAACCGGCTTTTCCTTTTCAAGGTTAAGGCCTAAAGGAGACTTAGTAAAAAGCACTATGGGTAAAGCCTCTGGCCCCATCTCCTTTTTAAAACTCTTTAACGAGGCAACCGAGGTCATTAAACAGGGAGGAAAGAGGAGAGGGGCAAACATGGGCGTCTTGTCGGTTCACCATCCAGACATTATAGAGTTCATCAACTCAAAGAGAGACAAGACAAGCCTCCAGAACTTTAACATCTCCGTTGCCTGCACAGATGAGTTCTTTGAAAAGGTAAAAAGTAATGGCGAAATTGAGCTGGTAAATCCAAGGGACAAAAAGGTATGGAAAAAGGTTAAGGCAGAAGAACTATTAAACCTAATGGCAGAAGCTGCGTGGGAGTGCGGAGACCCGGGAATTCTCTACATAGACGAGATAAACCGCCACAACCCAACCCCTTCCCTCGGAAAGATAGAGGCAACAAACCCTTGCGGTGAAGTTCCATTACTTCCTTACGAGGAGTGCAATTTAGGCTCAATAAACCTTAGCAAAGTAGTAAAGGAAGGGAAAGTTGACTGGGAAAAGCTTGAAAGGCTGGTAAAAGTGGGAGTTAGGTTCTTAGACTGCGTAATTGACGTTAACAAGTATCCAGACGAGAAAATTGAAAAGATGGCTAAAGGGAACAGGAAGATAGGACTTGGAGTAATGGGATGGGCAGAGCTCCTAATAAAACTCAAAATCCCTTACGAATCGGAAAGGGCCCTAAAGCTTGCAGAAAAGCTCATGGGATTTATAAACAGAAAAGCCTTTGAGGCATCCGTAGAGCTAGCTTACGAGAAAGGCAGCTTTCCAAACATTGAAAAGAGCGTTTATAGGGGAAAGGAGGTAAGAAACGCAACGAGAACCAGCATAGCTCCAACTGGAACCATAAGCATAATAGCAAACACAACTCCAAGTATAGAGCCCCTATTTGCTCTAGCTTACACCAAAAAGGTGCTAAACGGCCAAAGGCAGGTCTTCGTTGAACCTCTCTTTTTAAAGTATGCCGAAGGTCTTTTAAAGAAAGAAGAGATAGAAAGGGCTTTAGAAAAAGGAAGCCTTCAGGAAGTAGAGGGAGTTCCTAAGGAAATAAAGGAACTCTTTAAAACGGCCCTTGAAATATCCCCCAAGTGGCACCTTAAAGTTCAGGCAGCCTTCCAGAGACACACAGACAACGCCGTTTCAAAGACGGTTAACCTAAAAAGGGACGAAAAAGTGGAGAAAATCAAGGAACTTTTCCTTTTGGGCCACAAGCTAAACCTAAAGGGAATTACAGTCTTTCGCCACGGTTCAAAAGAGGGAGTTATAGAGTTTGGGCTAAAAGGAGAAAACTGCAAGTGCTCTTAAAAGGACCTAAATTGAGAAAGTGGTTAAGTTTAGGAGCTCTTACCTTAACCTTAACCTCCTGCGGCGGAGGTGGAGGCCCTGAGAGCTCCTCATTTAAAGAAAGCGGCAAAAGAGAGTGGCTGGTTCTGGTTTATATGGCCGCAGACAACAACCTTAACGACTTTGCCTACCAAGACCTTAAAGAGATTGAACAAGTAAAGTTCCCTCCTCAAGTAAAACTCGTCGTAATGGCAGACTTCCTTGAAAACAACGAAACTCTGATAGCCGAGAGCTCCCAAGAAACAGGAAAAGTCATTGAAAACTGGCAAGAGAGAGAGCTAGACACGGGCTCAGAGTCAACCCTTTACTCTTTTATAAAGGAGTACGAAACCAAGTACCCTGCAGATAAAGTAGCCCTAATCCTGTGGGACCACGGAGACGGCTGGAGAAGCTACAAAATCGCCGCAGTTGACCAGAGCAACAGCGATATGCTCTACATGTACAAGGTAAGTGAAGCCTTAAAAAAGTTAAAAGAAGAAGGATACAAAGTTGACCTCATAGGATTTGACGAGTGCCTAATGGCAACGGCAGAAGTATTTTACGACGTTGGAAACTACACCCAAGCAGTTGTCGCTTCTGAAGCCTTAGAGCCTGGAGACGGATGGAACTACCAAACCCTGTTTTCAAAGCTAATTCAGAACCCTTCCATAACCCCCTACCAGTTTGGGAAGCTGATAGTTGACTCCTACAAAGAGGCCTACAAGGGCCAGCCAGACAAAACAATGCTCCTTTTAAGTCAAAAGGAGATAACATCCCTTACAAGTGCAATAAACGCCCTTTCTGAAAAGTTAAACCAAGACACCTTTCCAGAGTTTGAAGCTGCAAGAGAGAACGCAACTGTAGTTGACGACAATCAAGACGGCTCCCTTTTCCACGTTGACCTTCTCTCTTTTACAAAAAGCCTCCCCTTTCAAGAAGCTAAAAACATAGAGTCAATAGTTAACGGAGCTTACAAGTACATTTCTCAAGACCTTAACCTATCGGGAATAGCTATTTACTTTCCTCCTACTAAAGACAGCGACGCCTCCTTCCCGTGCTACCTCTTAGAAAAACCGAGCAGCCAAATAGAGTGTTTCAACGACCCAAACTATTACAATCCCTTTGCCGTAAATGAGTGGGACAACTTCCTCAACTACTATTACTACCTTCAGGAAGAAAACGGAGGGTAGCTTGAAAAAACACACTGCATTAGCCCTCTTCCTAACTTTAAGCCTCTTTAGCTGCGCCTCCGTAGAGAGGAAAGAGACGGAAAAACTAAGCATAAAAACGCTTAACGAAAAGTGTAAAGAGCTCGTAGGAAAGAAAGTAAAGTTATCTGCCAAGTATATGGGCTGGAAGTGCCCTCAAAACTGCAAAAACCCCGGCATAACCCGCTCTGACACCTGCTTTGTGGATAGTTCAGGTTGCATATACGCAGAGGGACTTGCAGGATTAGACCCCCTTATAGACAAGGGTAAAATAATAAGTTTAGAGGCTTTAGTTAAGGAGAAAAGAGGAATTTGCTACTTGGAAGTTTTAAAAGAAGATGAGGTTAGGTGAATTTTCCTTAATAAAAGAGATTTCTAAAAGGCTTGTCTTTAAAGACAAAGAGGTGGTAGTAGGAATTGGCGACGATGCAGCAGTAGTAAAGTGTAAAGACGGCTACCAGCTCTTAACAAGCGACGGCCTTACAGAAGGCAGCCACTTTGTAGATAGCTGGAAGGAGGTTGTTAAGGAGCTCTACTACTACTTGGGAAAGAAACTAGTAAACATCAACGCAAGCGACGTAGCGTCAATGGGAGGAGAGCCCAAGTTTGGACTCGTAAACTTGGCGCTTAAGGAAAGGTTCAGCAAAGAGAAAGCAATTGAGTTCTACGAAGGTATAAACGAAGCCTCAAAAGAGCTTAAAGTGTCTGTAGTTGGAGGGAACATTACAAAGTCTCAAAACCTCCTCTTTGACATGTTTTTAGTTGGCAAGAGCTCATCCTTCATGCTCCGTTCAAGGGCAAAGCCGGGAGAGCTAGTTGCAGTAAGCGGAGAGGTAGGAGATAGTAGAGGAGGGCTGGAGCTCCTTTTACAGGGAAAAAGGAAACCTTGGAAGTTGGTAGAAAAGTTCCTATCCCCAAAGGCTAGAGTAAGGGAGGGAAGAGAAGTTTTAAAACTAGGCGTAAAGTGTTGCACCGACGTAAGCGACGGGCTCCTTTTTAACCTTGGAACGATAGCGGAGAGCTCCGGCGTAAAAATAGAAATTTCTTCTAGTAAAATTCCCATCTCAAGGGAACTAAAAGAGGTCTTTAAAGAAAAAGCTTTAAACTTTGGACTTTCAGGGGGAGAAGACTACGAGCTTATAATTACATTTCCGGAAAAGTTAATAGGCAAAATAGAGGAACTTGGATTTAAAGTAATAGGAGAAATAAAAAAGGGGAAAGGGGTATTTGTTGACGGAAAAGAGGTAAAGCCAAGGGGATTTCAGCACTTTAAGGAGGAATAAATGAACCTTTTTGACGCAACTATCTTAGGCATAGTTGAAGGAATAACAGAATTCTTGCCTATCTCTTCAACGGGACACTTAATACTTACAAGCCACCTATTGGGATTAAAACAGACGGCTTTTGAAAAGACATTTGAAGTAGCTATACAGCTGGGAGCAATCCTTGCAGTTGTTGTCCTTTACTGGAAAAGAATTACCCACAGCTTAGAGCTCTGGAAAAAGCTCATAGCTGCCTTTATACCAACCGGGATTTTAGGACTTCTACTTCACAACTACATAGAAAAGCTCTTTAGTCCAAAAGTCGTAAGCCTTTCTCTCATAGTAGGAGGCATCGTCTTTATAATCGTAGAACTCCTTTACAGGGAAAAAGAGCACCACATAGAAAACCCCGAAAGTATAAGCTACACAAAAGCGATAGGAATAGGACTTTTTCAATCTTTGGCAATGGTTCCGGGAACTTCCCGCTCTGGAGCTACGATAATAGGAGGAATGCTCCTTGGTATGAAGAGAGTGGCAGCAACAGAATTCTCCTTCCTCCTGGCAATACCAACAATGACTGCTGCAACGGGATTTGAAGCTGTAAAGAACCTTAACTCACTGAGAGGGGAAAACTTAATTGTACTCAGTGTAGGCTTCTTAGTTGCCTTCATATCGGCTCTCATTGCAGTTAAGTGGCTCCTGAATTTTATAAAAAACCACTCATTTATACCTTTTGGGATTTATAGGATAATAATAGGAACCCTATTCCTATTCTTGCTTACCTAAGGGGAGGGAAAAGTGCCTAATATGGTTGACTTACTGAAAGAGGTTATTGAAAGGAAAGGTTCAGACCTACACATAGCACCAGGTAGCCCTCCAAGGGTAAGAGTTCACGGGAAACTTCAAACGTTAACCGAGTACGGAACCTTAAGTGCTAATGATACTAAAAGGCTGATATACAGCGTCCTTACGGACGCTCAGAAGAAAAAACTTGAAGAGGAACTTGAAGTTGACTTTTCCTTTGAAGTAAAGAACATAGGAAGGTTTAGGGGAAACGTTTACTTCCAAAGACAAAGTTTAGCAGGTGCTTTTAGGCTAATACCCTTTAACGTTCCAGACTTTGACACCCTCGGACTTCCCTCTGTAATAAAGAGCTTTGCTCACAAAGATAAGGGATTGGTCTTAGTCACCGGGCCAACAGGTTCAGGAAAGTCAACCACACTTGCCTCTTTAATAAAGATAATTAACGATACCTACCCTTACCACATAATAACCATAGAAGACCCAATAGAGTTTGTTTACGAGCACAACAAGTCTTTAATTACACAAAGGGAAATAGGAAGCGACACAAAGAGCTTTGCAAGAGCGCTGAGAGCAGCGTTAAGGGAAGACCCAGACGTTATCTTGGTTGGTGAGATGAGGGACCCTGAAACTATAGAAGCTGCACTTACGGCAGCGGAAACTGGCCACCTTGTCTTCTCCACCTTGCACACAAACTCAACTATAGAGACGATAAACCGTATAGTTGACGTTTTCCCTGCAGAGAAACAAGCTCAGATAAGGACTCAGCTCTCTTTTGTCTTAGTAGGAACAGTAGCCCAAAAGTTAATTCCAAAAAAGGACGGGAAAGGAAGGGTAGTTGCCTCAGAAGTTTTCATTCCTACTCCTGCTATTAGGAACCTAATAAGGGAAAATAAACTACATCAAATCTACTCACTAATGCAGACCGGACAGGCATCAACAGGTATGATAACCATGAACCAAAGCCTTGCTAAACTTGTTTACCAAGGTATAATTGACATTGAAGAAGCAAAGAAGATATCGCCAGACATTAAAGAACTTGAAACCCTTATAAGAGCTTACTCTAAGGGGTAGAATGGCTATATACAAGTACGTTGGAAGGGATGTATTAAACCGTAGAAGGCACGGAGTAGTTGAAGCGGAAAGTTTAGAGCTTGCAAGAGAAATCCTCTTTAACAAGGGAATTGTTTCTGTAGAGAAGTTAAAGGAACACAAACCCTTTTTTAGTAAGGAGATAAGTTTTTCGTTCCTTTCAAGGGTTTCTTTAAAAGATGTAGCAATCTTTACAAGACAGCTTTACGCTATGATCCACGCCGGAATTCCGCTGGTTCAAGCCCTAAGGATAATAAAAGAGCAGGTAAAGAATAAAACTCTAAAACAAATCGTTGAAGACATAGCAGCTTTCATTGAGGGAGGAGGGAAGTTCTCAACGGCACTTTCAAAGTATAAAGACATATTTGGGGAGCTCTACATCTCAATGATTAGAGCAGCAGAAGAAGCCGGAACGCTAGAGGAAACCTTAAAGAGGCTTGCAGATTACCTGGAAAAGATTGAGAAGTTAAGAGGAAAAGTAAAGAGTGCTATGTTCTACCCTGTCTTCGTGCTGATAATAGCTACGCTAATAGTAGCAGGAATCCTCATCTTCGTTATCCCGACATTTCAAAAACTTTATCAGAGTTTAGGAGGGCAACTTCCTCTCTTAACCGAATTAATTATAAAGGCCAGCCAAATACTAAGAGATTATGTAGGCTGGGTTTTCCTCTTTTTGGTCCTTTTAATAATCGGATTTATTCAGGGTAGAAGATTTAAAAAGTTTAAATATATAACTGACTATCTCCTGTTAAAGTTTCCAATTTTCGGAGAGCTAATCTTAAAGTCAAGTATGGCTAACTTTACAAGAACCTTATCTTCTATGGTATCAAGCGGGATAAACATACTAACCGCACTTCAAATATCGGCCGAAACTGCAAATAATGAGGTTATTAAAGAAGCTATACTGAAAGTTAAAAGCGATGTAGAAAAGGGAATTAGCTTATCTACGGCAATGGTGAAGCAGAAGATATTTCCCCCTATGGTAGTAAACATGGCAGCAATAGGAGAGGAGGCTGGTAATTTAGACGAGATGCTCGGTAAGGTTGCAGACTTTTACGAAGAGGAAGTTGACAGGACAGTTGAAGGCTTAACCTCGCTGATTGAACCGTTAATGATTGTTTTCATTGGAGGAATAATAGGATTCATAATTGTCGCCCTATATCTACCAATATTCAAAATCGGCGAGCTTATTAAGTAAGCTTAAAAGGGAAGTTCAATTACGAAGGTATTTTTGTCCACGGTGTAGATTCTCCCGCCGTGGTCTTCTACGATTTTCTTAACTATTGACAGGCCGAGCCCCCAACCTTCCTCCTTGGTAGTAATGTAGGGATTAAAGAGTTTATCTATTACCTCTTCAGGAATTCCAGGACCGTTATCTTTAAAGACTATAAAAACCCTGTTGTCTTTGTAGGTAGTTGAAACCTTAACTTCCGTAGCGCCAGCCTCTATACTGTTTTCAATTAAGTTTATTAAAACTTCTCTAATTAAAACCCTATCCAGGGGAATTTTAGGAATCTCTTCCAGTTCAAAGGAAATTTGAATACGGGAGAGATAAGGTTCAAGGGAGTCTTTTATTAAGGAGTTTAAATCGGTAAGCCTCTTTTCAGGAAGGGGAAGCCTTGAAAACTTCCTAAACTCGTCTATAAGCCTTTTTATAACTTCTACTTCTTCCAAAATAGAATTTACGGCTTTTTCTACAACTTCGCCCAAGTTAGGGTTCTTCTTTTTAAACTGTCTCCTTATCCTCTCTGCACTTAAAGTGATAGGGGTAAGGGGATTTTTTATCTCGTGGGCTATCCTCCTTGCAACCTCTCTCCAAGCTTCGGCCTTTTTCGCTTTAACTATGTCTGTAATGTCCTCAATTATGAGTATTTTATCTCTTAACTCAGGAGAAGAAATTAGTTCAACGGAGAAAAACTTCTCCCTTCCCTTAATCTCTTCCCTAACCTCCGTTTTACTTTTGCCCTTTTCTAAGAGCTCTTTAACCGAAAAGAGAAGGTTGGGATAGAGGGAAAGGAGGTCAAAGATAAAGCTTCCCCTGTTTGAAGGTTTAAAAGAAAAGAGCTCTTTTGCCCTCCTATTACAGGAAACTATTCTGCCTTCACTATTGAAAGTAATAATTGCAGGCGATATGGAATCTAAAACCTCCTGAAGGTAGCGTCTATTTTCCTCAAGGTTTTTCTTTAAGCTTCTAAGCTGAGAGACCATACCGTTAAAGGCCTGAATAACGTGTTTAAGCTCATCGGTAGCATCTTCCTCAGGTATATTTACGCTTAAGTCTCCTTTACTAATGCGGTTGGTAGCCCTGTATAAGGCTTCTATGGGTATTGATATCCTCCTTTCAAAGTAGCGGGCAAACCAAAGAGCCCCAAAGACTACTGCAACCCCCATAAAGGCAAAGGTTATGGTATATACCGCTTTTATAGGTTTTTGATAGGCAACAAGGGAGTTATAGTTAGTGTAAAGTTGAAACTGCTTTTTAAGTTCAAGCACCAGTCTCTGGGGTAGTTTCTTTGAAACACAGTAAAAGCTTTTAAACCTTTTTTTACAGAAGAGAAGCTGAGAAGAGGAGTAGTCAACAAAGAAAACTTTATCTTTTTTTACTTTTAGGAGCTCCTTAACCTTACCTTCTGGGAAAGAGCCCACCTTATAAACTCTTTTACCGGCTTTAACTAAGAAACCGTCAAGACCGTAAACCTTTAAAGTGTAGGGATATACCCGTCTCTTGACAGAAAGTTGGTCTAGCTTCCTCTCCATATCTTTGGAGATAAAGTCTAAAAGGGAGTTTACGGTAGTTTGAGAGGTATCAACTATGCGGCTTACCTGTATCCTTAAAAGTCTATCAAGCCCTTTGTTTATAACGCCCGTAGCAAAGAAAAGGGAAAAAAGGGCAGGCCCTAAAACTAAAAGCAAGAAAGCAGTAAATATCTTTACTTTTAAGTTGGTCTTAAAGTGAGGAAAGAAAAAGAGAGCAAGGTTCCTAATAAAGAAAACAAAAGCTACGGTAAGGAGAATCAACAAAAGTGCAAAGAGAAGGTGAAATAGGGGGTTGTTAAGGTAAAACTCTCCTGCAAGAGAAGAGAGGAAAGAGACTCCAAAGTAGCCTAAAAGGACTATAAATAGAAAGGCAACTAAAGCCGCTAAGAATTTCTCTCTACCCTTCACCTACCAGCTCTTTAAGAGAGGTTATAAAGGGATAAGGAGGCTTTTTAAAGGAGCTCTCGTACTCTTTTAATCGGGAGATTGCCTTAGGAAGGTAGTTTATAAGGTCTGTAGCAACTAAACCCTCTTCTGTTAAATCTTTTGCTGCAAGGTCTCCCGAGAGAGAGTGAAGGAAAACTCCCAGCTTTGAAGCGTCTTCCCCATCAATTCCCATTCCAAGGAGAGCTCCTATAATACCTGCTAAGACATCACCGGTCCCTGCAGTAGCCATTCCCGGATTGCCCATAACGTTTACGTAAGTTTTCCCTTTAGGAGTTGATATAACGGTTCTCCCACTTTTTAAGACCAGATTACAGTTAAAGCTCTTTGCAAATTCTAAGCCAACATCGGGAAGAGTAGAGAGTATCTCCTCTTTACTCATAGAGGTAATCCTTGAGAACTCTCCAATGTGGGGAGTTAAAACGACTTCCTGCTCCTTAAGCTTAAGGAGCTCCAAAGAAGCCGCTAAAGCGTTAATCCCGTCTGCATCAATCACCAAAGGCAAGTTGCACTCTTTAACAAACTCCCTTACAAACTCATAACTCTCCTCTTGGCTGCCTATTCCGGGACCTATAACCACGGCAGAGAACTTACCCCTCTCTATAACAGAGAGGACTTGAGGGAGGGAATCTATACCAAAGTAGCCTTTACCCTTATCCTTAACCGGAATACTCATTACTTCCGTAAGCTTAACTTCAAAAACAGAATTTAGAGACTCAGGGACTACAACGCTTACAAGGCCTGCACCTGCCTTAAGAGCTCCTTGGGCAGCCATAGCGGGAGCTCCCGTTTTCCCTACAGAACCCCCTATAACTGCAACGTGGCCGTAAGTGTACTTGTGGCTCATTACCTCTCTAAAGGGATAGGTAAAAGCGACCTCATCGGCAGTTAAGATAAACCTATCGGGAGCAACGAGATTAGCAACGTCTTCAGGAATTGAAATGTCAACAATAAAGAGCTCCCCCACGCTATAACAAGCAGGAGGGAACAAGTGGGCCACTTTTGGATAGGCAAAGGTGACGGTATAGTCAGCCTTAACGTGGGGACCTATCAAAGAGCCCGAGTCAGAACTTAAACCCGAAGGTATGTCAACGGAAACTACAGGTTTATTAAACCTGTTTATAACCTCAACAACCTCAGCGTAAAAACCTGAAAGGGGCTTAGAAAGTCCGGTTCCAAAGAGGGCGTCAACTATAAAGTCAGCCTCTCTTCCCAAGTTAAAGAGCTCAAAGAGTTTTTCTTCCCTATCTACAACGTGAACGGAAATAGGCAGTAAAGAGAGAACCTGTGCGTTTAACTTAGCGTCCCCTTTAAGGGATTCAACAGGAGAGGTTAAAACTACTTCAACATCGTACCCAAGGTTGTAAAGGTTCCTTGCAACTGCAAGTCCGTCCCCTCCGTTATTCCCTTTGCCACATACAACTAAAGCGGAAGTGCCTTCAAGCTTCCTATAAATAACCTCGCAAACGCCCCTGGCGGCGTTCTCCATTAAAACTGCTCCAGGTATTCCCAAAACCTCTATGGCGTGCCTGTCAACATCCCTCATCTCAGAAGACTTTAAAAGCCTCACCTCCCCCTACCTCCTTGCCATCTTCCTCTCATAGTTCCTCTTTAACTTCTTATACTTTTCAAGGGCCAACCTCCTTTGAAGGGGAGAAAGCCTCTCAATAAAAACTATACCGTTAAGGTGGTCAAGCTCGTGCTGGATAGCCCTTGCAAGGAGGCCCTCTGCCTGAAGCTGAAACTCTTTACCTTCTAAGTCTTGAGCTTTCACCACGACCTTACTTGCCCTTTTAACCTTTTTCCAAAGTCCGGGAAGGGAAAGGCATCCCTCCTCTGCTACAACCTCACCCTCCATATGGATGATTTCAGGGTTAACGAAAACAAGCTTCTCCTGCCCTTCCTTTTCCTTTCCGGCGTTAAGGTCCAGTACAAACACTCTCTTTAAAACCCCAACCTGGTTAGCAGCAAGACCCACTCCTTTCCTTTTGTACATTGTTTCAAACATATCATCAACAAGCTCTCTAAGTTCAGCGTTAAACTCGTCAACGGGAAATGCCTCCTTCTTTAAAACTTCGTCCGGGTAAATTCTAATTTCTCTTTCCATTTAGTCCCCCTTAAGAAATTCAAACTCTCTTTCACATCATCTACGCTTTTATTTTCAAGATTTAATATAAGGCCAGAGGGAATCTCGTTAAAGTAAGATTCTATTAAACTAAACAGATAGCCAAAGTTAAAGCTCCCCTTTCCACAGGGAAGGTGAGAATCTTGACTACCTAAGTTATCGTGAAGGTGAAACTCGTAAAGTTTTGAAGAGAGGGAGCTAAACCAGTCGCTTAAAGGGATTTGGGAAAAGATGTTAAAGTGGCCAACGTCAAAGCAGAAGCCGAAATTATCAGGCAGTCTTTCCAGAAAGGAAAGTATTACCTTGAAGTCCCTGTCAAAGACGTTTTCAAGGGCTACTTTCCCCTTAAACTCCTCTCCGACTATCAGGAAAGTTTCAAGAGCTCTTTTAAACCAGTTTTCGTATATTGGTTCCACCTTTTGGGGAATATAACCAGTATGGAAAACTACAACCTCTGCCTCAAGGACTTTAGCCGCAGAAACTGCCTGTAAGAACCTTTTCCTGGTTATATCTAGCAGGTAAGGTTCGGTTGCACCGGGGTTTAAGTCCATAAAGGGAGCGTGAACAGTTATAGGGAGGCCATTGGTAAGTTTCTTTATAAGGCCAAAATCTTTAAAGGTGAAAGAGTCTAATACTTCGCCTGTTAACTGGAGCTCCACCCCTAAACCTAAAGAGACGAGCTTTTCAACTGTGTTTAAGTCTTTTAAAAGCTCCCTTGCAGGAACGTGGGCAACCAACTTCATAACTTCCTCAACAATCGTAAAATTGGAATATTTAGATTGATTTAAAAGTAAACTGGAGGCTAAATGAAAGCAACTCCGCTTATAGTAGGCCTGTTTTTAACCTCTACCGCCTACGGCTTTAGCATAAAAGGGGAGAGTGCCTTTTACCTAGTAAATTTAAAAAAAGATTACCAAAGGGAACTGGGGTACAATAACTGGAAGGGAAAGAAAAGAGGAGCTCTGTATAAACTTGAAATTGGAGACAGGTTAAAAATTAAGAAGGGGAGCGAGTTTAAGTTCTCGGTAATAACAAACACTACAAAGTCTGAATACTTAAACTTCTTTACTCCAAAAGGAGAGAGGCTCTTTAGCTCAAATCCTAAACTCTTCACGGTTAAAGAGCTCTACCTCTTAAAAAAACACTTCATATTCAAGAACTTAACCTTAAAGGTAGGTAAACAAGGGTTTAACCTATCACCTTTAATTAACGACTACCTTTGGGGAGGCCACTTTGAATACAAAGTGGGAAAGTACAAAATAGTATGGAACCAAATAGCGGGATATGAAGGAAAGTACTTTCTCTTTAAAGGTAAAAGTGAAGATGACATAGATATTTTCAACTTAAACTTAAAAAAAGGAGAAAGTCTCCTTGGACTTTACCTTATCTCAGACGCAAGGGGAAACGAGAAAGCGGTAAAGAAAGTAGGGATTTTAGGAAGGATAAGCTGGAGAAAGTTTAAACTTGAAGGGGCAACCCAAAACGGCAAAAGAGCTCTTTTAATAAGTAAAGAGGGGAAAGTCAGCATCCAAGTAGGCTACTCTCAAAAGGGCTTTACCTCTTACGGCTTTAAAGAAGGGATTAGAGACATAGGTCTAATATTTAAACCCTCCTTTACCGACCTAAAGTTCGTAAAGCTTAAATACCGGTTAAACAGAAACTTTGCGCTATTTGCCCTTCAAGTAAAAAGGGGAAAAGGGACTATCGGAAGCGAAGTAGGAGGAGAGGTTAACTATAAGTTAGGGAAGTTCTACGAGCTATTCTTAAAGGGCTCCCTTGGAAGCGGTGGAAGCTATGCCCTTTTTGGGGGTTTAAGGTTCAACACTAAGGGAACAAAAATAGATAACTACTTAAAAGCAAAAGGAATAAAAGTAAAAAACTACTTTAACGTGGTAGGGGAATACGCAGACCTACCCCAAATTAACTACTCAACCCAAAGGGAATACGAAGACTGGAGCAAAGCAAAACACGCAGGTTTTTGGCACTCTACCTATAGGCTTCAGGTTAAGGAGAAAGGATTTAAGCTAAAGGTTGCCACGGGACCAAACAACAAGTGGGACTTTTTAGTTTGGGGAAACACCAGGGATAACTTTATCTACAAGCACAAAAGCAGGAAGGAATGGCACTTAGAGGAAGCATATCTAAGCAAAGGGAAAGTCAAAGTAGGACTTATGGAAGTAATAGGAGAAGGCCTGTTTAACGATTCTTTTAGCGGAGTTTCCTTTAAAAAGAGGCATTTAAAAGTTTTCCTTATTTCAAGGAAGGAAGAAAAAAATAGAAAGTACGGACTTTTAAAGTTAGACTTTAAGAAGGGCGGCATTTACACCTTTAAAGGGGCAGGTAGCCCTACCTTCGGCGTTTACTGGGCCTTGAATTTGGCAAGGATGGGGTTTTTAAAACAGAAAGGGAACTGGGGAGCCTTCTTAAAGGCAAGGAAAGAGAAGTTTGGAACTCAATTCTCTTTAGAATACAAGGTCTATTCTAAAGACTTTAAGACCCATTCACTAAGGGAGTTTTTTAGAAACGACGGTTTTATCTTTAGACCAGGAGAAAAAGACATAAGGGTACTTAAGCTAAAAGTAAAGAGGAATTTAACCTTTAAAAGGAAGAAGTTGGCCAGGATAAAACCTTCTCTTTCCCTTTACTACCTGAAACTAAAGAGCTTTTCGGGAAACTACATAGGAGAAGAAGGGGGAGTTATCTTCTCAGTTAAACCGGGGAAAAAGTGCACTTTAAACTTGATAGGAGGAGTGGGAAGTAGGAGCTCCTATTACGAGGGAATCTATTTTAGTGTAAAATGGTAGTCAAAAAGGAAATGGGTAGCAAGGTGTTAGAGGTAAACAGCGAATTATTAAAGGAGATTGACTTTAAAAAGGGAAAGGGCCTGGTTCCAGTAGTGGTTCAAGACCTAAACACGAAAGAGGTCCTTATGGTTGCCTACGCCAACAGGGAAGCCCTTGAAAAAACCTTAAAGAGCGGTTATGCCCACTACTACTCAAGGTCAAGGAAAGAGTTGTGGATGAAAGGCAAAACCTCCGGAAATACCCAGAAGGTAAAGAAGGTTTTAATAGACTGCGACGGAGATACCCTTATTTACCTGGTAGAGCAAAAAGGGGTAGCCTGCCACACCGGGAACTACACCTGCTTTTACAGGACCCTAGCAAAGGAGAGGTAAGTTGGAAGGGACTTTAAAGGAACTTTACAAAATAATTGAGAAAAGGAAGAGGGAGCTCCCCGAAGGCTCCTACACCGCAGAGCTCTTTAAAAGGGGAGAAGACAGAATCCTCCAGAAGGTAGGAGAAGAGGCTATAGAGACAATACTAGCGTTAAAGTCAGGTAGCAAAGAAGAAGCAATCTACGAAACGGCAGACCTCCTCTACCACCTCCTAGTTGCCCTTGCAAACAGAGGAATAGAGCTTGAAGAGGTGGAAGAGGAGCTAAAAAGGAGGATGAAGTAGCTTAGGAACAGACCATAGGGCCTAAAGGCTTTCCTCCTAAAAGGTGAAAGTGTAAGTGGAATACTTCCTGTCCTCCGTCCCTATTACAGTTAACTAAAACCCTATAACCGCTCTGGTCTATTCCCGCTTCCTTTGCTATCTCCTTAATAACGGTGAAAATGTGGCCTATCAACTCTTTATCCTTTTCTGAAATGTCGTTTAAGGTTGGAATGTGTTTTTTAGGGATTACAAGAATGTGAATCGGAGCTTGAGGGTTAATGTCGTGAAAGGCCATAACTTTGTCGTCCTCGTAAACTACCTTTGCTGGGAGCTCCCCTTTAACTATCTTGCAGAAAACGCACATCTTACCTTACCTCCCTTTAAGAGTTTGGCAAAGTCAGCGGCCGCAAGGGCAGAAATCTCATAACCGCTTATGTAGTAAGTCCACCCGTTTACGGCAACCGAAGAGAAAGCAACCTTACGGCCTTTATAGGAGAAAAATCCCGTAAACCACTCACACCTGCCTTCAGGATAACTCCTTTCCGTTAAGGTGCCGCTCTTTCCCCCTATTATAAGGTTAGGATACTTTAAAGATAAAAGTCTAAAGTACTTTCTCCTTGAAACTGTCCCCTCCTTAACCGTTAAAAGCATCATCTCCCTAATCTCTTTGGCGGTCTTTGGAGAAATTACCTTCCTTAAAACTTCCGGATAGAACCTATAAACCCTACCTGTTTTTAAGTCAACAACCCTATCAACCAAATAGGGCTTCATCATAACACCGTCGTTTACAACCGTTTGAGCAATTAAGGCCTCGTGAAAGGGACTAACCCTTACATCTCCCAATCCGGCAGCCAAAAGGGCAACCTCGTAGTCGTCAAGGGGAGGCCTTAAAACTCCCCAAGGGAAGTCGTAAAGGGAACTGTTAAAGCCGAAAAGCTCTGCAAACTTTAAGAGCTCCTTCTTACCTACCAGCCTTCCTAAGTTCCCGAAAAAGGGGTTAGCAGAGGTCGCAAAAGAGGTCTTAAAGTCCCTTAAAACTTGGTAATTACTGTTGAGCCAAACCGAAGGAGAGCAAGAATCTCCAAGGCCTCCACACTTCAAAACGGTATTAGGAGTGGCAATCCCTAACTCTAAAGCGGCGGCAGAAGTTATGATTTTAAAAGTGGAAGCGGCAGGGTAAGAACGCTTTAAAGCCAAGTCTGGATGTTTTAAACTTGAAACTACCGACAAAACTTTACCGGTTTTCGGGTCTAAAGCAACAAAGGCACCGTACTTTACCTTAAACCTCTTAAACTCCCTCTCAAGGGCCTTCTGAAACTGAGGGAGAACGGTAAAGAAAACCTTAAAGTTCCCTACCTGATAAGAGTAAACACCGTTTTCCAAAGTTGACTTTTTAAAGAGTTTGTACTGAAGGAGAAAGTCGTTTTCTAGGTTCTTTACGAAAGAGGGCTCTTTTAAAGAAGAGGTCTCTCTTAAAGACCCATTCTCTTTCCCTAAAAAATCTTCCCTGCCAAAAGTTTGACCTATTACTATTAAGAAAAACAGGAAAGCCGAAAAGGCCAAGAAGAGATATCCAAGCTTACGGCTCAACTTTAAAACCTCCAACTTACTTACGCCATATAATATATAGCACTAAAGGAGGAAGTATGGGAATAAAGAGCCTTTTAATAGAGATTGCTTTAAAGAGAAAAGGGGAAATAGGAGTAAAGTTAGGAATAGGAAAAGAGGCAAAGGGGAAAATCAAGGAGCTTTGGAAAGAGAAACTCCCTCAACCTTCAACCCCTGAGAAAGTAAAGGCAGTTGACGGAAGCAGGAACAGGAAAGACTACGCAGGATACGTGATATATGCAGTAGGAGCTTGCTCTCTCCTCTTTAAAGGGGGAGTCCTTTCTGATGAAAGCTACACTGCTTACTTAGACCTTTTAAAGCCTGAAGAGTATTCAGATTCAAGGCTAAGGAACTTAATGGGAATAGTGGAAACAAAAGAAGTTCTAAAAGACATAGACGAAGTTAACGCCCTTTTAATTGACGGCTCAATAATCGGAAACGCCGTAAGGCCGATAGTGTTTGAGCAGAAAATTGAGGAAAGAATGAAAAACTGGAGTTTAAAAGTATTCGCAGGAATAAAGGAAGAGCTTTTAAAAGAGATTGTAGGGAGCTCCCTCCTTTACAGGGAAGTTGAAAAGTACTTTCCGGGGGACAGCTATCCTTTGGTAGCAGGCTACTTGGAATACCTAGAATACCTTTACACTATATATACCCTCCTTGAAAGAGGAAGAGGGAAGATAATAGCAGTATCAAAACACTCAAACTCAAGGAATTACGAGCTTGACAGAGTCCTTCCAGACATAGCAGTCTTAAATGAAGCAAACCTCCCTCCAGGGTACACGGAACCTAAAGAGATACCTTTAGGGGAAAAGAAGTTTTCGTTCCCGGGAGAATTTGAGGAGCTCTTACCAGAGAAAAAATTTAAAGTCTTCTACTTTAAACTCTCAAGCTCAAAGGGAGTATATAAGTGTGAAACGGACATGGAGGTAGAAGAGGCGCTCAAAATCCTTCGCTTTTACGAAATTATGGGATATCCCTACCCCTTAATGGAAGCCCACAGAAGAGTAAAGATAACGAAAAAGGACATAGAAGAGATAATAGGGCTCCTTGCCTTTAAAGGGACGACAGGAAGAGAGGCTCTAAATGAGTAGTAGAAACCCCTTTTTTGGAGAGAGGGCAAAGAGATACGACGAGTTCTTTGAAAGTGATACAGGAAGGAAGATAATGCTCCTTGAAAAGGAAGTTATCCTAGAGCTCCTTAAAGGGGAAGAAGAAAAGGAGCTCCTTGAAGTAGGCTGCGGAACGGGGATTTGGATAAAAACGCTAAAAGAAGAAGGATTTAAAGAACCTACAGGACTTGATGTCTCAATTGACATGCTAAAAGAAGCAAAGAAGAAAGGCCTTAAGAAACTGGTTCAAGGTAAAGGAGAAGAGCTCCCTTTTAAAGACAACGCCTTTAACGGAAGCCTTTTCATAACGAGCCTTGAGTTCATAGAAGGGAAAAAAGAGGCCCTTAAAGAGGCAGTAAGGGTTTCAAAAGAGTTCGTGCTTATAGCGTTTTTAAACAGGAACTCTTTAATGAACATCCTTAGGTTAATAAAAGGAGTTTTCAAAGAGAGCGTTTACCTAAAGGGAGAGCTCCTAACAAAGGAAAAGCTCCTTAAAATGGCAAGACTCGTTAGGGAATCAACGCCTTGGAGCTTAAAACTGGAAAAGTTCAGAACAACTCTTAACTTATCAACAGACAACTTCGTTAACTTGAAACTTGAAAGGAAGCTAAACTTACCGACAGGAGCTTTTGCAGCAGCCAAATTTAGAGTGATAAAGAGAAATGGAGCTAATAAAGGACATAGAATTTAAAGAAGCTTACGAAAAAGGTTTTAAGTTTATTGACGTTAGAACGAAAGAAGAGTTTGAAGAATTTAGAATACCCGGAGCTTACAACGTTCCCCTCTTTACTAAAGAAGAGAAGGAAAAAGTTTCAAGGGTTTACTACGAGAAAGGCGAGAAAGAGGCAAAACTCTTCGCTTTAGAGCTCGTGGGAGGGAAACTCCACCAGATAGTTAAAGAAGTAAAAGAGATAAAAGAGAGGGAAAAGAAAGTAGCAATCTACTGCTGGAGGGGAGGGTTAAGGAGCTTAGCAGTTGCAACAATATGCAACTTAACGGGAGTAAGCGTATTTAGACTTAAAGGGGGATACAGGGAATTTAGAAGGTACATCCTTAAAAGGATTGAAGAGCTCCTAAAAGACAAAGAGATAATAGTGGTTTACGGAGCTACCGGCGTAGGAAAGACCAGAATGCTAAGGGAACTAAAACGGGAAGGTTTCCCTGTTATAGACCTTGAAGGCCTTGCAGGCCACAGAGGCTCTGTATTTGGAGGGATAGGACTTAAACAGCCAAGCCAAAAGATGTTTGACAGTTTAATATGGGAAGAACTTGAAAAGCTAAAGGAGAGCAAGCAAATAATAGTTGAAGGGGAAAGCAAGAAAATAGGAAACCTCTTTATACCTGAAGCTCTTTGGAAGAAGATGCAAGAAGGTAAAAAGGTGGTGGTGGAGCTCCCCTTAAAAGAGAGAGTAAAGATATCAATGGAAGACTACGGCGTAGGCAAACACCCTAAAGAAGTTTACCTTCAAGCCCTAAGGAAGATAGAAAGGATACTCGGAGGAGAAAAGTATAAGAAAGTAAAAGAACTAATTGAGGAGGAAAACTACGAAAAAGCAGTCAAAGAACTAATGATAAACTACTACGACAAGCTCTACGAGAAATCAACCCCAAAGGCAGAAAAGGTTGTGAAAGGAGAAAACTATCAAGAAGCAAAGGAAAAACTTAGGAGCTACCTATTAGCGTAGGTCCATCTTTCAGGTTTATAATCGCAAATCCTGAGGAACGGACCTCTAAACTTTTCCTTTAAGGAGCGTAAAATCAAAGAAGCATCTTTGGAACTTTCCCAAAAGCCCACTCTCAAAGTGTATAAAGAACCTATCTTTTCAACCCTAACGAAAGGATAACCCTCAAGCTTTCGCGCCAACTTAATTAAATCTTTTTCACTTTTACTGCTGGCAACCTGAATACAGTAATAGCTCCTCTGACTGTCTAGCTCCAACTTATTGTCCGTCTCGTTCTCGCTACTTAAAGGCTGAGAAAATTTACCTGTTGAGTTCTCAGTTAAGTAAGCAACTTTTTCTGTATCGTTCTCTTTATTGGTAGTTGAGTTATCATTTAACAAGGAAGCAACTCTCTCTGTACCGTTTTCTTTCTTATCTGTTGAGTTGCCACCTAAATAGGCAACTCTCTCTGTCTTGTTTTCTTTAGTTTCATCAAAATTCTTAGAAGAGGGAGCTCCCTCTTCCTTTTTTAATTTATTAGAAACCCCAGGTTCAACGCACTTAAAAACCAACGGAGTCTTTTCTTCCAAAGTCCTTAAGTTGCTAAAATAGTAAACCAGTAGGCCCAAAAAGGCAAAAATTAATACAATGGAAGCCAACGCATACTTAAGCCTTGATTGAGAGCTTAACTCTTTCTGGAATCTAATAATAGCCTTTTCCGTGTTCTTATCTTGAGTGTAGTTCATAAAAATATCTTCATCAGAGAGAATGTTGCGCCACAAAAAGCTCCTAATTAAGAAATCAAAGAATTCCTTCTCTACCTCCGATAGCTTAACGAAACTACAGAAGATAGCATTTAAAGAGTTTTCTTTTTCAAAACCTTCACATTTAAGCTTAAGGTTATTAATAACGACCTTTCCATAACCGTTAAAGGGAAGCATAAACACCGAACGAATAACCTTTCCCACTTCTAAAGGAAAGTCCTCCGGAACTTCCACCAAAAGGCCCTTAAAGTTAATACCAAGGACCCTTAAAAACTTCCCTTTAAATTTAATAAATCCATAAATGGGAAAAATCTCTCCTTTTTTCAAATTTCCCCCCTTAACAGTATTTTAAGCCGAATTATATATAGAATCTAGCAAAACAAGAACATTGACTTAAATTAAAAGTAAGGAGGGAGAGATGCCGGAAATTGTAGCAGAATATTGGGAGAGTTTAGAAGAAGAGAAAGTTAAGTGCACTTTATGCCCAAGGGAGTGCGTTATCCCTAAGGGAGGAGCGGGATTTTGCCTTGTTAGGAAAAATAAAGGAGGAAAGCTGATTACAACAATTTATTCGGAAATTACCTCTGCAAACTACGACCCCGTAGAGAAAAAGCCCCTTTACCACTTCTACCCAGGTAGGGTAATCTTCTCAATAGGAACAAACGGCTGCAACTTAGACTGTAAGTCCTGTCAAAACTGGGAAATTGCAAGGAGAGATAATCCCCATCTCCGCCAAATTTTCACTCCTGAAATGGCGGCTAAATATGCAGGAATGCACGGTTCAGTAGGTATAGCCTACACCTACAACGACCCTATTATCTGGTTTGAATTTGTCAAAGACGCAGCGGAGAAAGTCAAGGAAGCAGGTCTCAAAAACGTCCTCGTTACGAACGGAAACATAAACTTAAAAGCCCTAAGGGAGCTATTACCTTTAATTGACGCATTTAATGTTGACCTAAAAGGAATAGACAGGGAATACTACTTAAAGTTCTCTTCCTTTCCAAATCCAAATGTATGGCAGGTATGTGAAGAGATTAAAAAGGCAGGCAAGCACCTTGAGTTAACCAAGTTAATAGTTCCAGGGTTTGATGACTTCTCTCCGGAATACTTTGAAAAGTTTGCAAAGTGGGTAGCCGATAACTTAGGTAAGGAAGTTCCAATGCACTACTCAAGGTTTTTCCCAGCTTACAAACTCCTCAACACGCCCCCCACCCCCGTTGAGGTGATAGATATAGCTTACGATGTTAGTAAAGAGTACCTTTACTACGTTTACGTGGGTAATGTAATTGAACCTGAAAGGGAGTCAACTTACTGCCCGGCGTGTGGAGCTCTCTTAGTTAGAAGGGTAGGCTACCAAACTGAAGTACTATTTACTTCTGACGGAAAATGCCCCAACTGTGGAAGACCCGTAGATTTCGTCTTTTAAAGCAATATAAGGGAGGGAAAATGAGAATCTTTAGTCCAGCCTTTGGAAACGGAGAGTACATACCGGTTAAATACACCTGCGACGGAGAGGACATATCCCCGCCTCTCCTTTTCTTGGAACCTCCTGAAGAGACAAAGAGTTTTGCCCTTTTAGTTGACGACCCAGACGCCCCTATGGGAGTATTTACCCACTGGATAATATACGACATCCCCGGAACTTTTGAAGGCCTACCTGAAGATGTCCCCCCTGCAACTGAGCTTGAGTACGGCATAAAACAGGGAATTAATAGTTTTGGAAAAGTAGGATATGGAGGACCTTGCCCTCCTCCCGGAAGACCTCACAGGTACTTTTTTATCCTCTTTGCACTAGACGTTCCAACCTTAGGAATTCCTCCGGGAGCTTCTAAGGAGGAATTTTTAAGCGCCATTGAAGGGCACGTCTTAGCTCAAGATGAAATCGTTGGTCTCTACGGGAGATAGGGATAAATTTTCTCTAATATGGAAAACCTCTTTATACCCATCGGCGGCGGCAGCGAGATAGGAGCAAGTTGCTACCTTTACATAATAGACGGCGTTAAGATAGTTATAGACTCTGGTATAAGATTTTCAAGGGGAAACCCTTACCCCGAATTTGAGCTTTTAAAGGCACTTGCTCCTGAACTTGACGCAATAGTCATAACCCACGCCCATGTTGACCACTGCGGAAGCGTTCACATCCTCTCACAACTCTACCCAGAAACTCCGATATATACCACAAACGAAACTGCCCAGCTCCTTTCCTTAATGGTAGAAGATGCAATAAAAGTTAGGTTCATAAAGGAGAGGAACTGTCAAAAGGAGTGGGAAGAGTACAAGCTTTTAGACAAGGCCCTTTCTTTAGTTGAGAGGAGAGACTTTTACGACAAGATAGAAATAAAAGGAATAGAGATTAACTTGCTGCCTGCAGGGCACATTTTAGGGGCATCTTCCGTTTTAATTAAGTACGGGGAAGGGAAAAGCGTCTTTCACACAGGGGACATCTCCCTTTCAAGACAAGAAACAGTTGAAGGAGCTAAACTCCCAAAAGGAGAAAGTATTGAGCTCTTAGTAAGTGAAAGCACCTACTTTTACTCAGGGAAGAAGTTTAACAGAGAAGAGAGCGAAGAGGAGTTCTTTAAAAGTGTAAGGGAAACCGTAAATAGGAAGGGGAAAATCTTAGTTCCAGTCTTTGCCTTGGGAAGGGCTCAAGAGATAATTCTCCTCATTTCAAGGGGAATGAGGGAAGGTAAAATACCACCGATAACCGTTTACGTTGACGGTCTTGCAAGGGAGATAACCAACATATACGAAAATCTCCTTGAGAAGGAGATTTTTAACTACTACGTTCAACCGGCCCCAACTTACGAAGGACTAAGCTTTAAAGAGGCCTGCAGGGAGAATTTAAGAGAGGCAGACTGCATCCTTTCAACTTCAGGAATGCTCCTTGAAGGGACGCCTTCGTACGTTTACGGGGAGCTCTTATCAAAGAGAGGCGAGAATTCAATAATAATGAGCGGTTATCTCTCAGAAGAGAGCTTCGGATATAGGCTGATTAACGACAAGGAGGTTCTTAAGAGGTTTAAATGTCAGGTAAGGAAACACCACTTTTCCGCCCACTCAGGGAAAGACGAGCTGGAAGTAATCAGAGAGAGTCTCTTACCTAAAAGGACCGTTTTCGTCCACGGCTACCCTGGAAGTAAGGATAGGCTAAATCACGCCTTCAACAGGGAGGTAATAAGGTTTTGAGGCTTTACTTGGGATACCCTTACTCTGTGGGAAGTGATGGAAAGTTTAAACTTAAGGACAACTTCTTAAAAGAGGTAGGAATTGACTACTCTAGCATACCGATAGAGGTAAAGAAGAAACTCCTTTCTGTCCTTGATAATCTGGAAAAGAGAAAGTATTTGTTCATAAAAGAAGTTTTCTACGACGCAATAGACATAGTTGAATTTGCCCTTTTTGGAGTAGAGGTAAGGGAATATACAGAGCTCTTGCTACCAGGCTACCTTTACGGAAAACCCACCTTCCTTATTAGGAACTTAATAAGAGAAACTTTCGGGAAGAAAATCTCCGTTTACTACGACTTTAACCTCTTTGAGAAAGAAGCACTGGTTATTAACGTTGGCTACACGAAAACGGCAATATCAGTAGGAGGGAAACTCCTAAACGTAATTCCTTTAGGAGAGTTTCACTTTATAGACCTGTTTGGAAGCTACCTTTTCAACAGGATAGTAGGGGAAACGGGAACATCTAACGCTCAGCTGAGGAAAGAGGGAATTAGAGGAGAAATCCTTGACAAGTGCAGAGCTCAAGGGGCAAGGATTCTCTTTAAAAGGAGTAAAGAGGTTAGGATAGAAGAGTTGAATTACTTTAGGGAGATAGACGAAAAGGAAGTAGAGCTTGCCCTATCTCCCCTTGTTGGAAAGAGCGCTTACGGGGACTTTATAGAAAAACCGTTTGACTTTTCCTCCTCACTTATATATTCCCTGTACAAGTTTGAGGAGCTTTTTAAGGAGAGAGCGAAAATAAGGAAGGTGGTTTTAATAGGTAGGCTAACTGAGCCTTTCAAAAAGAGATTAACAGAAATCTTACCAGTTAATGTTTTTAACATAGATGAAGTCCAGCTGTTAGAAGAGGAGGTGAAAAACAGGAACTTTAAAGTTAGCTTAATAAGGAGCTCCTTTTCAAGCAAGGGTAAGGAAAAGCTGCAAGTTAAGGGAGAAAAAGTTAAAGGAGATTTAAGAGAGTTAAGGTTTTACTTTAACAAAAAGGACCTAAAGGGGCTTTCCGTAATAGAAAGCCTATCTGAAGGAAAAGACAGAGAGGAAGTTAAAAAATTTGTATACGAGCTAATAAGCCTGTTAAAAAGGAGCTCTTATAAAGACGAAAGGGAAATCAAGTACATAAACCACTCAATAGCTGCACTAACTAAACTGGAAGTTCCAGAAGAACTCTTTCAGAAAGTATTAAAAGAACTTGAAAGACACGCTTTTAACTGGAGACTTCCAGCAGAGGTTCAGATGAACCTCCTATTCTTTTGCTACAGAAACAGGGAAAGAGTTAAAGGGAGCTCCTTAGAGATATTCCCATCCCTTCTTTTAAGCAAGTTAAGGAATACAAAACTTTCAGAAGGGGAGAAAAACTTTATAAGGACTGCCTGTCAGGAGTTCTATCGGGGTTAATCTGAAGTAAGCTTTAAGTAGGCAAGAAAAGAAACCATAATAACAGCCGTTATCGTGAAAGAGAGGCAGGGAGGTACAAAGTAAAAGTAATTATCCTTCAAGTAAGCCAAAGAGAGGAAAAGTCCCGATAAAGAAAAGAGTAAAAGAGACTTATACTTTCCAAAATCAAGAAAGTAAAAAACAAGGGAAGCTCCCAAATCTAAGAGAAAACACCTTAAAGAAAGTCCTTTAAAGTCAAAACTTACAGGGTAATAGTAGAAAAAGGGGACAAAGAGAACTAAGATTCCAAAGAAGAGAATAAGAGCTATTGATAAGTAGTACTCCTTAATCAGCTTGGCAAAGTTCACCGCTTAAACCGGCTTTAAGTTCTCCTTTTCTTTTATCCTCTTCAAGCTCAACCAGTTCGTAAAGGCCCTCAGAGTAAATTTTATTAACTAAAGCTGCGTTAAGTGCGTGTCCTGTTTTGTAAGCGGTTATTTTAGCAAGAAGTTGATAGCCAAGAACGTAGAGGTCTCCAATAAGGTCTAAGGTCTTGTGGGCTACAAACTCTTTCTCAAGCCTAAGTCCTCCCTCGTTTAATATCCCGTACTTGTCTATTACAATTGCGTTATCTAAACTGCCTCCCCTTGCAAGACCGTTAGACCTTAAGGCTTCAACCTCCTCGTAGAAGCAGAAGGTCCTTGCCTTAGCAATCTCCTTAAAGTTTTCTAAGGTGTGTTTATAAACCAATCTCTGGAACTTTATAGGCTTGTAGGTGTGGTTAAAGGAGATAGTATTGTCAATAAGGAGCTCAAAGTGAGGCTCAGCTTCTATTCTCTTTCCTTCAAACTCTATAAAAACTTCTCTCTTTAACACTGCATACTTCCGTTTTTTTGGGAGCTCCTTTATACCTGACTCCTCAAAGAGGTATATGTAGGGTGCAGCGCTCCCGTCAAGGATGGGGAGCTCTTCGGAATCAAGGTAAATAAAGAGGTTATCTATGCCAAAGGCAGAAAGGGCCGCCATTAGGTGTTCTATGGTATGAACAGAAACTTCACCGTTAGAGAGGTTTGTTGCGTAAAAGAGCTTTGAAAGGTATTTCGGAGATACTTTTATTGAGGGAGCTCCCTCTAAGTCGGTCCTTATAAAGGAAATTCCGGTATCGGGAGGTGCCGGAGCAAGCCTTACTGAGACTTTCTTTCCGGTATGAAGGCCTATGCCGCTAAAGCTAACCTCTTTGGCTAAAGTCCTTTGATAGACCTGCATATGGAGCTCCCTTATTTCTTTGGCCTAATTATATTTTCTAAACCTTAAGAAGTTCAACTTTTGAAGGTTTCCCTATTTGCAAAGTTGCACCTGACGGACACAGACCGCAAACCCTACAGCCGGGAAAGCAAGTAGGAGTGGAAATACCTTTATAGATGTTCTCATACTCCCTATAGAGGTAATCTCTCTTTATGCCGCTTTCAACCACCTCCCACGAAAAGGGCTCTTCCCTTTCCCTCTCCCTTGTGTAGAGCTCCTCAAAGGGAATCCCCATCTCCTTTAAAGCCCTCCTTAAGTTAACTCCCTCTTTAGCAACCTTAACTGCAGCCTCACCTAACCTAGTATCCCCCCTTGAGACTATCGCTTGAAGGACGGCCTCTTTAAGGTTTTCAAAGGTAAGCTTAACTCCGGGAACCTTCTTAACCAGTTTAGAAAGGAGCTTAAGTTTTCTCTCTATTTTTGACTTAGGCTCTAAACCGTACCACTGTAAGGGAGTAAAGGGTTTAGCTATAACAGGGTTAACTGAAAGGTGAATCTCTCCGGCACTTCCCCTCTCTCTCCAGTAAGG
>JALSNF010000018.1 GCA_026987115.1 Desulfurobacteriaceae bacterium
CCCACGGAGGAATGGCCTTTGGTCTTGATAGACTTTGCGCGATAATGAGAAAAGAGCCTTCAATAAGGGACGTAATAGCCTTCCCCAAGACTCAAAAGGGGCAGTGCTTGTTAACGGGAGCTCCGGATACTGTAAGGAAAGAGCAGCTTGAGGAGCTCCACATAGAAGTAAAGGAGGAGGAGGGTTAACCTCTCCTTTTCTACTTTAAAAACTTCATGTTTTCAAGGTCTTCAAGTAGGGACTGAAGGTCCTCTTCGTGTTCCATTTCGTCTGTCATTATTTGAACTGCTAAGTTATAAGTTACTGGGTCTATCTCTTTTGTTAGCTTTGCAATTTGGTTATAGACGTCTATTGCACACTGTTCTCCCTTAATGTTCTGCTCAAGTATCTTCTTAACAAAAGGGTTTTCTGGGGTTTCATAACCGCAGTTTGTAAGCTCAAACCACTTTTTGGGAGTCAGAATAGGAGTTCCTCCAAGCTCTAAAATCCTCATAACTAACATGTCGGCGTGGCGTAGTTCGTCTTGGGCGTGCTGGACAAGTTCTGCCTCAACTGCAGATTTCATAGGCCCCTTTACAACTTTAGAGCCTATCCAGTACTGGTAGTAAGCGAGCCACTCGTCAGCGAGAGCTCTGTTTAGGAGCTCTACTATCTTGTCTGCGTGTTCTCCTACAAGCTCCCTTGCCTTTGTTCCCATGGTTCCCTCCTAAAGGTTTATTCTCTTCTAAATTAATGCAAATGAAACTATTTTTCAACTGCATTTAGCTTTCTTTAAAAAGGAAAAGAGCTTTTCAGGGTCTTTCTTTCCCGGTAGGGCTTCTACTCCGCTGCAAACGTCAACTGCAAAGGGTTCTACTGTAGAGACAGCGGAGTTCACGTTCTCAGGGGTTAAACCTCCCGATAGTATTAAGGGAACTTGGGGAAACATTCTCTTTACTTCAAGGGCTATCTCCCAGTCAAAAGGTTTCCCCGTTCCTCCGTAAGCTTTTGTGTCGTAAGTGTCAAGTAGAAAAGCCCTAACCTTTCCTACGTAAGGTTCTAACTTGTTAACTTCTTCCTTACTCTTGAGTCTAAATACCTTTATAACCCTGTTTTTCCCTATGTACTCGCAATCTTGGGGACTTTCCTCTCCGTGAAGCTGTGCAAAGTCAAGGTGGGCGTAGCTTAATATCTCAAGGACTTGGTGTGGGTCTTCGTTTACGAAAACCCCTACTTTACTTACAAAAGGAGGTAGTTGAGAAGTTATTAACCTAACATCCTTAGCCTTTATAAACCTCTTGCTCTTTTGGTAGATGATAAAACCTAGGGCGTCAGCTCCTGCTTCAACTGCAATTTGAGCGTCTTTTAGGTTCGTGATTCCGCAGACTTTTACTTTAACCATTTTCCGTCCCCTTTCTACTTTTTGGGGATTTTAGGATATATTTTCCTGCTAAACAAACTTTTAAAGGGGTTATAATGAGGAAGTGCTCTTTTTGTGGAAGGTCTCAAAGTGAAGCTGAGGTTTTGATTACCGGTCCCGGTGGAGTTGCAATATGCAACTTCTGTATAGATGAGTGTTATGAGCTCATTCATCAGCAGGAGAAGAGGGAAGGGGGAGCTCTTTCCGTTGACAAGCTCCCAACACCTAAAGAGATAAAGGCTTTTCTTGACCAGTATGTAATAGGACAGGATGAGGCAAAGAAAGTTCTTGCAGTTGCCGTTTACAATCACTATAAGAGGATACTTTCCGGAGGAAGCGTTGACGATGTAGAGCTTGAAAAAAGCAACATTTTACTGATAGGTCCTACAGGTTCGGGAAAGACTCTTCTTGCCCGCTCTCTAGCAAGGCTCCTTGACGTTCCCTTTGCTATAGCAGATGCTACTACTTTAACTGAAGCAGGCTACGTTGGGGAGGACGTTGAGAACATCCTTTTAAGGCTAATTCAAGCTGCAGATTACGACATTGAGAAGGCACAAAAAGGGATAATTTACATAGACGAAATAGACAAGATTTCAAGGAAAAGCGAAAACCCTTCAATAACTAGGGATGTCTCGGGAGAAGGAGTTCAGCAGGCCCTTTTAAAGATACTTGAAGGGACAATAGCAAACGTTCCTCCTCAAGGGGGAAGAAAGCACCCTCACCAGCAGTACATTCAGATAGATACCTCAAACATCCTCTTTATATGCGGTGGAGCTTTTGTTGGTCTTGAGGACATAATTGCAAGGAGAATAGGTAAGGGTTCATTAGGGTTTACTGCAGACGTTGATAAGAAAAAGCTTAACAGGGACGAGCTCTTAAAGCACGTTGAGCCTGAGGACCTTGTTAAGTTTGGCTTAATTCCGGAACTCATAGGTAGGCTTCCAGTAATAGCTACTTTAAAGGAGCTCTCAGAAGAAGACCTTATAAGGGTGTTAACTGAGCCGAAGAACGCTTTGGTTAAACAGTATAAGAAGATGCTTGAGCTTGAAGGGGTTGAGCTCGTATTTACCGAAGACGCTTTAAGGGAGATTGCTAAGGAGGCTATAAGGAGGAAGACGGGAGCAAGGGGTTTAAGGGCCATTATGGAGAGCGTGATGACAGAAGTCATGTTTGAAGTTCCAACCCGTAAGGACGTTAAAAGGGTTATAATTGACGCTGAAGCCGTTAAGACTAAAAAGCCAAAGTACGAGTTAACGAAAGCTTCTTAGGGAGGGAGTTTTGAGGAGGTTGCTAATAGCCGGAAACTGGAAGATGCATAAAACTGTTCCTGAAGCCGTTAGTCTTGTAAGGGAGTTAAAGGAGCTCTTAAAAGACGTTAAAGACAGGGACGTTCTTGTCTGTCCTCCATTTACTGCTCTTTATCCTGTGAGAGAAGAGCTTAAAGGGAGCTCCATTTACTTGGGAGCTCAAAATATGTTTTACGAAGAAGAGGGAGCCTATACTGGCGAGATTTCCCCTCTGATGCTAAAGGATTTAAACTGCTCTTTCGTGATAATTGGCCACTCTGAAAGGAGGAGGATTTTCAAGGAAGACGATGAGCTGATAAATAAAAAGGTTCTCTCTGCTGTAAGGCATAAGATTACTCCGATTTTGTGCGTAGGGGAGACCCTTGAGGAGAGGGAAAGTGGGGAGACTGAAAAGGTTGTAGAAAGGCAGTTGAAGAGGGGATTAAGGGGGATTTCTGAGGATGATGAGTTTGTGATAGCCTACGAGCCAGTTTGGGCGATAGGGACGGGAAAGAGTGCAACTCCCCAAATGGCTCAAGAGGTTCACCTCTTTATAAGGGGCGTTTTAGGAGAGCTCTTTAGTAAGGAGAAGGCTTTTCAGGTAAGGATTCTCTACGGAGGAAGCGTTAAGCCTGAAAACGCCAAGTCCCTTCTTGAGATGGAGGACATAGACGGAGCTCTCGTTGGAGGGGCAAGCCTTAAGGCTGACAGCTTTTCAAAGATAGTAAAGTTTGAGGAGGCTTAAATGTTTACCTTCCTTTTGATAGTTCACGCAGTTTTAGCTATCCTTTTAATTTTGGTGGTTATAATACAGCCGGGGCAGAGTGAAGGTGGAGTAGCTATGATGGGAGGGAGCTCTACGGGCTCTGCCTTTGGAGCTGAAACGGGAGCCGTTTTAACTAAAACCACGGCAGTTCTCGGAGCTCTCTTCCTCTTAAACTCCCTCCTTTTGTCTGTTGTAGGGAGCAAGTACTTAAGGAGCTCCTCAGTTGTAGAGAAAGTCCTTGAGAAGAAGGAGGGTAAAAAGTGAGACTTTTCCTTTTATTAGTAAGCTTCATCGTTTTCTTTACAGGCTGCAAGGGAAACAGGCTTGAAAAAAAGACAATTCCTGCTTCTCAAACCCTTATTTCTGCCTACTTTTCCCCCCGCGGCGGCTGTACTGACGCGATAGTTAATGAGATAAGGAAGGCCAGAAAAAGCATAGACATTGCTATTTACTCTTTTACCAGTAAGAAGATAGCTAAGGCGCTAATAAAAGCTCACAAAAGGGGCGTAAAGGTAAGGGTAATAATAGACTACGGAAACGGCAAGTCTCGCTACTGCGTAGGTCCCCTTTTAGAGAAGGAAGGAATTGAAGTTAGGTATAAAAAGGGAAGCGGTGGGGGGTTAATGCACGATAAGTATGCCATCTATGACGGAAGGAGCGTTTCAACTGGGAGCTTTAACTGGACTTCAAACGCAGAGAAGAGAAACGACGAGAACTTGGTAGTAATAGAGAATAACAGGGAACTTGCAAAAGTCTATGAGGAGAACTTTAGGAAACTCTGGAAGCTGGCAGGTCTTACAAATTGACTCTAGAGTCCCTAAAAGGAGAATTCTTTAAAGGGGTTGAAGAGGCAAAGGAGCTCCACAGGAAAAAGGAAACGGGCTTTTTAGTAGCCCAGAAGTTAAGGAGCTCCCTTGACAGGGTTTTAAAGGCCTCCTTTGAGGAGTTCTTCTCAAGGTGGGACATCCCGGTAGCCCTCTTTGCTTTAGGAGGATACGGCCGAGGAGAGCTCAACTTCCACTCTGACATAGACGTAAACCTCCTCTACGAGGGGAGCCTAACTGAAGCTTACAGAGAAGATGTAGAAGCTTTTTACTACTTCCTCCTTTCCCTTAAAAGGGAGATAGGCTTTTCTCCAAGGAGCTTAACCGAAGCTTTGGAGCTTTCTCAGACTGACCTCTCAGTCTTTACGAACCTCCTTCAAAGGAGGTTTTTGGTTGGCAGTAAGGATGTTGACTTTGCCTTCTCTAAGAGGTTTAACGACTTTATAGTTAAAAACAGGGAAAACCTGGTTGATGAGATACTCTCTGCCAGAAGCGACAGGTACAAGAGGTTTTACGGAACAGTTTACTACCAAGAGCCTAACGTTAAAGAGAGTAAAGGGGGCCTTAGGGACCTTCACGAGGCTTTCTGGATTTCAAAGCTCGTTTTTGGAATTGAGAGCTATTCGGGCTTTTTAGACCGGAAAATCCTTGACAGGAGGAGCTTTAGGGACGTAATCTCTGCTTACGACTTTATGCTAAAAGTAAGGAACCAGCTTCACTTAGCCGTTAACAGGAAGAGCGACATCCTCTCCTTTGAAATGCAGGGGGAGGTTGCAGAGTTTTTCGGCTTTGGGAGGGGAAAGAGAGGAGTTGAGAGCTTTATGAAGAGCTACTTTAACAGTGCAACGGACCTGGCAGTTATCACTAAGGAAGTGATAAAGAGCTGTAAAGAGGAGCTAAAAAGGGGGAGTTCTTCAATATTTTCCTTCTTCTCTTCCCGTAAGGAAGTTGGAAGTTTTTTCATTGAAGAGGGGCGCCTTTATGTTAAAAGCGAAGAGGAAAGTAAGGTTTTAAAGGAACCCAAGAAGGTAATAGAGGGTTTTAAGCTAATTCAAGAGGAAGGGGTAGAGCTTGCACCTTCAACTTTTTCCCTCTTTAAACTCTCTGCTGAAACCTTAAGGGAGAAGTTCAGGAAGAGGGATACCTTAAGGGAGTTTAGCCAGATACTTAAGAAGCCTAAAAGGCTCTCTTACACCTTAGAGGCTATGCACGAGTGTAGGGTTTTGGGAGCTCTCCTTCCAGACTTTGAGAGGCTGAGAGGGCACTTTCAGTACGATACCTACCACAAATTTACCACAGACATGCACTCAATACTTACGGTTAGGGAGCTTGAGAGGATATCCGAGAAGGCAACAAGCGGGACTTCAGTAAAGGAAAAGGAGAGGTTAAATCAGATACTCCAAGACATAGAAAAGCCGGAGCTCCTTTTTATAGCTGCTCTCTTTCACGACATAGGGAAAGGCAAAAGGGGAAAACACGAGTTTGTAGGGGCAAGCATAGCTCGGAAGTACATGGAAAAGATGGGATTTAAAAGTAGCGAGGTTGAAGAGGTGGTTTGGCTTGTAAAGAACCACCTTTTAATGGCCCACCTTGCCTTTAGGAGGGACATTTCAGACCCTAACCTATTAGAGAGCTTTAAGAACGAGTGTGGAAGCGAGGAAAGGCTTAAAAAGCTTTTCCTTTTAACCTACGCAGACATAAATGCTGTAGGGCCGGGAACTTGGGATAACTGGAAGAGCTCCCTATTGTGGAGGCTGTATAGCTCAACCCTTTCCCTTTTCCACGAAAATAAAAGTTTAAAAGAGCTTGTAAAGGAAAAGCTAAACAGGAGGAGGGAAAAGGTAAAGGAGCTCTTAAAGGGAAAAATAAAGCCCGAGTCTGTAGATAAGTTCTTTGAAAGCGCAGATGAGAGCTACTTAATCACCTACCCTTCCTCAGAGATTGCAAAGCACCTTCTGGTTATGAAGAGGATAAGGAAGGAGGGCCTTGAATACGACCTCTACCACGAAAACTACCCAGACATAGGCTATACCAAGATAGTAATTATCACCAAGTATAGAAGAGGGCTCTTTAACAAGGTTGCAGGGATACTTTCTTTTTTAGGCATAAACATTAAGGGAGCCAACATAAACAGGGCTATAGAGGACGACTGCGACTGTATGGTCTATACGATTCAGGTTTCAACAGTTTCGGGAGATTCCTTACCTCAAGAGAAGGTTGAAGAGTTTAAAGGGATGCTTGGGGAGCTCTACCGAGGGGCACTGAAAGTTGAGGAATTTGGAAACCTTTTAAGGTCAAAGACCTTTAGGAGCACTCTTCCTTTACCTGAAACGAAAGTGAAGGTTGACAACTCCTCCTCTGATAGTTTCACCGTTGTTGAAGTTTCAACCTACGACAGGTTGGGAGTTCTGTACACCATAACCAAAGTCCTTTTGGAGCTTAACACGAGGCTAAGAAGGGCGATAATCGCAACGGAAGGGAACAGGGTAATAGACAGCTTCTACATTACAGACATTAACTATAACAAGATTGAAGACGAAGAGAAAATAGAGGAGATAAAGAAAAGGATAATGCAAGCTCTTTCTTAAACCTTTATAAAGTAGCCTCCTCTTCTTGGGTCTCCTGCTCCAAGCCCTTCAGAGCTAACGGCCTGAACTCCTCCAAAGAACATGCTCAATTGGGAAAAGAGGGTTAGGGGGTAAAGTTTCCTTATCTCCTTTAAGGTCTCTTCAGGATATCCCGGCTCAGCAAAGACCTCTTCCCTTTCGTAGTGGACTCTGGGGAGCTCCACCGCTTCCTTTACTCCCTTTTTAAACGCCTCGTAGTTGAGGATAACTTGGACAATTGCGCTCCTTATCCTGTTGCTTCCTGCACTTCCCAGTAGGAGCTCCACCTTTCCCCCATTTAATATCCCGGTAGGTGCCATCATTGAAGGAAGGCGAGTGTAAGGAGGCCACTTGAAAAAGCCTTCAGGGTTTAGGTCTTCTTCACCTAACATGTTATTTAGCATAACTCCCGTTCCCGGTATTACTACTCCTGAGCCTTCTCCGTTTGTCGTTGTCATTGAAACCCCGTTTCCTTCGCCGTCCAGTATGCTAACGTGGGTGGTGTTCCCCCACAAGTTCAGCCTCCTTTCAAGGAGGTTAAGGTATCTACTTAAAACCTCTTTATCCTCTATAATTTTGGAAGCTTCACCTTTGTGGAGCTCCCCGTCTATAAACTCCCTTCTAAAAAGGGAAGTGGCCCTTAAAGCTTCTATTACTAACGATAGGTGCCTTACAGAGCCCCACCTTCCAAGTTCTTTGTTTTCAAGCAACTTTAAGGTAAAGGCTATGAGAACTCCCCCTGAAGAGGGAGGAGGGTTTGTTAAAACCTCTTTCCCCTTAAAGGAGAACTTTAAAGGAGTCCTCTCTATTACCTTATACCTCTCTAAGTCCTCTTTCCTTATAAGTCCTCCTCTTTCTCTGGAGAGTTTGTCTATCTCGTCTGCAATTTCCCCCTCGTAGAAAGCCCACAGACCTTCCCTACAAAGGAGTTCCAGGAATTCCCCGTAGTCAGGGTTTTTAAAGAGCCTCTTTTCGTCTATGAGTTTGCCTTCTGGAGCGTAAACTTTTCTTGCTTCCTTCGTTGCCGTAAATATCGGCTCTAACAGCTTTACGAAAGAGGCTTGAATTGGAGACAGCTTAACTCCCCTCTTTGCGTACTCAATTGCGGGAGAAAGGACCTCCTTTAAAGGGAGTTTTCCCCTTTCCCTGTGAACCCTTAAAAGTCCGGCCACAAAGCCTGGAACGGCAACAGAGCCCATACCTATGTGGAAAACCTGTTTTGCGTCTTTAAAGTCAACTGTTATAGGGTAAAAGTCCGGCTCTTTTAGCCTTTTTGGTGGAACGTCAACGAAAAAGTCGTAAAGAACCGGTTTACTGTTTGGAGAGATTGCTAAGAGAAACCCTCCTCCTCCTGCAGAGGTCAGAGCCGGTTCTGCCATAGGTGCTGCAAATGCGGCCGCAACTGCTCCGTCAAAGGCGTTTCCCCCTGCTTTTAAGACTTCTGCCGCCGCAAGGGCCGTTAGCTTGTCTCCCGCTGCAACTGCTCCCTTCAATCTTTTCCCTCCAGCAGGTTAACTTCTACCACTTTTTTTAGTGAACCTGTTGACCTATATACTTTTAGTTGAACTTCTGCGCTTGTAGGAACAGTGGTTAGCCTCTCAAGGAGGAGAGCTCCCTCCCTTAACTTCCCAAAAGTTTTTGAATACTCTGCTACTATCTCAATTAGCTTTTTGCCCAGCTTTACCTTCCTTCCCCTGTCTATAAATTCCCCTGAAAGGCCGTACCTTGCAGCCTTCCACTTGTTCTGAAGGTGTACCTGCTGAAAGTAGGGTTTAAACTCTCTCTTTAAAGAGAGTGCTCCCACCATTAAGGCTAGGTTTAAAAGACCTTCAATCCTGCTTCTTGAAGCTACAGCATCACATACCCTAAGTTCAACAGTTCCAAGGTCGGGCCTTGGTCTAACGTCCCACCATATGTCCTTTAAGCTCTCAATTGTTCCTGTATTTAGCAAAACTTGGTAGAGCTCCTGAAACTCTCGGTAAGAGTCAAACTGCTGGGGAACTCCCGCTCTTGGTAGCTGTTCAAAAATCTTGCTCCTGTAAGAGTAGATGCCGGTGTTCTTTCCCTTGAAGAAGGGGGAAGAGGAAGAAAGGGCAAGGAAGATTGGGGAGTACTCAACGAAGGCGTTGTAGGCGTTTATTAAGGAATTAGCATCCGGAAAACCAACGTGAATGTGGAGTCCGTAGATTAAAAAGTTCCTTAAAACTTCCTGAAACTCCTCAAGGAGCCTTTTATACCTTTCGTCTTTAGTAATTTCCACCTCTTCTGGAAGGGCAAAGGGATGGGTGCCAGATGCAGAGAGTTTAAATCCCTTCTCTTTCCCTATCTTAATTACATCGTCAACTGCTTTAAAGAGCTCTTCAACCACCTCTTTAGGGCTGTTTCCAGGAGAGCTTACAAACTCAACCATTGAGTTTAAAAACTCCTTTTGGATAAGAAGAGAGGAGGTCTCTTTAAATATCTCTCCTGCAACTCCCGCCAAAGAGAGGTCCTCTTCCTTTACCAGTTGAACCTCAAGCTCAATCCCTAAAGTTAAAGCCTTTGAGGGCTTAAAGTTCAATAATTCCTCTTTCAAAAGGTTAACTTGATAAAGTATAACTTATAGCTTGAAGATGTCTTCAAGGAGGTCTTCTTCAACCTCGTGGGGCATTCTGTTTGATATCAGGGATGAGATTAGGGAGGTTATAACTATTATGATTAGCAAAGAGACGTAAGTTTCCTCATCTATAAGACCTGCTTTTAGGCCAAAGAGGGAGGCTACTATTCCAAAGGTTAGCCTCATGTTAAAAAAGAGGCCTGCAAGTTTATAAACAGCTCCCTTAAATAGGTTTGCCGTTGCGTAAACGGTTCCTATGTATTTCGTTATAAAGGCTAGTCCTCCAAGGAGTGTTGAGAGGAAGATTACCTTAAGGGAGATTGTAGAGAGTTTAACTGAGTAGCCGGCCTTAAAGAAGAAAAAGGGAGCCAAAAACCCAAATATAAGGGCCCTGATTTTCTTCTCAATGACCCAGTCTTTTTTAAAGAGCTCTGCAAAGAAGATTCCCGTCGTAAACGCTAAAACTGCCTCGTTAATGTGGACCTGCTCTGAAAGGAATCCTAGGGCTATTAAGACCAAGACTATAAACCTGGTCTTAAACTCAATTTGGTTTCCCTTGTACCTTTCAAAGAGTTTCTCTCCCCACTTTGGGAGCTTAAGTAAGAGGAGAGCTAAGGCAACGGTAAAGAGGATGTTGTAGGCGTTTATCCCTTCAAATAGAAAGCTCATTGTTAGCATACTTGAAATGTCAACTACCATAGCTCCTGCAAGGAGTATCTGGCCTGCAGGGTGCTGAAGGAGTCTTTTCTCCTTTAGGAGGGGATATACCAGGGCAAGGGAGGTCGTTGACAGGGCTATTCCTATTAAAAGGGAGCTCTCAAGTGAGTACCCTAAAAGGTAGTGGGAGAAGGAAAAGATGCTGACTAGAGGGAGAAAGTAGGAGGAAAAGCCTATAAAGAGGCTCTTTAAGAAGTGTTTTCTCATAAGCTCAGGGTCTGTTTCAAGCCCCGCAAAGAACATAAGTCCCAAGAGGCCCAAGTTTGAGAGGAACTCTATCCAGGAAAGGTCTCCAAGTTCTAAGAGGTTTGAAGCAAAAGTCCCTGCAAGTATTTCAAGTATTGAAGAAGAAAAACCTATCTCAAGAGCTCCGATTCCTGCCGTTATTATAAGAAGGCTTACTATTAAGCTCTCAGTTTGAACTTTCATTTTTCCTCCTTTAACTTTTGTAAAGATAACATAAAGGGAAGGGAAAGATGAGGAACGTAAAGTTGACTATTGAGTACTTAGGGAGCTCCTACTACGGCTGGCAGTTTCTACCAGACAAACCTACCGTTCAAGGGGAGCTCTTAAAGGCCCTTAAAACATTCTTAAGGGAAGAGGTTAAGCTAACCGGAGCAAGCAGAACAGACGCCGGCGTTCACGCAAAAGGCCAGGTTGCCAACTTTAAGACCGCAAAAGAGTTTAGCCTAGATAAGCTTAAGAGAGCCCTAAACGGCCTTTTGCCCTTTGACATAAAGGTAATAAAAGTAGAAGAGGTCCCTTTAGACTTTGATTCAAGGAGAAGCGCTAAAGGAAAACTTTACCTATACAGGCTCTTTAACAGAGAAGTTCCAAGTCCCTTTGAGTATAAAAGGAGCTGGTTTTTCCCCTTTACCCTTAACATTGAGGAGATGAGGAAAGCTTCAAGCTACCTTTTGGGGACCCACGACTTTACGAGCTTTTCAAAGGGAGAGAGGAAAAAGGAGGTTAACCCAGTTAGGAGGATAGATGAGATAACTATTGATAAAGTTAATGATACAATAGAGATAAAGGTAATAGGAAGGTCTTTTCTAAGGCACATGGTTAGAGTGATAGTTGCAACTCTCGTTAAAGTAGGTGAGGGGAAGTTAAAAGCCGAAGAGATAAGGGAGATTTTAGAGGCTAAGGACAGGAAGAGAGCTCCCTACCTGGCCCCTGCCGAAGGCCTTTACCTTGAAAAGGTTTACTATGAAGATTATCCTTACTGAAAACAGTTTACACTTAAAGAGAGGTGGCCATGGCAGACTTTTTAACCTTAGTAATACTTGACGGTTTCGGTTATTCCCCTAAAAAAGAGGGAAACGCAATAGCTTTGGCTAACACCCCCTTTTGGGACTACCTTTGGAATACTTACCCTAAGGGACTTTTAAAAGCTTCCGGAGAAGCGGTAGGACTTCCTGAAGGCCAGATGGGGAACTCTGAAGTTGGCCATATGAACATAGGAGCCGGTAGGATAGTCTGGCAGGACATAGTTAGGATTACGAAGGCCTTTAAAAGCGGTAAGGCAAAAGAGAACCCGATAATAAAGGAAGTGTTTGAGACTGCAAAGGAGAAAGGAGTAAAACTCCACCTTATAGGTCTCCTTTCAGACGGAGGAGTTCACAGCCACATTAACCACCTCTTTGCCCTCCTTGAGCTTGCAAAGGAGTTTGGAGTTAATAGAGTCTGCGTTCACCCGATTTTGGACGGAAGGGACACTCCTCCAAAGAGTGCAGAGAAGTACTTGAGGGAGCTCCTAAAGAAGCTAAAAGAGCTTGGTATAGGGAAAGTAGGGACTATGGGTGGACGCTACTACTACATGGACAGGGATAAAAGGTGGGACAGGACAGAGAAGGCCTACAACGCATTGGTTTTAGGCGAAGGCTACCACTGTAAAGACCCTATAAAAGCCTTAAGGCAGGCATACGAAAGGGGAGAAACTGACGAATTCGTAAAGCCTTACGTAATTTCAAAGGACTGTCTAATTGAAGACTCAGACGTTGTCTTTTTCTTTAACTTTAGGGCCGATAGGATGAGGCAAATAGTTTCTGCAGTGGGCCTTAAAGACTTTAAAGGCTTTAATAGGAAAAAGGTCGTTTCTCCTTCTTTAGTTGCAACTATGACGCTTTACGACGAGACTTTCCCCTTTAAAGTGGCCTTTCCCCCTCAAGAGCTTAAAAACGTTTTAGGAGAAGTTATTTCAACCTTAGGCTTTAAACAGCTCAGAGCTGCCGAGACCGAAAAGTACGCCCACGTTACTTACTTCTTTAACGGAGGAAGAGAAGAGCCTTTCCCGGGGGAAGAGAGGATATTGGTTCCGTCTCCGAAAGTCCCAACTTACGACCTTAAACCGGAGATGAGCGCTTTTGAGGTTGCCCAGAAAGTAGTTGATGGGATAAAGAGTAGAAAATACAAGCTAATTGTTGTCAACTTTGCAAACCCTGACATGGTGGGGCATACCGGAAACCTTGAAGCAACTATAAAAGCCATTGAGGCCGTTGATAAGTGTTTAAAGGAGGTTGTTAAAACTACCCTTCAAGAAGGGGGAATTGCAGTAATAACTGCCGACCACGGAAACGCAGAGCAGATGATAGACCCAGAAACGGGAGGACCTTGGACTGCCCACACGACAAACCCTGTTCCCTTTGTTGTCGTTAAAGGTCAGTGTGGCGCTTACAAAGTTAAAAGGAGAGAGAAGAGAGACGTTAACTTGCCTGAAGAGTTTGGAGGCGTTCCAGTTGTGGGTATTTTAGGGGACATAGCTCCTACAATCCTTCACATTCTCGGCTACCAGGTGCCTAAGGAGATGACGGGGGACATTATAGTTGAAGGAGAGTTTTAGAAAATATAAATTGATATTAGAAATTTATTAAAGGAGGGAGAGATGAGCTTAGAAGTCCTCGTTGAAAACCTTAAAGAAGCAATAAGGGCAGATGGAGAGAAGCCTCTTTACGGGAATGTTGACCTTCACAAGGCAAGAGAGCTCATTAAAGAGTTGGGCGCTTATGTCCTTGATGTTAGACCTCCTGAGCACGTAGAGAGGGAAAACGCAGAAGAAGTAGGTATTCCGGGAGCTCTCTACATTCCTTACCCGGAATTTCCCAAAAACCTTGACAGGCTTCCAAAACCTAAGAACCACCCAATAGTTATTGGGTGTAAAACCGGTAAACTTGCAAACAGAGTTGCGGGTTTCTTAGAGGCTATGGGGTATATCAACGTTTACGTTTTAGACTCTGACGTAGAAAACTTAATAGAGTGCCACAGGGCCCACACTCAAGGGTAGGGCTTTCCCCTGCCCTTTCCTCTCCTTGCTGTTAAAATAAAGGGACAAAACACGGAGGAGCTTTCATGGACAGCAAGGACTACAAAGAGACCCTTAACTTACCCAAGACTCAGTTTCCCATGAGGGGGAACCTGCCGAAAAAGGAGCCTGAGATACTTAAAAAGTGGCAGGAAATAGACTTGTACGGTAAGTTGTTAAAAGAGCACCAGTGCGACGAAAAGTTTATCCTTCACGACGGTCCACCTTACGCTAACGGCCACATTCACATAGGCCATGCCCTTAACAAGATACTTAAAGACATAGTTATAAAGTCTAAGTCTATGCAAGGATATCAAACTCCCTTTGTTCCCGGTTGGGACTGCCACGGTCTTCCAATAGAGAGGGCCGTTTTTAAGAAGATAAAGAAGAGGAAGGATGAGGTTGACCCTTTAGAAGTTAGGAAACTGTGTAGGGAGTACGCCGAGAATTGGGTTAAGGTTCAAAAGGAGGAGTTTATAAGGCTTGGAGTTTTAGGAGATTGGAATAACCCTTACCTTACTATGACTCCCTCTTATCAGGCAGACATAGTTAGGGAGCTCGGTAAGTTCTACGAAAAGGGCCTTGTTTACAGGGCGAAGAAGCCCGTTTACTGGTGTCCAAGCTGTATTACTGCCCTTGCAGAGGCAGAAATTGAGTACTCAGAAGAGAAATCCCCTTCAATTTACGTTGCCTTTGAGGTTTTGTCCCCTGAGGAGAGAGAGCTCCCAGACAATACTTACTTAGTTATCTGGACTACCACTCCTTGGACCCTTCCAGCTAACGTTGCCGTTGCGGTAAACCCGGAGCTAGACTACGTCCTTTTGGCTTCTGGGGATAAAGTTTTCATAGTTGCTAAAGAGCTCCTATCTGACTTTAAAGACAAAACCGGCACTTCAGGGGAGGTGTTAAAGACTTTAAAAGGAAGCGACCTTGAGGGTTTAAGCTATAAACATCCCTTTATAGACAGGGTAGGAAAAGTAGTCCTTGCAGACTACGTTGCTTCAGATACGGGAACAGGTTTGGTTCACATAGCTCCGGGCCACGGTGAGGAGGACTACCAAGTAGGCCTCAATTACTCCCTTCCCGTTTTGGTTCCCGTTGACGATTACGGAAGGTTTAATAGTGAGGCTCCTTCCTGGCTGGAGGGAGTGAAGATATGGGAGGCAAATAAGTTAATAACCCAAAAGCTAAAAGAGACGGGAAGTCTCCTTTACGAAG
>JALSNF010000019.1 GCA_026987115.1 Desulfurobacteriaceae bacterium
AGTCCTGCAATAACAAGAGAGGCACTTGCCCTCAGGTCAGTTGCCGTAACTTTTGCTCCAAAGAGCTCCTTAACTCCTTTAACTATTACGCTGTTTCCCTCTATCTTTAGCTCTGCTCCCATCCTCTGAAGCTCAAGGGCGTGCATAAACCTGTTCTCAAAAATCGTCTCCTTTATTACTGAAGTCCCTTCTGCCGTGCACATAGCCGCCATAAACTGAGCCTGCATGTCAGTCGGAAATCCCGGATAGGGAGCCGTAGTTATATCACACCCTTTTAACCTGTCCTTCTTTTTAACTTTTACCTTTTTCCCTTTTACTTTCGCAATTTCAAGTCCTGCTTCCTCAAACTTCTCAATAACCGCCTGTAAGTTTTCCATCGGGAACTCTTCTATCTCAATTTCTCCCCCTGCACAGGCAACGGCCGCAAGGAAGGTTCCAGCTTCAATCCTATCTGGCATTACTCTATAATTCATCTCTCCAAGCTCTTCCCTTCCCTTTATCTCTATTACGTCTGTTCCCTCTCCTTCAATCTCTGCTCCGGCGCTTTTAAGTGCCCTTGCAAGGTCCACTATTTCAGGCTCCCTGGCAGCGTTTCTTATAACTGTTTTCCCCTTTGCTATGGTGGCAGCCATCATTAAGTTTTCGGTTCCTCCTACCGTAGGGAAGTCAAGGACTATCTCTGCTCCCTTTAATCCTTCTGGGGCTTCTGCCATTACGTAGCCGTGTTTTACCTCTATCCTTGCTCCAAGTTTCCTTAAACCTTTAAGGTGTAGGTCAACGGGCCTTAGTCCTATTGCACACCCTCCTGGAAGGGAGACTACGGCCTTTCTGTACTTTGCCAGTAATGGCCCTAATGCAAGGATTGAAGCTCTCATCTTCTTTACTAGCTCGTACGGGGCAAAGGGCTCTTTAACTTTTCCCCCTATTTTAACTTCGTCTCCTATCTTTTCCGCCCTTAGACCTATGTAATTGAGTATTTCAAGTGTCGTTTCTATGTCTTTAAGGTCTGGAACGTTCTTTACAGTAGCTTTTTGGGTTAAGATGGCTCCAAACAGAATTGGGAGGGAGGCGTTCTTTGAGCCTGAGACTTTAACTTTTCCTCTTAACTCTCTTCCTCCTTCTATTATGAACTTTTGCATCTTTACTTTACTCCTATTCCTACTCTCTCTTTCCCTGAGAGGTCTTTTATTATTCTTACTTCCTTAAAGCCTGCTTCACTTAAAAGTTCTTTAACCTCTTTTCCTTGACCTTCTCCAAATTCCAAAGCTAGAAATCCACCCTCTTTAAGTTTTTTGTGGGATTCCTTTACTAGCTTTTCAATAAACTCAAGACCGCTTTTCCCGGCAAAAAGGGCAATTTTAGGCTCATATTTTAAAACCTCTCTTTCTACCCTTTTGTCTCCTGCTGCCACATAAGGAGGGTTTGATATTATAGCGTCAAAGGGACCTTTTAGCCCGTTTAAGAGAGAAGTCCTTATAAGGTGGACTTTGCACTTTAGGTTTTCTACGTTCTCTTTTGCTACTTTTAGAGCCTCTTCTGAAACGTCAACTCCTATTATCGTGTTTTCTCCTTTTGTAAGCTTACACACCGTTATAGCTATGCACCCTGAGCCTGTTCCAACGTCAACTACCTTTAGTCCCTTTTTCCCCTTTATTAATTTTAACGCTTCTTCAACTAAGGTTTCTGTTTCAGGTCTTGGTATTAAAACTCCCTTTCTCACTTTAAATTCAAAGCCGAAGAACTCCTTTTTGCCGGTTATGTAGGCTACCGGTTCTCCCTTTGCCCTTCTTTTTACTAGCTGTCTGTAGTCTTCTACCTCCCTTTCTGTTAAGGGCCTGTCAAAGTTTAAGTAGAGCTCTACCCTGTCTCTTAACTTTAGGGAGTGGACTAAAAGGAGCTCCGCATCAAGCCTCGGGCTCTTACTTCCCCTTTCTTTTAAAATCTCGGTAGCTCTTTTTACTATGTTCCCAACTGTCCACTTCATAAGGAGCAATTATACATTTAGGAAATAAGACTTTTTAGGAGCTGAAAGCGGAGGCGAGAAGTGAGCTACACCGACTTATAGTTGAGAATTTGCAAGGTATAGTAGAGAGAAACAATCCCTTTTGGAGGTTCCGTTGAAACTCCTTTTCTTTGATAAACTCTCTTCTACTAACGATTACTTAAAGGAAGTTCCTTTCTCTCCCTTTCTCGGGGTAGTAGCTTTGGAGCAGACCTGCGGGAGGGGTAGAAGGGGTAAAAGCTGGCTCTCAAAGAGGGGAAAAGGACTTTACTTGTCGGTTATGTTTCCTCCTTTAAAAGAGAACTTAACTTTGGCGAGTTTGGCCTTTGGCTACGGGGTTTACAGGGTTTTAAGGGAGCTCTCCCCTTCCTTTTACTTAAAGTGGCCAAACGACATCTATTTTAAGGGCAAGAAGGTTTCTGGGGTTCTCCCAGAGAATTTAAAGGACAGGTTAATAGTTGGAGTTGGGGTTAACCTTTCCTATACGCAAAAGGAGCTCTCCCACCTTGAAGTCCCGGCTACCTCTTTAAAGCTCTTAGGAATAGAGGTTGAACTAAAGGAATTTGCTAAAAAAGTTTACTCTTCCTTGGTCTCCCTTTACAAAGAGCTCCTTAACGGTTCCTTTTCCCCTTCCCTCTTTGAAAGGGCCTGTCCTCTAATAGGAAAGGAAGTTCTTGTAAATGAAAGAGGTAAAATTTATACTGCTTTAGCGTTAGGGGTTGACAGGGACGGTGCTTTAGTGGTTGAAACGGAGGGGGAAGTAAAGAGGCTCTTTTGTGGAGAAGTTTCTCTAAGAGAGGTAGTATGAGGCAGATAGAGTTTCCTACATACAAAGAGCTCTTAAAGGACAAGAGAATTCTTTACTACATAGAGAGGGCAGACTACTTCCTTGAGAGGATGGGCTACACCGTTCACGGGCTAAGCCACGTTGGATGGGTTGCTAAGAAGGCTAGGGAGCTCCTTTTACTCACCACTGGAGACCAAAGACTTGCAGAGCTTGCCGGAATTGCCGGCCTCCTTCACGACATAGGAAACATAGTGGGAAGGCACGACCACGCCCAAAGTGGAGCACTTTTGGCCTATCAACTCTTAAAGAACAAAGGTTTTTTAGACGACGACTTAACCGAAATTACCTTTGCGATTGGAAATCACGAGGAAGGAACCGGAGAGCCTGCAACCGAGGTTGCAGCTGCACTTGTAGTTGCCGACAAATCCCACGTTCACCGAAGCAGAGTGAGAAGCTTTAAGACCATATACGAAGACATTCACGACAGGGTTAACTATGCCGTTTTACATTCAAACCTTGAAGTTGACAGGGAGAACAAGGTAATAAGGCTGGTTTTAAAAATTGACACTGAAATTTCAGACCTGCTAGATTACTTTTCCATATTCCAGCCGAGGATGCAAATGTGCAGGCGGGCAAGCAAAGTCCTTGGATATAACTTTAGGATGAAAGTCAACGGGAAAGACCTTTAGGAGTTAAGGATGGTCACGGTTAAACTAAAACCCCTATTTGAAATAGCACAGCTCCTTAAACCCTACACTAGAGTTTTCGTTATAGGGTGTCAGCTTGGCTCTGGAAGGTGTAAAAACGGAGGCCTTAGAGAAGCCTTTAAAGTTGCAGGTTATCTAGAACTTCACGGTTTTAAGATATCTGGAGTTAAGAGCCCCGGAGGAACCTGCATCTTAGAGAGGTTGTCTTCCCCTGAAAGGGACATCCTTAAGGAGGCAGAGTCAAGCTCAGATGCTATCCTCTCTTTGGCCTGCGGTGCAGGAACTCAGCTTATCGCCGAGAACGTTTCAATTCCGGTAATAACCGGAGTAAATACCCTTTTCATAGGGGTTGAGAGAGAAAGGAAGTACTTTGACGAGTACTGTGTTGCCTGTGGAGACTGCGTAATATCAGAAACCGGAGGCATATGCCCCGTTGCAAGGTGTCCTAAGTCTTTAATAAACGGCCCTTGCGGAGGAGCAATAGCCGGAAAGTGCGAAGTTGACCCTTCTATTCCCTGCATCTGGTACAAAATAGAGAGCCGTTTAGATTCCTTAAATTCTCTCTCTTTGCTAGAAAGGAAAGTTCCTCCTAAAGATTATCGTAGCTGGGTTTACCCAAGGAGATTGGTTCTGGAGGAGTAATTTTGGGCTTTAAAGAGAAGGTCTCTTCAGGAAAGTTCCTTATAACGGCAGAGATAGCACCTCCCCGTGGGACTGATTGGGGAGGTATAGTTAACTCAATCTCTCCCCTAAAAGGCAAGGTTGACGCCTTTAACATTACAGACTGTCAGCGTTCTATGGTTAGGATGTCTGCCCTTTCAATGGGGAAAATCTTGCTTGACAAAGGCTACGAGCCAATCCTTCAGCTAACCTGTAGGGATAGAAACAGGATAGCTCTCCAGTCTGACCTTTTGGGTGCTTACGCTTTAGGTATAGAGAACCTGTGTTTAATGACGGGGGACTTTACCACTTTAGGAGACCAGCCGGAAGCAAAACCTGTTTTTGACTTGGACTCTGTTCAGCTTATAGAGCTTGCCACAACTTTAAACTCTGGGAAACTCCTTAACGGTAAGGAGTTGAAAGGTTCTCCCTCTTTTTTTATAGGTGCAGTATTTAATCCCTTTTCTGGCCCTTACAGGCTGCAGGTTTTAAAACTTAAGAAGAAGATAGAGGCCGGAGCTAAGTTTATTCAGACCCAGCCTGTCTATGACGAAAAGGTTGCAAAAGAAGTTTCAGAGCTTGTCTCCTCTTTTGGTGCCGTCCCTCTAATTGGCCTTCTTCCCATAAAGAGTTTAAAAATGGCGAACTTTATAAAAAGATTAAACCCCTCTTCGGTTCCAGACTCTTTGGTTTCTGCCCTTGAAAAGGTAAAAGACCCTGCACGCTACGGTTGGGAGTATACTTTAGACCTTGCAAGGAGCATCTCAGAGTTTGGTAGGGGAGTTCACTTTATGCTTGTTGGGAAACCTCAGGAGCTCGCTAACTTTATAGACGAACTAAACGGGAAAGGGGAAGGTTAATGGAGGTTGAAAGTTTACCTTGCCACGTTGGAATAATAATGGACGGAAACGGCAGATGGGCCAAAAGGAGGGGGCTTCCAAGAATTGAGGGACACAGGGTGGGTGCTGAAACCACAGAGAAGATAGTAGTGGCTGCAAGTAAGTTGGGTATAAAGTACCTTTCCCTTTTTGCTTTCTCTACGGAAAATTGGAAGAGACCGAAAGAGGAGGTTAACTTTCTCTTTAACCTTATGTATCAGTATGTTTTGGGTAAGCTTGAGCTTTTCCTTGAGAATAACGTTAGGTTTAGGGTAATGGGGAGGTTAAGAGAGCTCCCTTCCTACCTCCAGGAAGGTTTTAAGGAAATTGAGCTTAAAACCTCCCACTGTAGCGGGATGACTGCGGTCTTTGCAGTTAACTACGGAGGAAGGCAGGAGATAATTGACGCCGTTAACAGGGCTATTAAAGACGGGCACCTTGAAATTACAGAAGAGGTTTTAAGGAGCTACCTTTACATTCCGGAGCTCCCAGACCTTGACCTTTTAATCAGGACAAGCGGGGAGCTCCGAATCTCAAACTTCCTAATCTGGCAGTCTGCCTATACTGAGCTGTGGTTTACAAATACCCTCTGGCCAGACTTTACAGTGGAGGAGTTTAAAAAGGCACTCTTAGACTATTCCAAGAGAGAGAGGAGGTTTGGCGGTATAAATGAAAAGTAGAATCTTGGGAGCTCTCATAGTCTTTTTTTACGCTCTTTTAATGTACCTTCTTCCCTACAACTACTACCACGCTTTAGTTTACCTTTTGGGAGTTTTCATTATTGCTGAGCTCTTTACCGTCTCCTCTCAAGAAGAGCTTACATTCTGGGGAATTCTCCTCTTCTCCGGGGTTTTCTACTTGGCGGTAAATTACTCTGTAATTTTGGGAGCTCTCTCTTACTACTACTCTACTTACTCTCTGGTTTTTCATAAAGCTCTTTTTTTCTCCTACCTATTGCTCCTTATTCCCGTTATCTTCTCCATTTTCCTCCTGGTTGCCTCTTTAATCTACTACGGGAAAATCAAGGAAGGCTTTTTCCCATCTCTCTTTTTCTTCGTTTACTCAACTTTCGGCCTTATCTCCCTTGCAAAGTTGACAAAGCCCTACTTTCTACTCCTACTTGCCTTAGTATGGTCAACTGACACCTTTGCATACCTTGTAGGAAGGTACTTTGGCAGGAGGAAGGTTGTCCCTTCAATAAGCCCTAAAAAGACCCTTGAAGGTTTTATTGGGGGTTCCCTATTTGGAACCATAACCTCCATTACCGTTTCCCACTACTTGAACCTCTTTAACTCACTCTCTCCTTCTCTCTTTCTCCTCTTTTTCCTCCTTACGCTGGTCTCACAGCTCGGAGACTTGTTGGAAAGCGGCCTTAAACGCCTCTTTAGCGTTAAGGACTCTGGCTCTTTAATTCCCGGCCACGGAGGAGTTTTAGACAGACTTGACAGCACCTTAACCGTAGCACCTATAATCTTCGTCGTTGGAGGCTTAAGTTGAAGGTAGAGATAGGCCACGGAAGCGGAGGAAGGCTTACAAGGGAGCTGATAGAGGAGCTCTTTTTAAAGCACTTTGACTTTTCAGAGCTCCACACTTTGTCTGACGCGACCTATCTTCAAGGTTTTGAGAAGATAGCGATAACCACAGATTCCTATGTAGTTCAGCCTATTTTCTTTCCCGGAGGAGACATAGGTAAGCTCTCTGTTAGCGGAACTGTTAACGACCTTACAGTCTCAGGCTCCATTCCCAACTACATTACAGCCTCCTTTATCCTTGAGGAAGGCTTAGACTTCTCAGAGCTTGAAAGGGTAGTTTCGTCTATGGCAAAAACGGCCAAGGAGGCAGGCGTAAAGATAGTTGCCGGAGATACGAAGGTGGTTGAAAGGGGAAAGTGCGACAAACTCTACATAAACACAACGGGAGTAGGGAGAGTTGTTAAGGAGCTCTCTCCTAAACTCGTAGAGCCCGGAGACCTTATAATCGTTAGTGGAAGCGTAGGGGAGCACGGTATTTCTATTTCGTTAGCCAGAGAGGAGTTTGAAGTGGAAACTGAAGTTAAAAGTGATTGTGCTCCTTTAAATTCCCTTTTGGTTCCCCTTTTTAAGTATGAAGGCTTAAAGTTTATGAGGGACGCTACGAGGGGAGGTTTGGCCACAGTCGTTGTTGAACTTGCCTCTTGTGCAAATTTGGGAGCTCTCCTTTATGAGGAGAAAATTCCAGTTAGAGAAGACGTTAAGTTTATCTGCGATATGCTGGGATATGACCCCTTATACCTTGCAAACGAGGGTAAGGCAGTTATAGTAGTCTCTAAAGAGGAGGCCGACTCTGTGCTAAAAGAGCTCCGCTCCCATCCTTTAGGTAAGGAGGCCTCGGTAATAGGCGAGATAACAGGTCAAAGTGGGGTATTCCTAAAAACCAAAGTTGGAGGCTTAAGGAGACTTGAACTTTTAGACGAAGACCCCTTGCCGAGGATATGCTAGATGCCCTCACCTTGGGAGGTTTTAAGGCTCCTTTTCTTCTCATACTTCTTTGTAGTTGCTGTTATCATCTTTGACAGGAAAATGGCCGTAGGTTTTTGGAGGGAGCTCCTGACCTCCTCCTTTTTCTCCCTCCTTCAGCTCCTTTTAATCGGCTTTATAATACTCTTTTTCCTTAAACTTAAAACGCCCCTTTACAACCTCCTTTTCCTTCTCTTCTTCTACTTTAACGCTTCCTTGATAGCCCTTAGAAGACTTGAAACCCTCTACTACTCTAAGCTAAAAGCTTTCCTCATTATCTTCCTCTCAATTTCCCTTTTATCAACCTTTTCCCTTCTCCTCCTTTACGGTGCAGGAGTTTTAACCTTGTCTGCAACTTCGGTAATTCCCCTTGGAGGAATCATCACTGCAGCAGGAATGAGAAGCCTCTCCCTTGCATTTAAGTACTATGCCGGGAAAGTAAAGGACCTTGAAGGCGTTATTCTGGGAATGGTAGCTTTGGGAGCTCCCGACGGAGACATCTTTAAGTTCCTATTCCGCCAGATAATAGACGACATAACCGTCCCTGTAAGGGACATGTTCCGCTCTGCGGGCATAGTTCACATCCCCGGAGTTATGGTAGGTCTCTTACTTGCGGGAGCTTTCCCCCTAAAGGCTGCCCTCTTCCAGTTTGTAATCCTCTCTACTATGGTTTTTCAGTTTACCTTCACTCCGGCAATTGCGCTCTTTTTAATGGTTTGGTTCTTTGGCTTTAAATTTCCTTTAGGAGACCGTAATGGATAGGATAAGAGAGCTTGTTAACCTAATTCACTCACTTGCTCCGAAGGATAAGAAGTTAAAAATAATGAACGTTTGCGGTTCCCACGAGCACACCATAACCTACTCAGGTTTACGCTCCCTTATGCCTAAAAACATTGAGCTTGTTCCGGGTCCCGGCTGTCCTGTGTGCGTGTGCTCTGAAAGCGACATTATAAACGCGATAAACCTTTCAAAGAGAGATGACGTAATCCTTGCAACTTACGGAGATATGCTAAGAGTTCCCACTAAAGTAGGTTCAATAAGGAGCTCTGGGGGAAACTACCTTATGGTCTCAGCTCCCCACGAGGTTTTAAAAGTTGCCTTGGAAAACCCCCAAAAGAAAGTTGTCTTCTTCTCGGTAGGCTTTGAGACCACTACGGCTCCTACGGCTGCTCTCCTTGAAATGGGAGTTCCAGACAACCTCTTTATTCTTACTTCCCAAAAGCTGACCCCCGAAATTATGGAGGTGTTGGTTAACGACTCTGAAGTTGGTGTTGATGCCTTTGTAGCCCCCGGCCACGTTTCGGCCATAGTAGGCTCAAAAGCTTGGGAAATTTTCCCTAAAAATTACGGGATACCGACGGTGGTTGCAGGCTTTGAGCCTGAAAACCTCCTTTTGGCCATAGTGAAAATCCTTTACCAAATTAAAAAAGGTAAGGCAGAGCTTGAAAACGTTTATAAAGGCGTAGTTAAACCGGAAGGAAATAGGAGAGCTCAAGAGCTTATTTATAAGTACTTTTACAAGACATCGGTTAACTGGAGGGGAATTGGCTACATTCCCGATTCAGGCCTTGAGCTGAAGGAGGAGTATGGCTACTTAGACGCAAAAAAGGTATTTAACTTGCCGGAAATTAAAGAGGAAAAAGTTCCCGGCTGCATATGCCACGAGATTGTTTTAGGTAAGTCTTACCCTACAGACTGTAAGCTCTTTAAAAAAGTTTGCACTCCAAGGAACCCTAAAGGTCCCTGTATGGTTTCCCACGAAGGGGCCTGCAACATTTGGTATAGGTTCAGTTAAAGTATAGATTCTTTAATAGAAGAATTGGGAGGTAGTTATGGGAGCTATTGAAAGGCTGGCTATAAGTAAGAACGGTTTTGTTTTTGACCCGGCAACCGGCAACAGCTATACGGTTAACTCTACCGGTCTTTTCATCCTTAACCTCCTTAGGGAAGGTAAGAGTGAAGACGAGATAGTAGATGCTTTAGTTGAGAACTTTGAAGTTAGTCAAGAGGAGGCAAGGAGGGACTTACTTGACTTTTTAGAGCAGCTTAGAGTTAACGGTCTTCTGGAGGCTTCAAATGTATAAGGTTGCGGTCTCTGGAATAAACGCAGTTGACAACCCGGGCCCGGGAGTAGGGGTTGCAAAGAGCATAAAGCAGGGAGATTTGGAAGTTAAAGTATTCGGCCTTGCCTATGACGCAATGGAGCCCGGTATCTATATGGACTGGCTTATAGACAGGAGTTTCTTGATGCCTTACCCTTCAAAGGGAGAAGAGCCTTTCCTTCAGCGTCTCTTCTACATTAAAGAGCGCTACGGCCTTGACGTTGTTATTCCTAACCTTGACGCAGAGCTCCCCCTATTTATAAAGGCGCAAAAGGAGCTCTCCTCGTTTGGAATAAAGACCTTTCTGCCTACCGAAGAGCAGTTTAAGTTAAGGAGTAAAGGGGAGCTTCCGAAAATTGCTGAAGAGGTAGGGCTTAAAGTTCCCAAAACCATTACCGTTACTTCTTACGAAGATTTCGTCAAGGCCGTTAACGAAATTGGCTTTCCCTTAATGGTAAAGGGCGTTTTCTATGAAGCGTACAAGGCCTTCAACATAAGCCAAGCAACCGCTTACTTTAATACCCTTGTCTCAAAGTGGGGTTATCCTGTAATAGTTCAAGAAGTGGTCTCGGGAGAGGAGATGAACGTTGTAGGAGTTGGAGACGGTGAAGGAGGACACTTTGGTTTAGTTGCTATAAAAAAACTCTGGATAACCTCTTTGGGGAAAATCTGGACCGGAATAACCGTTAAAAACGAAAAGCTCCTTCAAGCTGCCCAATCTTTTGTTTCTGCCTTTAAGTGGAGAGGTGGCTTTGAGGTTGAGTCTATCGTTTCAGAAAACGAAGTTTACCTTATTGAGATAAACCCTCGCTTTCCAGCTTGGGTCTACTTTGCTACGGGAGTAGGAATTAACCTTCCCCTTCGCCTACTAAAAGCTGCTTTGGGCATGGAACCTGAGAGAGATTGGGAATATGAGGCCGGAAAGCTCTACGTTAGGTTTACCGATGACTTTATAACCGACATGGATAAGTTCCAGGAGGTTATAGTTAATGGGGAAGCGTAAAGTTTACTTTATCCTTCTCTTCTTTTTCTTCTTGCTTTCTTCCTCTTGCTGTCATACAGAAAGTTTTTCGCCTTTAGTAAAGGAGCCCTACAAGTGTTGTGCTAGTAAGTAAAAGGAGGTTTTAATATGAAAAGGCCTTACGAAAAGCCTGTTATAAACAAACTAAAAGTAAACTTTATGAACAAGTTTGGTACAGGAACATTCTCTCTTTCTAAAAAGGTAAGAAAGGAGATAGAGGGAGTTCCAGTTGAAAAGCTTGTAGAGGAGTTTGGCTCACCCCTCTTTGTCTTCTCTGAAAAGAGGTTAAGGCAGAAGTTTAGGGAGGTTAAAAACGCCTTTACCCTTCGCTATCCCAATGTAGAGTTTAGCTGGTCTTACAAGACCAACTACCTTGACGCTATCTGCGCAATTCTTCACTCTGAAGGTGAAACTGCGGAAGTTGTTTCTGAGTTTGAGTACGAGAAAGCCAGGAGGTTAGGAGTTCCTGGAAACAAGATAATTTACAACGGCCCGTATAAGCCCATTTCTTCACTTAAGACTGCAGTTGAGGAAGGTGCCAGGATAAACATAGACCACTTTGAAGAGATTTCTGACCTTGAAGAGGTTGCAAAAGAGCTTGGAGTTAAAGTTAAGGTAGGAATTAGGTTGAACATGGACACCGGTATAAAACCCCAGTGGAGCAGGTTCGGCTTTAACCTTGAAAGCGGTCAAGCCTTGGATGCCGTCAAGAGGATAGCCGCTGGGGGAGTTTTGGAGCTCTGCGGTCTTCACTGCCACATAGGGACCTTTATCCTTGACCCTTCAGCTTACGAGAAGGAGGTTAAAAAGCTCGTTGACTTTGCCTATAAAGTTGAGGACGAGTTTGGCTTTAAGATTGAATACCTTGACATTGGAGGAGGTTTCCCTTCAAAGAACAGGTTAAGGGGAGTTTATCTGCCTCCTGACGTTGCCGTTCCTTCAATTGACGAGTTTGCAGAGAAAATCTGCGGAGCTCTCCTTTCCTCATTAAGGCCGGGAGACTACCCTAAACTTATCCTTGAAAGTGGGAGGGCGATAGTTGACGAGGCTGGCTTCCTTATAACTACTGTTCACGCATCTAAGAGGATGCCTGACGGAAGGAGGGCTTACATTCTTGATGCTGGCGTTAATGTCCTCTTTACCGCTTTCTGGTACCACTTTAACATTGAGATTGACAGGGAGGTTGTAGGCCCTTCTGAGCCCTGTATCCTTTACGGCCCCCTATGTATGAACATAGACGTTGTTGACGATGACGTTAACCTTCCTCCTCTTCCAAGGGGAACTAAGCTGATAATCTCCCCTGTTGGAGCTTATAACGTAACTCAGTGGATGCAGTTTATAAGATATCGCCCTGGGGTAGTTCTTATAGGTGAGAACGGGAGCGTTGAGCTTATAAGGGAAGCTGAAGACCTTTCAGACATAGTCAGGAGAGAGAAGCTCCCGGAGAGGTTGAAGGTTAAATGGGAGGAGTAAAAAGCTACCTTTTTCCCCTTTTAAGGAGCTATTCTGCGCTTTTGTTTAACTCAAGTGTTTGGGGGGGAGCTCTCCTCCTCTTCCTAACCTTTTTAAACCCTAACTTGGGAATCGGAGGCTTCATATCGGTTTTCTCTGCCTACCTCTTTGCTCACCTTCTAGGTTTAAAGAGGGACTTTTTTAGAATTGACTACTACATCTACAATCCCCTCCTCGTAGGTCTTTCACTTGGCTACCTTTTCAAAGTTAACGTCGTTAGCTTGCTCTTCTTCTTCGTTTCTGGAATACTCTCTTTCCTTTTAACTTACATTCTCTACGGTCTCTTCTCTTACTACTTGAGGCTTCCCGTTCTTAGCGTTCCCTTTGTTGTGGGGAGCTCCCTACTTTACCTGTCTTCTCTAAAGTTTTCAAACCTCTTTGTAATTAACCTTTACCCTAAACTTCACCTTTCCCTTCCCTTTCAACTTCCTTTATTTATTGACGGCTATTTAAAGTCCTTAGGAGCTGTCTTCTTTTTATCTAATAACTTTGCAGGTCTTGTTATAGCGCTCCTTATCTTCCTTACTTCCAGAATTCTCTTTTTCCTCTCTGTTGTTGGATACTATACTGGCACGCTCTTTCAAGCCCTACTTACCGGCTCTTTCTCTCAAGCTTTTTCAGATTTATCTGCCTTTAACTACCTCCTTACTTCAATGGCCGTGGGGGGAGTCTTCCTTATACCCTCTCTAAGGAGCTACAAGTTTGCCCTCCTTTCCTCCCTAATTGCCGTTCCCCTTACCTTTGGAGCTAAGGTTTTCTGGGAAAGCTACGGCCTTCCCGTTTTTGCCTTCCCCTTTAACTTCTCGGTTCACATGCTCCTTTACACTTTAATAACCATTGGCTATTACGGCGTTGTAAGCTTTTACAGGGGAACTCCTGAAAGGACCTTGGATTACTACCTAACCTACTTAAGGAGATTCCCTTCCGTAGACAGGACCGTTTCCCTTCCCTTTTCTGGTCCTTGGACTGTTTGGCAGTCCTTTGAAGGTCCTTGGACCCATAAAGGCCTTTGGAAGTACGCAGTTGACTTTGTTATAACAGACGAAAAGGGAAAGACTTACAAGGGAGGCGGCTACTACCTGACAGATTATTACGCTTTCGGAAAGCCGGTTCTCTCTCCAGTTTCTGGGGATGTAGTTTCGGTTGTTTCTGACCTGCCAGACAACCCGCCGGGAGAGGCTGATAAGGAAAACAACTGGGGAAACTACGTTCTACTTTACGATAGGCGCGGCTTTTACGTCCTTCTTTGCCACTTTAAACAGTATTCCATTAAGGTTAAGCCGGGTCAGTTCGTAGAGAAGGGAACCCTCTTGGGACTGTGCGGGAATTCTGGCTACTCTCCTCAACCTCACATTCACCTTCACGTTCAACTTTATCCCTACTTGGGAGCTCCCACGGTTCCCTTTTTTGTCTCTTCTTACCTTTCTGGAAACAAGTTCTTTGACTTTGGAGTTCCTAAAGAGGGGGAGCTCCTTGAGCCGGTCTTTCCTGAAAAGTCCCTTTTAAAAAAGCTTAACCTCCTTATAGACCAAGAGATGACCTTTACCCTATTTAATAATGAAAAGGAGCTCCTAAAAACCGTTGTTAAAATGGCTCCTGACGGGACTTTTTACATCACAGACGGAAGGGCAAAACTTTACTTTGGAATAAGGAATTCAACCTTCTACTTTTACCACCTTGAAGGGGATACTTCCTCACCCTTAAAGTACCTCTTCTTTTCAGCTCCTAAAGTTCCCTTAATATCCAGAGGAAAAGTAAAGTGGGAGGACTACCTTCCTTTACTCTCTATTTCCTCCCCTTTAAAAAGGGAGCTCTACTTGTTCCTTTCCTCTTTCAACCACTCCTTCTTTAAGGTAAAAGTCAACTCTCACTTTAAAAAAGAAGGTTTAATAGCTTCTACTTTAAAGTTTCCCGGAGGGAAGGAGGTTAGCTCTTTTGTTAAAATAGCCCCCGATTTTGGCTTTGAAGAGGTTATTTACGATAACAGGTTAATTATGAGGAGGAAAAGATGAGGAAAAAACTCTTGATGACTTTAGCTTTTCTGGCTTTACCTGCTATTTCAATGGGAGGAGAGCTTAAACTTCACGGATACGAAGCTCTTTATGGAACTTACATTAACTATTCTGGCTCGGGGCTTAAAGACTACGGTTATGTAGGCACAGCTTACCTCTCTTTAGGGGACGGAAAGGA
>JALSNF010000020.1 GCA_026987115.1 Desulfurobacteriaceae bacterium
TTGGAAAGATAATCTCTAACGTTACCGAGGTGCCGGAGCTCCGGCGCCGTTTTATTTTTACCTTAATTATCCTTGCGGTTTTCAGGCTGGGAGCTCACATCCCCGTTCCCGGTATAAACGTTAACGCTTTAATGGAGTTCTTCCAGAAAGCCCAAGGAACAGTCTTTGGAATGATGGACGTCTTTTCGGGGGGAGCTCTCAGTAAACTTACCGTTTTTGCTCTTGGCGTAATGCCTTACATTAGCTCTGCGATAATAATGCAGCTTTTAACCGTTGCGATACCTTCCATAGAAAAACTTGCAAAGGAAGAGGGGGAATACGGAAGGAGAAAGATAAACCAGTACACCCGCTACGGGGCTATTCTCCTTGCTTTTATACAGTCTCTCGGTATATCAATAGGTCTTGAGAAAATGACGAGCCCCTCTGGTATTCCTGTAGTCCCCAATCCTGGCTTTACATTTATTTTCGTAACGGTAACTACTTTAACTGCCGGTTCAACCTTCCTCATGTGGTTAGGAGAGAAGATAACAGAAAGAGGAATAGGGAACGGAATGTCCCTCCTTATATTTGCAGGTATAGTTTCAAGGATTCCAAGTGCCGTTATCACCGTAATAACTATGCTGAAAAACGGAGATATGTCCCTTTTTAAAGTAATTGCTGTAGTCGCAATTATAATTGCTATGATTGCGGCAGTAATCTACATCCAGGAAGCGGAAAGGAGAGTTCCTCTCCAGTACGCGAGAAGAGCCATTGGTTCTTCTTCGGTAGGAAGGTATGCTAGCTACCTTCCCATAAAGCTTAATCCAGCAGGTGTTATACCTATCATATTTGCAGCCTCCGTTCTTATGTTCCCTGCAACCTTGGTAAGGTTCTTTCACCACCCTATTGCTCAGGCCATATATAACGCCCTTCAACCTGGAACTACCTTATACCTTGTGGTTTATGGAGCTCTAATCTTCTTCTTTACCTACTTCTACACTGCAATAGTCTTTAACCCTGAAGAAATTGCAGAGAACCTTAACAAGGCAGGTGGTTTTATACCTGGAGTAAGGGCAGGAACAGATACTGCAAAATACCTAGATAGGATAGTGTCAAGGTTAACCTTTGCCGGAGCGGTTTTCCTTACCGTTGTGGCGATAATACCCCTTGTAATTACGCAACAGATGAAACTTCCCTTCTACTTTGGAGGAACTGCGATTCTCATAGTTGTTGGAGTCGCTTTAGACACAATTAAGAGGATGGAAGCCTTCTCTTTAATGCTCTCTTATGAAGGCTTCTTAGGTAGGAGGCAGAGAAGATTTCGCCTTGCTGGAGGTGCAAAGTGATAAGAGTTGTTTTCTTAGGAGCTCCAGGAGCCGGAAAGGGAACGCAAGCTGAGAGAATATCAAAGAAGTACAACGTCCCCCACATCTCTACGGGAGACATCCTGAGAGCTGCTGTAAAGGAGGGAACAGAACTTGGTAAACTGGCAAAGAGCTATATGGATAAAGGAGAGCTAGTTCCGGACGATGTAATAATTGGAATAATAAAAGAAAGGCTTTCTCAAGAAGATGTAAGGGAAAAGGGCTTTATCCTTGATGGCTTCCCAAGGACTTTAAAGCAAGCCGAGGCTTTAGACCTTATGCTTGAAGAGCTTGGTATGCCCCTTGATAAAGTTATCTATCTAAACGTTGACGATGAAGAGATAGTAAAGAGGCTTTTAGCAAGGGGAAGAGAAGACGACACAGAAGAAGTTATAAGGAGAAGGCTTAAAGTTTACAGAGAGCAAACTGCTCCCCTTATTGATTACTACTCTAAAAAGTGCATACTCGTTGAAATCTACGGGGTAGGCGAGATAGAAGAGATAACAAAGAAAATAGAAGAAGCACTTGGCTTAGAGGGATAACTTGAAAAAGACAAAGCACGGGATAATCCTTAAGACCCCTGAAGAGATATCAAAGCTTCGGAAAGCGGCAGCTACCACTATGGAAATCCTTAAAAAAGTCGCAGAAGAAGTAGCTCCTGGAATTAGTGCCCTTGACATAGACAAACTGGCAAGGAGCTACTGTAAAGAGTACGGCGTTAAGCCAGCATTTCTTGGCTATGGAGGTTTCCCTGCCGCAATATGTGTTTCTGTAAACGAGGAAGTAGTTCACGGCCTTCCCTTAAAAAAGAAGGTCTTTAAAGAGGGAGACATAGTCTCCCTTGACTTTGGAGCTATAGTTGACGGCTGGATAGGAGATGTTGCTCTTACTGTTCCCGTTGGAGAAGTTTCAGAGGAAGCAAGGAGGTTGATAGAAGTTACGGAAAAGGCACTTTACAAAGGAATAGAGGCTGCCAAGAAGGGAGGTAAGCTCATAGACATCTCCCGTACTATTCAAAGGTTCGTTGAATCTCACGGCTTTAACGTTGCAAGGGGCTATGCGGGTCACGGGATTGGCCGCTCTTTACACGAAGAACCACAGATAACCAATTACGTTTACAAAGGTTATCCCAACATAACCTTAGAACCTGGAATGACCTTTGCTATTGAACCTATGGTAAACGCTGGAACAGGTAGAGTTAAAGTAAAGAGGGACGGCTGGACGGTTATAACTAAGGATGGTAAACTCTCTGCTCACTTTGAGCACGATATTGCTATTACTGAAGAGGGGACTATAATTATGTCCGCAATTTAAAGGAGACTTAAAATGGCAAAAGAGAAAGGAATACAGGTAGAAGGTAAGGTAATAGAAGCTCTACCTAACGCTTACTTTAAAGTAGAGCTTGAGAACGGACACCAAGTCCTTGCCCACGCCTCTGGAAAGATGAGAGTTCACTTTATTAGAATCCTCCCAGGCGACCGTGTGGTCGTTGAGCTTAGTCCCTACGATTTAACCAGGGGAAGAATTATATACAGAAAAAGATAACCGTCCCTTTTATACCGCGGCTGAGGCACGAAACTTTTAAAGGAGAGGAGCAGATGAAGGTAAGACCTTCTGTAAAGAAGATTTGTCCTAAGTGCAAAATCATCAAGAGGAAAGGCGTTGTTAGGGTTATCTGTGAGAACCCTAAACACAAGCAAAGACAAGGTAAGTAAGGAGGAAGGAAGTGGCCAGGATAGCAGGAGTTGATATTCCCGACAACAAGAAAGTTCCCTACTCCCTTGCCTACATCTTTGGCATTGGCATTAAGAGCGGTTTTAAGATTTGCGAGCAGGCAGGGGTTGACCCGGAGAAAAGGGTTAAAGACTTAACGGAAGAGGAGATTGCAAAGATTAGGAAAATTATTGAAACCGAGTATAAGGTTGAGGGTGATTTAAGGAAAGAAATTGCAATGAACATTAAGCGCCTCATTGAAATTGGTTGCTATAGAGGCGTTCGCCACAGGCTCGGCCTCCCTGTTAGAGGTCAGAGGACCAGAACCAATGCTAGGACAAGGAAAGGTCCGAGGAAGACAGTTGCCGGTAAGAAGAAAGCACCTAAGAAGTAATTAAGGAGGTATGATGGCTAGGCCTAAAAAGGGCGGAAAGAAAAAGCAGAAAAAGACTGTAGGTTTTGCAATAGCTCACATACAGACCACCTTTAATAACACCATAATTACCTTTACCGATAAAGAAGGCAATACTCTCTGCTGGGAAAGTGGAGGAACCGTAGGGTTTAAGGGAACCAGGAAGAGCACTCCTTATGCGGCTCAGCTTGCTGCAACTAAAGCTGCTCAGAGAGCTATGAAGGAGTTTGGGGTAAAGGACGTAGAAATCAGAATTAAAGGAAACGGTGGCGGTAGGGAAACAGCCATAAAGGCTATTGCTGCTGCTGGGCTTAACGTTAAGGTAATTAGAGACGTTACTCCAATACCACACGACGGTTGCAGACCACCAAAGAGAAGAAGGGTTTAACGGAGGTAGTAGATGGCAAGGTACACAGGTCCAAAGTGGCGTATAGCCAGGAGGCTTGGCGTTAACATATATGTTGGAGAGGAAAAGAGTCAAAAGGGTAAGTCCGTACTAGATAGGAGACCCTATCCTCCAGGACAGCACGGCCGTTCAAGGAGGAAGATTTCTTACTACGCCCGTCAACTTATGGAGAAGCAGAAAGTTAAGTATTACTACGGCGTTAGGGAAGAGCAGTTTAGGCGCTTTTACCAAATGGCCGAGAGGATGAGGGGACAAACTGGCGAGAACCTTTTAAAGCTTTTAGAGAGTAGGCTTGATAACGTTGTTTACAGATTAGGCTTTGGTAAGTCCCACAGGCACGCAAGGCAGCTTGTAGTTCACGGGCACATCCTCGTTAACGGTCAAAAGGTTGATAGGCCTTCCTACCTTGTAAAGCCCGGTGATGTTATTGAGGTTAAGGAGAAAAGCAGGGACATTCCTCAGATAAAGGAAGGAATGGAGCTGGCTCAGAGGAGAGGAATCCCATCTTGGCTTGAGCTTGACCCTGAAAACTTCAAGGGAGTTGTAAAGTCTGAGCCTACAAGGGAAGAGGTTGAAATTCCGGTAGAGGAGCACTTAATCGTAGAGCTCTACTCCAAGTAATCCCTAACCTGAATTGGAGGAAAGTAATGGTTGAATTTATTACTCCCAATAAGTTTCAGTGGGAGGAGCATACCGATAACTACGGGCGTTTTGTTATAGAGCCTTTGGAAAAGGGATACGGCGTTACTTTAGGGAATGCCCTAAGAAGGGTTCTCCTCTCCTCTATAGAAGGGGCGGCTCCTACTGCGGTTAAGTTTGAGGGAGCTTATCACGAGTTTACCACTCTTCCCGGAGTTGTGGAGGACTTAACGGAGATAATTTTAAACATAAAGAAGCTAAGGTTCGTCCTTCACGGAGAGGGTCCTATTTTCTTAGGGCTTAGGAAAAAAGGGGAAGGTAAGGTTTACGCTAAAGACTTTGAGCTTCCTTCTCAGGTGGAGCTCCTTACTCCAGACCAAGAGATTGCAACCCTTGACAACGACACTTCAGAGATAGAGCTCTCTTTAAGGATAGATAAAGGAAGAGGATTTATCCTCTCGGAGGAGATTCAAGAGCTCTTTGAAATCACCACCATAGGTTGGATACCCCTTGATGCAGACTTTTCACCTATTAAGAAGGTTGCCTACAGAGTTGAAGATACGAGGGTAGGTAGGAAGACCGACTACAACAAGTTAATCTTTGAGCTCTGGACAGACGGGAGCATTACTCCAAAGGAAGCCGTAGTTAAGGCTTCCAACATACTTATAGACCACTTTACCCTCGTGAGGGATAAGCTCGTTGAGGCCCTCTTTGCAACTCAGCCTGTGGAGAAAGTGGCTGAGTCTTCAGAGCTCCTTTCTAAAACCCTTGAAGAGGCGGGACTTGAGGGAAGAGCCCTTAAAGTCCTTAAAGAGCACGGTATAGAAACTGTAGGGGAGCTCCTTAAGCTCTCTAAGAAAGAGCTTGGTTCTTTAAAGGGACTTGGTAAGAAGTCTTTGGCTGACATTGACAAGTTCCTCTCTTCCCTTGGACTTGAGTTAGGAGGTGGGAAAGAATGAGACATAGGATAAAAGGGAAAAAGCTCGGCAGGCCTACTGAGCATAGGCTTTTAATGCTAAGAAACCTAGTTACAGACCTAATGGAACACGGTAGGGTTATTACCACAGTTGCAAGGGCCAAGGAGTTAAGGAGACTTGCAGATAAAACTATTACTAAAGCAAAGCAGGAAAACAAAGTAAAAGCTATAAGGGAAGTTCTCCAAATCGTAACTAAGAAAGACATAGCTTACAAGGTGGTTAATGAAATTGCGCCAAAGTATAAAAACAGAGAGGGCGGTTATACGAGGCTCCTTCACTACCACTTTAGAAAGGGAGATGCTGCTCCTACGGCCATAGTTATGCTCGTTGAGGAGAAAGGAGAAAAGGAAAGCTCTAAAGAGTCTGAATAGATTGTTAATGGGTAGTGTGTAATAATAGCCCCCCGCATGGGGGGTTTTTATTTGTCAGTATAATTTCTCTTAGAGCCTTTGTTAATGCTTAAGTAAGGTTAAAAATGGCTCTTTTTAATAACCTTCAAGCACCAAAGCCCTTTGTTAAATGGGCTGGCGGTAAAAGGCAACTTTTAAAACAGCTTATTTTTTTTGCTCCTACCAAATTTAACCGTTATTTTGAGCCTTTTGTCGGTGGCGGAGCACTTTTTTTTAAGCTTATGCCAAGTACGGCCGTTATTTCTGATGCTAATTGTGAGTTGATAAACGCTTATAAAGTTATAAGAGATAATGTTGAAGAGCTTATAGAGAGTTTAAAAAGGCATAAAAATGAGGAGGGGTACTTTTACAAAATAAGAGCTCTTAATCCTAATCAGCTTTCCCCTGTTGAGAGGGCAAGTAGGTTTATTTTTTTGAATAAAACTTGTTTTAACGGACTTTACAGAGAAAACTCTAAAGGTGAGTTTAACGTGCCTTTTGGGAAGTATAAAAAGCCGAAAATTTGTGATGAAAATAACCTTAGAGCCGTTTCAAAGTTTCTAAATTCTATTGATCTGGAAATCCTGCACGCTGATTATAAAGAGGTCTGCTCCTTGCCGAAGAGAGGAGACTTTGTTTACCTTGACCCTCCCTATATTCCTGTTAGTAAAACTGCAAATTTTACGACCTATCTTAGTTCAGGGTTTAGCGAGGAAGAGCATAAAGTTCTAGCATCAGTTTTTAAAGAGTTAGATAAGAGGGGATGTTTTGTAATGCTTTCAAATGCAGACCATCCGTTGATTAGGGAGCTCTATAAAGACTACAAGATAATAGAATTAACTACAAACAGAGCTATTAACTGTGTTGGTAATAAAAGAAAAGGTGCTGGGAAAGAGCTCTTAATTATAAACTATTAATCTCATTGACTAGGTAATCTTTTAACATTTTCCTTCCTGAATAGTTCCAGTCGCGGATATCCTGCTCAATAAACATCCATTTGAGTATTTTCAGCAAAGTTAATAAAGAAATTTCTCCTGGGATGGCATTTTCTTTTATTGAGAGTTCTTTTAAAACTTTTTCTCCTTCAAATCCTCTAAATGTAAGTTCTATGGCTTTTAGTATTGTTTCTTTACCAAACTTTTGAGCTTTTTTCTTAAACTCTTCAGCTATATCTTCATGCTTTGGGTTGCTCTTACCGCTTTTGAACTTCCAATTTTCAAGGTGAATAACAAAGTCAAAGCCCTTTTTTAAGTGAGCAGGTCTTAATAAGAAAACCCTTCCGTTGGGGGTTTCTTCTACGAAATATTTATAACGGGAGGCCTCATTGCCGCCTCCCTCTCCTGGTTCTTCTTCAAAGAATATGGTTGTAACGAGTTTTCTTAAAAAGTTTCTATCTTTCTCGTTTCCACAAGGTTTCCAAGGAATTTTTATCATTCCTGTTATGTCTAGCTCGTTCAAGTCTATCTCCTTTACTTTAGTCTGGAAGCATGTCTAGTCCGGAAACCTTCATTTCAAGCTCTTTTACTCCTATAGGGACTACCTTCCTTATTGATTCAAGGAGGAACCTATTTTCAAGGATTTTCGCTGCAGTTGGACTCTTTGTAAACTTGTAGTGTTTCATTAAAAGGGAAGTTATAACGTCAATGTCTTGTCTGTTTAGCCTCCTCACCTCAACGTATTCCTTGTTTATCTTCTCTTCAATTTCGGGGTCTAAAACAAAGGCACTTCCCCCTGTCATTCCTGCTCCGAAGTTCTTTCCTACCTTGCCGAGTATCAGGACTATTCCCCTAACCATGTACTCGCAGGCGTGCTGGCCAGCTCCTTCAACTACTGCAATTGCTCCGCTGTTCCTAACTGCAAATCTCTCTCCTACGACTCCGGCAGCAAAGAGAGCTCCCGCCGTAGCACCGTAAAGTAGGGTATTTCCGGCTATTACGTTTTCGTTAGGCTCTCCTTTAAACTCTTCTGGGAACTTAAGGACTATCGTTCCTCCTCCCAGCCCCTTTCCTACGTAGTCGTTTGCCTCTCCCGTTAGCTCCAGTAAGACGCCGGAAGGTAGGAAAGCTCCAAAGCTTTGTCCTGCAACTCCTCTAAACTTGAGTTTAACCAGGTTCATAGGGAGTCCTTCGTTGCCAAAGAGTTCTGTTATGTAGTATCCAAGAGGAGCTCCTACGCTCCTATCTGTACTTTTTATCTGGTATTCCTTCTCAAACTTCTCTCCCTTTTTAAGGTGAGGTAAGACCTCCTTTACTATCCTATCGTTTAGCGGGGAACTAACGGGAGTGTAGGGGAGCTCTTTCCTGTTTAAGTTGAGGAGAGGTATTTTAAGTATGTTCTCAACCTTTAGCTTCCTTGCCAGAGGGTACTTTTCTTTAAGCTCCTGGTTAACTTTAAGGAGGTCAACTCTTCCTATTATCTCTTCCAAACTGCGATATCCCATTTGGGCCAAAATTCTCCTTACGTCTTCTGCAACCAGTTTAAAGTAGTTAACCACCGTTTCAACTGCTCCTCTAAACCTCTCAATCCTGTTTTTATCTTGTGTAGCTATACCTACCGGACACCTATTTGTGTGGCAGTCCCTATCCATTACGCAGCCTTCGGCAATCATTGCTGCAGTTCCAAAGCCAAACTCCTCTGCCCCCAAAAGGGCAGCTACTACCACATCTCTCCCTACCTTAAAGCCTCCGTCAACCCTTAGAGCAACGCTTTCCCTTAAGCCGTTTTCAATTAACTCCTTCTGAGTCTCGGTAAGTCCTATTTCCCACGGAAGCCCTGCTCCCTTAATTGAGGAGAGGGGAGAAGCTCCTGTTCCTCCGCAACCTCCACTTACCTGAATAGTGTCTGCTTTTGCCTTTGCCACTCCGCAGGCTACAGTTCCTACTCCTACTTCTGAAACCAGTTTAACGGCTATTCTCGCCTTAGGGTTTGCGAGCTTAAGGTCGTAAATTAGCTGTGCTAAGTCTTCTATTGAGTAGATGTCGTGGTGAGGTGGAGGGGATATTAAAGCTACTCCCGGAACGGAAAACCTTAAGGAGGCTATGTAAGGCGTTACTTTGTGTCCCGGGAGGTGTCCTCCCTCTCCGGGCTTTGCACCTTGAGCAATCTTAATCTCTATCTCCTCGGCAGAGGCAAGGTAAGCGGGAGTTACGCCGAACCTTCCTGAGGCTACTTGTTTTATCTTACTGTTTTTAATAGTTCCGTACCTTTTAGGGTCTTCTCCCCCCTCTCCTGAACAGCTCTTTGAACCTAAAATGTTCATTGCTTCTGCTATTACTTCGTGGGCTACTTTTGAAAGGGCTCCAATTGACATTCCGGGGACCATGAGCCTTTTTACTATCTCTTCAACAGGTTCAACCTCTTCAATTGGAATTGGTTTCCTGTCTGACTCAATTTTAAGGAGGTCCCTTAAGAAAACTGGTCTTTTTTCAACCTCTTTAACGACCTCTTTAAACTCTTCGTAGTTTCCGCTCTTTGCAGCTTTGAATATTCCTTTTACTACCTTTGGACTCCAAGAGTGGTAAATTCCTCCAGGTCTAAAGCGGAGCTCCCCGCTAAATCCAGGTTCTTTAACCTTCTTTGCCTCTTCAACCCTTTTCCTTACGACCTTTTCAATCTCCTCAAGCCCTATCCCTCCTACCGGAGTTGCAGTGTGGGGGAAGAACTCTTTAACAACCTCTTCACTTAAACCTATTACGTCAAAGAGGTGGGAGCGGTGGTATGAGGAAAGAACAGATATTCCCATCTTTGACATAATTTTTAGTATTCCTGCGTTAACTGCTCTTTTGTAATTCCTTTCAAGTTCTTCGTAAGTTAGGTTTATCTCAACTTCCTTGCTTTTAAGGTATTCAAATACTAGGTAAGGGTAAACTCCTGAAGCTCCAAAGGCTATTAGGGCTGCTATCTGATGGGTATCCCTTGCTTCACCAGTTTCAACCACTATTGAGACCCTGTGAAGTAGGCCTTCTCTTTCAAGGAAAGAGCAAAGCCCGGAAACTCCAAGTAAGGAAGGAATCGGATATTCAACTCCTTTATCTGAGAGTATTACTATCTCAACTCCCCTATGTAATATCCCTTCCTTCACCTTCTTGAAAAGCTCCCTTAATCCTTCTCTAAGGGAGTTTTTAAACTCAAGCTTAAAGGTTTCAGTTTTAAGGAAGTTTGCCTCTTTTATCTCTTTAAATTCAGATGGCGTTAAGAGGGGAGACTCTATCTCTATTCTCCTTTTTAAGCTTCCTGAGAGCTCAAGGAAGTTGACTTTAGGTCCGAGCCTCAGCTTTAGGCTCATTACGGCTTTTTCCCTTATTGGGTCAATGGGAGGGTTTGTAACCTGTGCAAACCTCTGTTTAAAGTGTTTAAATAGGAGGTAAGGTCTTTCTAAAAGGTTTGGAATTGGAGTGTCGTCTCCCATAGAGAAGACCGGCTCTTTGCCCATTTCTGCCATGTACTCTACTACTTCTGAGAGCTCCTCCTTTGAGTAGCAGAACTTAACTAGCTCTTGGTTTAAGCTTTCCCTCGGTTGGGGAACCAACTTTTCCTTGACCTTCAGCCTGTAAAGTTTTCTCCTTACTTCCCTTTCAAGGTTAAAGGTGGAAGCTATCCTCTCTAAGATTTCTCGGTTCTTCTCTATCTTCCCTTTTTCCGTGTCAACGAGGAACACCTCTCCTGGCATTAGCCTTCCAAACTCTTTTACCTCTTTTTCTGGAACTTCCACCATTCCAACTTCAGAGCCGAAAATCACAAGACCGCTTTCTGTGATTACAAACCTTGCAGGTCTTAGTCCGTTCCTATCAAGTTTTCCTCCTATTAGCTTTCCGTCGGTAAACGCTATTGCCGCAGGGCCGTCCCAAGGTTTCATCAGTAAGGAGGAGTACTCAAAGAAAGCTTTAAGTTCTCCCGAAAGCTCGTCTAGTAGCTCGTAGGCAGGGGGGATTAAGACGGTTATTGCTATTTCTGGGCTTATTCCTGCTTCTACCATTAACTCAAATACCCTGTCTAGTGAAGCAGAGTCGCTCTCGTTGAAATCTACCAGGGGAAGGAGCTCCTTTATCCTGTCCCCAAACTTTGGATGGGATACTATCGGCTCAATTGAGCGTATAAAGTTCCTGTTTGCAGTAATCGTGTTAATTTCCCCGTTGTGGGCTATTAGCCTTAGAGGCTGTGCAAGTCTCCACTCGGGGTTTGTGTTGGTTGAGTACCTCTGGTGAAATATTGCAAGGGAGGTTTTAAATTCCTCGTTTTGTAGGTCTAAGAAGAACTTTTTAAGGTCAGGTGCAAGGAGCATTCCCTTGTAAGCTATTAGCTTACTTGAAAGTGAAACTATGTAGTTTTCCCTGTGGAGCTCTTGGAGCTCCTTTTCAAGCTCCCTTTTTAATAGGAAGGTCTTTAAGCTGTCTCCCTTTGGAGCTATCACTTGATAGAAAACGGGAGCGCTTTTCCTTGCTATCTCCCCGCACTCTTTAAGGTTTACCGGAACTTCCCTTAATACGCACTCTTTAAGTTTATCTTTAACCTTCTCCTCAATTAGCTTTAAGGCCTTGTCAATGTCGCCTTTCAGGAAAAAAAACCCTACTGTGGTTTCTTTAAAGTCCTTTCCCCCTATCCTCTTTGCCTCTTTCCTAAAGAACTCTTGGGGAACTTGGAATAAAACCCCTGAACCGTCTCCGGTTCTGCCGTCTGAAAGGGTAGCTCCCCTGTGGGTCAAGTTTGATACTGCTTTTAAAGCCCTATCTAAAATCCCGTAGGACTTTTTACCGTTTACTTGAGCTACAAAACCTACTCCGCAAGAGTCTTTAAAGCGCGCCATTTCCTACTCCTGAGCTTTTTTAATGGGAATTAATTCTATCAGAGAGTTAAAAGGTATTTTCCTTTAGGCGATGAGATTTCCTCAAGGCCTACGAAAAGGGTACTTCCAACCTTTTCCTTTTTGAAAGTTGTAGAAGGGTAAAACAGATATTTAGGCTTTACCTCTTGAATAAGCCTCTTTATTGGGGGCCTTTCTGGAACATCAGCCAGAATAAGTAGGTCTAAGCTTTTAAGTCCTGACTTTTTAAAGGGAATTAAGAGACCTTCAATGTCGTCCTTAAAGAGGTAGTTTCTTTTCCTTTTCTCAATTTTGCCGTGAGCTTTTATCCACTCTCTCCTTGTAAACTTCACCGTTTGAGGATGGTAAACTCCACTTAAACCGCTGAAGGTTATGCCCTCCTTGGTTTTAAAGACCCTTGAAAGTATGTCTATTCCGGAGCTCTTAGATAACACCTCTAAGTCGTCTCCTTCTCCCCTTACGAAAAACCAATTTCCTTTTACTTGTAAAGGCTCCTTAAGTTTTAATGGTCCTATTGAAATCGTAATGTCCGGCTCTGAAACCTCAATTAATCCTAGCATCCTTTTCGTATTACCGTTTAAGGGCCCCGTTATTAAGAACTTCATCTTTCCTCTCCTTGTTTCTTAATTATATAGCTTGACATCTGTACTTTTTAAGTTATATTTCTACTTACACTTTGCGTCCCCATCGTCTAGCCAGGCCTAGGACACCGGCCTTTCACGCCGGCGACGGGGGTTCGAATCCCCCTGGGGACGCCACTTTACATGCAAGAAATTTAGATATTTCTAATATTTATTATTTAGAATTTCTCAACTTCCCCCTTTTCCCCCTCCCTCCCCTTTATGGAGAAAGGGGCAGCCTAGGCTGCCCCCTCTTTTAGCGTTGAATCACGACTCAATAATAGTTGTTTAAGTTATAATGTTCATAATAATCTAATCTTTTATGAGGAATGTTGTGAATAGAGGTAAACTAACGAAGCTTGGCAGGAAGGTAGATTACGTTTTTGACTACTCTCCAGAGCTCTTAGAGAAGTTTGAAAATAGCTACAAAGATAAGGTTTACTGGGTCTCCTTTAACTGCCCTGAATTTACAACCTTGTGCCCTATAACCGGTCAACCGGACTTTGCAACCATTTACATTCAATACATCCCCGACAGGTGGCTTGTTGAGAGCAAGTCTTTAAAGCTCTACCTTTTCTCCTTTAGGAACGCAAGGGGATTTCACGAAGAGGCGGTAAACAGGATTGCAGACGACCTTTTTAATCTCCTTGAGCCCTTTTACTTAGAAGTTTACGGCGAGTTTAACCCAAGGGGCGGCATATCAATAGACCCTTTCGTTCAAAGGTATAAGAGCTTAGATTGGGTTGAAGAGCTTGCAAAGGAAAGGTTTAAGCTTCACAGGATAGTTCCTCCCCAGATAAGGAGGAACCGTGGCTAGTTTCCTGGTAATAGGGGGGAGCTCTGCTTACCTCTTAAAAAAGGAAAGTTTCGGTAAAGTTCTTAAAGTTTTTAGGCTTGAGACTCCTTTTGGGCTTACTTCTTCCTTTTACCTTATAAAGCACCCTGAAGGTTTTAACTTCTACTTCCTCTCCCGCCACGGAGAGAAAGACTACGACATAACGGCTCCCTTCGTTAATTATAGGGCTAACATATACGGAGCTAAGGAGCTTGGAGTTAAAAGGATAGTTGCTTGGACGGGACCGGGCTCTTTAAGAGCTGAGTATAGGCCGGGGGACTTTGTGGTTCCGAAGGACCTCCTTGACTTTACTAAAGGGAGAAAGGATACCTTCTTTGATAATAAAGGACTAGGGTTTGTTAGGCAGTTTCCCGTTTTCTGCCCGGTTGTTAGTAATGCTTTGATAACTGCTTTAAAAGAGCTCTCTTTGCCTTTTCACTGGGGAGGAGTTTACGGGTGCACTCAAGGCCCAAGGCTTGAAACTCCTTCAGAGATAAGGGCTCTTAAGGTTTTAGGAGCCGACATGGTAGGGATGACCCTTTCTCCGGAAGTTTTTTTAGCTAAAGAGCTTGAGATGTGTTATGGAGCTCTCTGCTACATAACAAACTACGCCGAAGGAGTTAAGAAGGCCGAGTTTAGGGTAGGGGAGCTCTTTGAAGGTATGCTCTCTGAAAGAGAAAGGGAAAGAGTTGAGAAGGCAGTTGAGAGTTTTCCTAAAGTTGTTCTTAAAACCCTTTCTATTTTGAGGGGGAGCTCTGAAAGTTGTTCCTGCTCTTTTCTAATGGAAAGGTACAGAAGAAAGGGGAAAATAGGGAAAGACTGGAAAGAGTGGGTATTAAAACTTTAGCCTGTTGCACAAATTTTATGCAAAGCTATATTAATAAAGTGTTAAAGTAGAATACGGGGGTGAACGGTCTCGACGGGGATGCAGAGGCCTAGGTAGTGGCAGGCCGAGGAGCCAACCTCGTAAAAAAGGCACCCAAAATAGTTGCCGACGAAACACTCGCTCTCGCTGCCTAACTAACGCAGCGACGCCCTCCAGAGCTCTGCCTGCCGGCTCTGGTAAGGGCGACAGAGAGGCAGGCTTGGTAGCTCCTTTTGCCCTCAAAGGAGCTACGACACT
>JALSNF010000021.1 GCA_026987115.1 Desulfurobacteriaceae bacterium
CAAGAGAGAACGGGAGTTAGACTCCATCCCCACAAACTTAGACACACATTTGCAACTATCTTAGTTGATAAGGGGGTAGATATACGCGTTATACAGGCCTTTTTAGGTCATGCGTCTCCCATTACGTCAGCAAGGTATGCTAAAGTAAGAGATGAAGTAATGTTTAAAGTTGCAGAGGAAGTTTTTGGAAATCTTAAATAATTAAAGGGGTAGCTATGTTAAAGAAAGGACTCATTGCCGTGCTGTCTCTTCTTCCTTTGGGAGCCAGCGGGAGCTCTCTCAGTTTAGAGAACCTTTTGAAGATGCCAAACTCGTTCTGGCAAAGTGGATATCTAGAGTTTTTAAGGGAAGGGAGCTCCCACATACCGTCTAACTTATTCCACTACAGGGGAAATTTTGGAGAAAAACTGGAGTTATTTACGGAACTTGCAGGGAGTTATAACCTTTCAGTTGAGGAGGTTAAGTCTCTATACGAAAGGGCAGTTATGCTGGCAGTGAAAGACTCTTTAAAGGAGCTCTCCTGCCAAATAGATGACCCGGATATAGCCTTTATCTTTGAAGACATTCCAAAGAGAGTAAAACTAAACTGCAACGAAAAGCTCAGGAAGTACATAGAAGAGAGAGCTCCAATCTACCTAAAAGAAGCTTCCCGAGAATGTAATCTGTTAAAGCTGAGTCCCTTAATTGACAGCTTTATAAAGGACTACAGGTGTAGTTCTTTAAAAAAAGAACTGGTTAAAGACGCTCTAAATAACCTCTACTTCTACCTTGAGGACTTTCAGCAAAAGCTGTTTAAAGGAGACATTAAAACAGACAAAAGACCTCTTAAGCAGATATTAGACGCTTTAAGAGCTAACGGACTTATTTAGGAGGAAAGATGGAAGTAATTTGGGCGCCTTGGAGACTCTCTTACATAAAGGAGGCAACGAAAGGAGAAAACAGAGACGGCTGCTTTATATGTAAAGCCGTAAACGAATCTCCAGAAAAAGATGCAGAAAACCTCCTTCTTCATAAAGGTAAATACTCGCTGGTAATCTTAAACAGGTATCCCTACAATACGGGACATCTAATGGTGTGTCCCGTGCGCCATACTGGCGACTTTACCTCTTTAAGAAAAGAGGAGCTTGAAGAGATAGACGAAACTCTAAAAAAGGTGCTCAAAGTTTTAAAGAGGGCTTTTAACCCTGAAGGCTTTAACATTGGACTTAACTTAGGGAAAGTTTCCGGGGGCAGCGTAGATACCCACATCCACTACCATGTCGTTCCAAGATGGTTAGGGGATACCAACTTTATGCCTGTAATCTCCGGCGTTAAGGTAATTCCCCAGTCGCTGTCTGAAACCTACTCTATCCTCAAAGAGTTTTGGGACAGGCTAGATGATTGATAGGATTAAGAGACTGTTTTCCAAAGAGAAAAGGCCAGAGCTTGGAAGCTACCTTAAGAAGCTCTCCATAAACAGGCAGGATTTAATTCCCGGAGTAGGGGAGATAGACCTAGATAGTCCCATTAACGCCTACTTGACCCTTGCTATCCTTTTAAAGGAAAAGGGAGAATACTACAAGAGTTTGAAGCTACTTGAGAAGCTCAAGAAAGAAAAGCTCTCTCAAGATGAGGAGAGACTCCTCATACTAAACCTGTCCTTGGTTTACCGCTCTGCCGGCTTTGTTGACAGGGCGGAAGAAGCCCTAAAAGAGGGGATAAAGAAGTTCCCAGACGAAAGCTTCTTCTACTACGAGCTGGCAAGGTTGAAAAGGAGCACGGGAAGGCTTGAGGAGGCCGTGGAGCTCCTTGAGAAGGCGTCCCAGTTAAAGGAGGAATTTTCAGACGAGCTCCTTTACACAAAACTTTATCTTGCGGACACTTACATTAACGAAGGAAGAACCGACAAGGCCTTTAGGGTACTTAGAAAGCTCAACGTTAAACTTCCCTTCCCCCTCTTTTACTACGTTCTTAGTAAACTCTACTACTCTGTTGACGAGAGAGAGAAAGCTCTTAAAAGTGCCCTCAAAGGAATGAAACTCTCTCCCGGCCACTCCTATCCTTTTTTAGAGGTTATGGAGGAAAACGGAGACTTAAATTTGGAAAACTTAGAAAGAATCATAAAGGAGCTCCCCCTCACGCTGCCTTTAGTAATAAAATACCTGAAACTTTTGAAAGAAGGAAAAGAGGAAAGTAAAGCGCTGAATTTCCTTAACTCTTACTTTAAAGCTAAGGGAAAGTTTACTCCGGAGCTTATGGAAGAGTACCTTAAGCTGCTGTGGAAGTTTGGAAAAAGAAAACAAGTAGTAGATGTCGTTCTAAACTACCTTGAAGAGCTAAAGAGAGAAGAGAAACTTTTTAAGTGTAGAAACTGCGGTTTCAAGACAGACAACTACGACTGGGTCTGCCCCAGATGCAAGTGTTGGGAGAGCTTGGAGATAGAAGTTGAGGAAGAGGGAACTATTTAAGGAAGTTTTAAAGTCCCTTTCTCGCGGAAGGCTTCACAGACTTATAAACTTCCTTTTGTTAACGGGTTTCTTATACATAACTTTTCTCGTAGGAAGGGAGCTCTTTTCCTACTACCTAACCCAAAAGGAGAAGGTAAAGTTCTCTGTTTCCTCTCCAAGACTTTCCTTTAAACTGAAAGATGGAGAGATTGACTTTAAGTTTAAGACCTTAAAGCTCCAGCTTCCTAACCTTAAACTCTACGGGGAAGAAGGAGAGGTAGAATTTCTCCCTTTTAAAAGTCTTCGGGAAGCTAAGCTTGTCTTTAAGAAAGTTAAAGTGGATGAACTATCTATTAACTTAAGTAAAGGGGGAAGAGAAAAAAGGAAAAAGATAAACTTTATTCCTTTAGAAGTTGACTACTTAAATCTTGGAAGAGTTTCTGTGAAGTACGGTAATTCTTATTACCTTATAAGGGAGGTAGAAAAGAAGGGAAGTAAAGCTTTCTTTGGTGGACTTATCGGCAAAGTAGAAGGTAAGAAGGTAGAAGTTTATCCGTTTGAGGTAGTTTTATGCAAGGACGGCTTTAAAGTTCCTCTTATCCACCTCGTTTACGGCAATTACTCTTTAAGGGGAAGCTTAGAAGGGAAGAAGAAAGAGAAGTTCCTCCTTCGCTCGTTCTTTTCTATTTTTTGTTCTTCTTGTGGTTTTTGCTACTCTGGAAACATAAAACTTTATGGTAAAGAAATAGAAGGAGAAGGAAGAGGAAAATACGGAAAGTACCCAATAGAGCTCTCTTTTAAAGGGAGAGGAAGTTGGGAAAGTGAAAAAGTTGATTTAAAGAGAGTTAAAGTCCTGTTTGGAAAGGCCAGGCTGGAAGGACTGGGAAGCATAAGCTTGAGGGAAGTTAGCGTTAAAGGGAAGTTTTCAAATGAATCCATTTCAGTAAAAGGAGTGAAGCTACTAAAGGCTAAAGGTAGTTTTTCTGTTTACGGTCCTTTAAAGAGTCCGGAAGTTGTAGTTAAAGGTTCTCTTTACAAAGTTGCTTCAGAGCTCCTCGTTTTAAAAGGTGGAACTTTTAAGATAAGGGTTAATAAAGAGAGAAGACTGTATTTAAGGTATA
>JALSNF010000022.1 GCA_026987115.1 Desulfurobacteriaceae bacterium
TGCCACTTCTTTAAGTTGTAGTTTGCCTCTTCTGCTTTAAGTTTTTCTTCTGCCGCCTTTAGCTCTGCCAGTGAAGCTTCTACTTTAAGCTCCTGTTCCTTTATCCTCTTCGGGTAGTTTTCCCTTACCTCTTCTAAGTTTGCTTCGGCTTTTTTTAGCTCTTCTTTTAGTTCTCTGTTATCTATAACGGCTATCAGGTCTCCCTTCTTTACAAAGTCTCCCACTTTCACGTTTTCTTTAACTACCGTTCCTGAAATCCTCGCTCCTACTTTTATCTCGGCTCCAACTTGGGGCTTTATAATTCCCGTTGCGTCTATTACCTTTTTTACCTCTCCCCTTTTTACTTTTACTACCTTTACCGGTATAAGTTTCCCTTCTTTTCTTTTATTAAGCAGGAAAAAGCCTGTTCCTACTATGACTATTAAGAGGATTAGGCCTATCACCTTTTTCAATTTTTCACCTCCTTAAGGAGCTCCCCGGTGCTTTTCCTCAGGAGAAGGACCGACAGGTTGTAGTTTAAAAGTGAGTTAACGTAGTTTTCCTGAGCGTTCTTTAAGTTCTGGAATGCCTGCATTAAGGATACTATGTCAGAGACTCCAAGCTTATACTCTTTTAATACTCTCTTGTAGGCTTTGTAGGAGAAGTCTAGATAGGATTTTGCAGACTTTAGGGTTGCGTAAGCGGATTTAACTTGGGATACTGCGTTTAAGACTTCCGTTTTTACCGAGTTTTCTACCTTTTTTAGCTTTAAAAGAGCTATCTTTCTGTCCTTTCCCGCTAAAAGAACCTTTGTCCTGGTAAGACCGCTGTCAAAAACTGGGAAGTTTAAGCTGACGCCTCCTGAAAAGGACTTCTCCTTAGGGAGAAATGTGGTTCCGCTTCTTGTTAGACTTAAGTTTAGGTCAACAGTAGGTCTGAGAGCTCTCTTTTCAAACTCTACCTGAAGGGAGCTCCTTTTTACCTCTAGCTTTGCCTTTTTTACTTCCGGTCGGTTGTTAAGGGCTTCTTTAATCAGCTCATTTACCTTGAGGCTTGGCATTTTAGTTTGAAAGTTTACTTCTACCTTTTCTTGGCTTTTTAGTTTAAAATCCAGCAATTGGTTTAAGTTGTTAAAGCTCTGTCTCAGGTCGTTTTCGGCCTGCGAAAGTTCCCCTTTTGCCTTTTCAAGCTCAGAGCGGGCTTTTAAGAGGTCTGTTATCATAACCAGCCCTTCTTTATACTTTTTCTCCGAAGCTTTAAGTATCTCTTGACTTGCTTTCAGGTTTTCCTTCTTAAACCTTACCCTCTTCTCATTTGCAGCAACTTGGTATAGTGCTTTAAGGACTAGGTAGGCTTGATTTAGTAGCTCTTCAGAGAAAGCCTCTTTAGAAGCCTCTTTTCCTACCTTGTCAATTTTAAGTTGAGTGAACCTTTGAAAGTTTATAGGCTCTGCGTTAACCTTTACTCCAAGCTGGTAGTTTTGGTCCCAGCCTTTAGGTAAGTTTTGGTAGTTTTCAGAGAAAGAGCCCGTTAGTGAGATTTGGGGGAAGAAGCCCCTTTTGGTCTCTTCCAGTTTAAGGGAGCTCTTTTCTACTTCCTCTTTTGCAATTTTTAGGTCAAGAGAGTTTTCTTTTAAAAGCCTTAAAGCCTCTTTCGGAGTAATTCCGTAGGAACAGGCCGAAGACAACACTAAGACGAAGGCGGCGGTTAGAAGCTTCAACTCTTTGCTCCTACTACTTACTGTTTATTTCTAATGATACACCAAGTTTTCTTAAAAGTAGGGGGAGCTCCCCCTACCTCTTAAGCTCTCTGGAGAGCTCCCTTCTTCTCTTTAACTTTCTCTCTTAAGAAGTTGAACCACTCCTCAAGGCCTTCTCCCGTTTTTGCAGATAGAGTGAATACTTTAAGGTTTGGGTTAAGGGAAAGGGCTTCTTCTTTTACCTTTTCAATGTCAAAGTCAAAAAAGGGAAGGAGGTCAATTTTGGTTATTATGAAGGCCTGTGATGTTTTAAAGGCCTTTGGGTACTTTGCCGGCTTGTCTGAGCCTTCAGGAACGGAGATTAAAACTACCCTTATGTCCTCTCCAAGGTAGAATGAGGAGGGGCAAACTAAGTTCCCTACGTTTTCAATAAAGAGGAGCTCAGGAGCTCTCCCCAGCTGTTTTTTTAGTGCGTGATATCCTTTGTGAACTAACGGAGCTTCAAGGTGGCAAGCTCCTCCCGTTGTTAACTGAACTGCAGCGGCCCCTTTTGCCCTTACCCTCTCTGCGTCCCTTTCCGTTTCAATGTCTCCCTCAAGAACCCCTATTAACAGCTCGTCTTTTAATGCTTCAATTGTCTTTTCCAGTAAAGTTGTCTTTCCGGAACCCGGAGAGCTTATGAGGTTTACAGCTAAAACTCCGTCTTTGTCAAAGTGCTCCTTGTTGTGGTGGGCTACCTCGTCGTTTTTTGAAAGGAGACTCTTTTTAATTTCCAAGTTTTTCTTGCCAGTGTTGTCGGAAACCTTCATAAGGTTATCGTGGTTGTGGTTGTTGCACCCGCATACATCACACATTTTAAACCTCCTTTTTTACTGCTATTAAAGTAGATGCTAAACCGCCCATGAAGTTTTGGGTTTGAACGACTTTAAACCCGTAGCTTTTAAGTATTTCTTTAAACTCTTGAAGGCTTAAAAAGTTCTTTATGGATTCAAAAAGGTAGTCTATAGCTTTTCTGTTATCTTGAGATACAAACTTATTTAAGTTCATGAAGGACCTAAACAGAATGTTGTTTAGAGTAAGGGAGAAGTTATTTTTTTCGTTTTTAAAGAAGTCAAGGATTCCCCAAACGCCCCCAGGCTTTAAAGTTCTCATTACTTCTTTTATCGTTAACTTCGGCTCTAAAGAGTTCCTAACGCAGAACGAGGAGAATATAAGGTCAACGGAGTTGTCTTTTATTGGGAAGAAGCGGTTGTCTGAACGGATAAAAAATGCAGTGTCCCCGAGCTTTTCTTTTGCCAAGCTAAGCAGTTTTGGACTTATGTCGCAGTTTATCAGTTTACAGTCTGGAACTTCTTTTAAAAGGAGCTCCCCTATGTTTGCGGCTCCTGAACAGCAGTCAAGAACCACTTGAGGTTTGGGAAGGCAAGAGAGAGCTCCCTTTACTAAATTCCTTCTCCACCTGTTAACGTATAAAGGGCTTGATATGCGGTTTATTACCTTTTCGTAGTAGAGAGCAAAGTTGCCTGAAAACACCTCTTTTGCTACCATCTAAACCTCTATTTCTGCGTTTACTACTTCAAGCTCTTCACCGCTTATTAGTTCTAAGTTTATAGATTTACACTTGGGACATTCTGGGAAGAAAACAGTTTCGCAGGAAAACTCCTCTCCACACTCTCTACACCTATACTTTAAAGGAACCTCTTCAACTATTAGTTCTGTTTCTTTTAGTTTAGGGCTTTCCTCTTTTAGTGCGTTAAAGGCGAAAACAAAAGAGTCTATTACTATTCCAGACAGTTTACCTATTCTAACCTTAACTTTTACAACCTTCTTTGCGTTTTCCTTTTCTGCAAGCTCCTCAAGGGAGTTTAAAAGTCCCATCGCTATTGAAGCTTCGTGCATTAACTTCCTCCTTCCATAGCTTCAATAACCTCTTCTAGGGCCTTCCAAATTTCCTCTGCCTCTTTCTGGTCAATCTTCTCTATTGCGTTTCCCACGTGGACCATAACGTAATCTCCTACCTTTACTTCTCCTTCTGGAAGGAGCATGAGGCTTATCCTTCTCTTTACTCCTTTAGCCTCTGCAAGGGCCATGGGGTAGTTTATTTCAACAACTTTCATAGGAACTCCTACGCACATTTAGACCTCCTTCTTTTCCCACCAGACTTCCAACTTTGCCGGGCTTTTTTTAGGTTTTGGGGGAGCTCCCCACCCTTTTAAAGTCTCTATTACGATTTTTTCAACTTCTTCCAGTTTACTTTCTAGAGTTTCCGTTAGACCTGTCCCAGTTTCAACGGATTCTGGTATTATCCCTATGAGTTTTATCTCTTTCGGACAAGTCCCTTTAATTTCGTTTAACAACAGAACTTCTTGGAGCCCCAACTGGTGAGGAGAAAGTTTCAATGGCAGTCTGTCAATAAAGAAATCTTCCTTTTCATAAATTTTGATTTCTCCCGGCTTCCCTTTTGCTTTTACCGCGTCAATTATCAAAAGCTTATCCAAGTAATCTATTTCAGGGGAAAGGAAAATCCCTGCCGTTCCTCCGTCAATTAAAACCACGCTTTCTGGGAAGTCGTACTTTGCTTTTAACAGGTAAAGTAGCTTTACTCCAAATCCTTCATCTTTAAGTAATATGTTTCCTACCCCCATTACTCCTATCTTCATCTTGCCTCCCTGCAGGGGCACTTATGGGGGCAATTACAGTAGTGGGGGCAACAGCCGTTAAAAGCCAAGATTCCAAGAATTAATAAAAGGAGAAGCTTTTTCATTTTGTCCTCCTTATTTTTAAGGATAGGGGGAGAGCTCCCCCTTTACAGATTAGCCTTCCTTTTTGTGGAACTTAAAGCCGTCAAATATTGAGGATATGAGACCTTCCGGGTTTTTAATGTCGTTCCACACTACGATGTAGATGTGGACCAGTGCAAACCAGGCAAAGTACCAGTTAAGTAAGTAGTGGATAAACCTTGCCTCTTGCTGGGTTCCAAATAAGGTAGCTCCTATGCTTGTAAATATACTTCCTTCTGGGTAAAGGAGGTAAAGTCCAGTTAGGAACTGACATATTGCTAACAGTATGGTGAAAAAGTAGGCAGTTCCCGCTAAAGCGTTGTGCCCTAACCTTTCTTCGTGGTGGTCTGTAAGGTATGCGTAGTACATGATGGTTGAAAAGAGGTTCTTTATGTTTCTACCGGTAATAGGGAGGAAGTCCCAAACTCTCTCGTACTTGTTCCCGAAGAACCAAAGGTAGAGCCTTGTTAAAACTGCACAGATAAACAGCATTCCGGCTATAAAGTGAATCCAGCGCATAGTTGCCATAGTAAACTGGTGGCTTCCTTCAAGCCAAGTGTTTGTCCAGGGCCAGTGGATGTATAGGCCTGTAATTATCAGGGTAAATATGGACGGAGCGAACGTCCAGTGAAAGAGCCTGAGGAGAACGCTCCACACGTATTTTTTCTCGTAAACAGCCATTTTTTCCTCCCCATTGGCTTTAGTTATGTAAGGAGGGGAGCTCCCCTCCTTAAAGGGCCTTAACCCTAACTATCTCGTTTCCTTCCGGGTCTATCATGTGAACCGCACAGGCAATACATGGGTCAAATGAGTGGACGGTTCTTAATACCTCTAAAGGCTTTTCAGGCTCAGCAAGGGGATTTCCTACTAAAGAGGCTTCGTAAGGTCCAGGCTGTCCTTTATCGTCCCTTGGGGAAGAGTTCCAAGTGGAAGGAACTACTGCTTGGTAGTTCTTAATCTTGCCGTTTTCAATAACGGTCCAGTGGGAGAGCGTTCCCCTTGGAGCTTCGTGGAATCCGCACCCTTTAATTTCTCCTTTAGGATAGCTAGGCGGGTTGTAGATTGCTAAATCTCCACGGCCAATGTTATCAACTAGTTGCTCCCACTGTTTAAGTGCAAGGTCTGAAAGGACTTTAGCCCTTAATGCCCTTGCTAAGTGCCTTCCCGGAGTTGACTGAAGTGCGTTAATGTCAACACCGTCTGTGCTTTCCCCGATAAGTGAGAGGACGCTCTTTAACTGTTCTAGGGCATCGTCAACGTACTTCTTGGTTAACTTGTGGCCAAGGGCGTAGTTTACGAGAACTTGAGCAAGGGGTCCTACCTGCATTGGGACATAGCCGTCTCCTTTCCTGAACCTTGGAGCTTTTGTCCAAGAGTACTTACCTTTAGGGTCAACATATCCTCCGGGCATTCCCGTGTACTCTGGAACTGTCTCTTCATCCCAGGGGTGCCTTGTCCAGCTTCCCTTATACCAAGAGTGAGTAATGTTCTCAACAACGTTGCTTATAAAGTACTTGTCGTTAAAGCTCTTAATTGGCTTTACTGTTGTAAGGTCTCCACCGAAAATCGTTCCTCCCATAATGTCAAAGGTCTCACCTTTCCCGTCCTGTGGAAGGTCAGGAACTGCTAGGTAGTTGTCAATTCCTTTGCCGTAGTTGAGCCAATCCTTATAGAAAGCGGCTATTGCTATCACGTCTGGAACGTAGCAGTTGTGAACGAAATCTCTTACTTCTTCAAGGAGTTGTTTAATGTAGTAGAGCCTTTCCATGTTTAGCGTTGCTTCGTTGTCTGGATTTATTGCCGTAGAAACTCCGCCAACTGCCAAGTTTTGAATGTGGGGGTTTTTACCTCCGAGGATTGCAATTGCTTGGTCTGCCTTCCTCTGATAGTCTAGTGCCTGTAAGTAGTGGGTTACGGCTATCAGGTTAACCTCAGGTGGAAGCTTCATTGCAGGGTGGCCCCAGTAGCCGTTTGCAAAAGGTCCAAGCTGGCCGCTCTCAACAAACTTTTTAAGCTTATCTTGAACTGCTTTAAATATGGGAGCTCCGTTTAGCTTCCAGTTCTGGTAGCTTTCGGCTAATTTAGCTGCCTTGTGAGGGTCTGCCTTAAGGGCTGACACTACATCTACCCAGTCAAGGGCTGACAGGTGGTAAAAGTGGACTATGTGGTCGTGAAGGGCGTGGGCGGCAATTATTATGTTCCTTACCATCTGAGCGTTGTAAGGTATTTCAAGCTGAAGTGCGTTTTCAACAGACCTTACAGAGGCTATTGCGTGAACCGTTGTGCAGACCCCGCATATCCTTTGGGCAAACATCCACGCGTCGTCGGGGTCTCTCCCTTGTAAAATTACCTCAATTCCTCTCCACATCTGCGTTGAGGAGTAAGCTTCCTTTATGTATCCGTTTTCTGGAACAACCTCTATTCTCAAGTGTCCTTCTATTCTTGTAACCGGGTCAACTACTACCCTGTTTGCCATCTTTTACCTCCCCCTTTGGTTTTTACTCTTCAGATTTGCTTCCAGTTGCAAGCCTTTTTGCTATGCCAACGCCTGCGTGAATTGCAACTGCTGCAGCAGTAACGCCGAGAGCTGCTTTACCGATTTGTGTTGCGCTTGCTTGAATTCCTTTGCCTGCTCCAGGTATCTTAATGTTTGGAAGCCTTTTGTGGAAGGGAGTCATAGTATCCCAGAAGTTAGGCTCGGTGCAGCCGTAGCAACCGTTTCCAACGGAAACGGGCCAGACTTCAACGTCGTTAAACCTTATAACCGGACAGTTTGAGTAGGTTTCTGGCCCTTTACATCCTACTTTGTAAAGGCAGAAGCCAAGCCTATGACCAATGTCTCCAAACTGTTCAACGTATCTTCCTTCGTCAAAGTGGGCCCTTCTTTCACAGTGGTCGTGAATTTTCCTACCGTAAGCAAATAGAGGTCTTCCAAACTTGTCTGTAGGCGGTAGTTTCTTAAAGGTTAAGAAGTATAAAACCGTTGATAGGAAGTTGTGAGGGTTTGGAGGGCAGCCTGGAACGTGGATTATTGGCTTGTCTTTAATTATCTCGTCCACCCCTACTGCACCTGTTGGGTTGGGCTTTGCAGCTTGGATTCCTCCAAATGAAGAGCAAGTTCCTATCGTTATAATTGCAAGGGCTTTCTCTGCTGCTTTTTTAAGTATTTCTACGGCCGTTTTTCCCGCTATTTTACAGTAAACTCCCCCGTCTTTTAGAGGAATTCCTCCCTCTACTACTAGAACGTAGTTCCCTCTTTCTATTGCCTTTTCAAGGTTCTCTTCTGCCTGTTCTCCTGCTGCTGCCATGAGGGTTTCGTGATAGTCTAGGGATATTAGGTCAAGTATGAGAGTTGCAATGTCTGGATGGGAAGCTCTAAGTAGGGATTCTGAACAACCGGTGCACTCTTGGAAGTGAAGCCATACTACGCTGGGCCTTTTTGGGTCTGAAGCCGCTTTTGCTACTTTTGGGACCATTTCCATGGGAAGGCCCATTGCTGCAGTAGCTATAGCACAAGCTCTAAGGAAACCTCTACGGGAAGTCGTTCTGGGTATTCCCCCTAAAAAGAGGCTTCTGTTCATGTTGCCCTCCTCTTTTAATTAAGTTCTTACTTTCCATTTTAGAGAGGCTTTGATTAAAAGTCAAGACTATTCTAAATTTTGACCTTTATAAAATTATAAACACTTTGATGAATTAAATAATATAAGGAATTCTTTATA
>JALSNF010000023.1 GCA_026987115.1 Desulfurobacteriaceae bacterium
ATTTACAGGTTTACGGGGAAGGAAGTTGGCTTAAAGGTTTACGGAAACGGTAAAGGAAACTGAAAAGATTTTAGTTTTTAAAAAGTAAGCTTATTATTTCCTTTACTAGCTGCTCCTTAACTTTGTATAAAACCTTTGTGCCTTCTTTTCTGCTGTGAAGTATGTTGAGCTCTTTCATTATTCCCACGTGTTGGGATACTTTCGGCTGAGAAATTCCTAAAGTTTCAACAAGTTCTTTAACGCACATTTCCCTGTTGATGGTAAGGATGGCAATTGCAAGTCTTTCTGGGTGGCCTAGGACTTTTAGGAGCTCTGCCTTTTTCGTTAGTTCTTCTTGGGTTAAAGTTTTGTAGTTAACCATTAAAACACCTCCTCTTCAAAGTCGCTAGTTTCTATGCTATTCCAGAGTCTATAAAACTTCCTGAGTTTGTTTCCACTCCACTTTGGAACTGGAAGCCCTATTTCTACTCTGTCTATTATTGAGTCTATGTTTAACAAAATTTTTTCCCTAAGGAGGCTTACTAAACTATCTACCTCTTCTTGGCCTGCACCCTTTAACTTTAGTTCGCCGGGAGCTCTCTTTTGAAGTTTTGCTACCGTGTACCATCCCCTTTCGCTCCTTATTATAAAAAGGCCTTCGTTCTCTCTCTCCTTTTGAACGTAGGTTATATCACTTCCCCTTGAGCTTAAGTTCAAGCAGTAGCGGCAGGCACTTAAAATGTATTTGTGGAGAACTTCCATTGGGATTTTTAGTTTCCCCTTATCCGTTTGAAAGATTAGCTCTCTTTCTTCTATAAATGCCCTCTTAAGTTTCTCGCCGCGGCCTTTAAGGTGAAGTAAGAGAGCTCTTATTCCCTCTTCCGTTATGTTTCCAAGGCAAAGTTGCCCTACTTTTAAAGCTACCGCCGTTTTTACCCAATTGCACCCTATCCCGTAGTACTGGGTTTTGTTTAGCCCGTCAAGGACGCACGAAGTTCCGAAAACTGCAAGTTTACTTAGCCTGTATTTCTGAATTGCTTTTTTAAGGAGGGAGTTAAGGCCAAAACCAAAGGGAACTTGGGGCTGGAGGAACTCTCCTTCCCTTAAGATGAGCTTTGGGACTACTTTTCCCTTTTCCTTAGAGTAAGTTAGGAGGCCGTCTATTAAGTTTTCCCTGAACATAAGGTTAAACAGAGTTTCTATGGGGGTTCCTTCCTTACTTACTGTTTTAAATGCCTTTTTATACTTCCCAAGTAGGAAGCTCTCGTCAAGCCTTAACACTTTTCCTCCGTTAATAGGTGGGCTGGGGGTAGGGTTTAAAGCTTTGGGGACAAGCTGCTAAGCAGGAACCACAGTGAACGCAAGTTGAAGGGGTAAAGTTTGGTTTCCCGCAACTTTGACTAAAGGATATTGCCCTTGTGGGACACGCAGTTTCGCAGGTTCCACAGCCCACGCAGAAGCCTTTGTTTACCACTTCTGAAATGAGGTTGAAGCCTGAAGCGTCGTTTGAGGATGCTATGAATTCAAAAGGTTGAAGGAAGTCGTAGTCAAGTTCCAACAAGGCCAGCAGGAAGTTTTCCAACAGGGACGGATTTGGAGGGCAGCCGGGAATTGCGTACTTTAACTTGTTCTTTATTAGCTCAATTTCCGTTAAAGGAATAAATGAGTTGTGTTGAGGTTGGGGCATCTGGTTCCCGCAGGAAAGGCGTCTTACTCCTCCAAAGGAGGCACAGGCTCCGACAGAGACTATAAGTTTTGACTTCTCGTTAATTTCCTTAATTAGCCTTAAGTGGTAGTTTTCTTCAACGCACAGAGCTCCTTCAACAAAGGCTACGTCTAAAAAAGGTATCTCTCTTTTCCTTGTTAGCATGTTTGAATAGACAAGTTCAACTGTGTCAAGGAATTCAACGATTTTCTCAAACATGTCTAAAAAGGCCACTTGACAGCCGGAACAGCTTGACAGGTGGAAGAAGCCTATCTTCAATTTAAGGTCTTCTTCGTTTAGTACCTTGTCTTTGAAGAACATCTTAGCTTCCCTTAGTGGGCAGAGCAGACTATACAGGGGTCGTAGGCTCTCACTATAAGCTCGCTAAGTTCTGCCTCTTCCCCTTCAAGGGCCCTGCCTACCGCAAAGAAGTTAATTTCCGTTGGTACAACAATTTTATAATATGCTATTTTTCCGAGTTTATCCACTTTTGCGTAGTGAAGGTTCGTTCCCCTTGGGGCTTCGTGGACTCCAATTCCCAACTTTTCCCCGTCGCTCGTCGGCTTTTCTCTGTTCCAGAGCTCCCCTTCAAATGTGTTTTTCTCTAAAAGCTCTATTATCCTGTTAAGGGCTTCAATGTTTTCTTCTCCCCTTAGAATGTGGAGCTCTTTAACTCCCCCTTTAGGCTTGTAGTTTTCAAACAGAGCTTTCCTTGCCCTTGGACCAGTTTCTACTTCTTCTCCTTTGTACAGGGGAAATAGGTTTGAAGCCCTACTTTTTAGGTCTTCAGTTAGCAGTTTTTGAGGGGGAATGAACTTAAAGTCCTTTAAACTGGGTTTTTCCTCTCCGCAGTAGAACTTGTCAGTTGCGAAAAACTTAAGTGAGTGGCTGCCAAAGTCCTCTCTCAGTCCTAACCTTTTCCACAGGGAGTTTAAGGCTTCCTTAAAGGTTTTAAAAGAGTCTAAGAGCTCCCCTTTTACCTCCTCTGCCTCCCTTAAAATCCCCTCCTTAACAGCTTCCGGTAGAGTTTCCCTAATTCCTCCTATTACTACGTTGGGAGAGTGGATAATCTCTCCTCCTATTGACTCTAGAACTCCTCCCGTAAACTTCCTTACTTTTTGAACCTGTCTTATGAAAGAGAGTTGCTCTTTTTTGTTAGGGAATAGGTCTTCTGAGACGGTTATTTGGTGGAGTAGGTTGTTGTAAATCCTAACTGTTAAGCCTAAAACTTCCCTTAAGACCTCTGCTTCCTTTGGAACCTCTATGTTGCAGGCGTCCTCTATCGCTTTTGCTGACGCTATTGAGTGGGTTATCTGGCAAAGTCCGCAAATTCTACTCGTTATCGTGGGAGCTGAAGTGGCTTCCTTTCCTAAAAGGAGGGTTTCAAAGCCCCTTACGGGAACCAAAGCAAAGTAAAGTCCCTTTTTAATTGTTTTCCCTTCAACTTCAAGATATAGGCCCGAGTGTCCTTCAGTTAGAGGAATTCCTTCTAACTTAACTTTCTTTATCAATTAAGCCTCCGTAAACTGCCTGACCTAAGGATATTCCCCCGTCGTTTGGTGGGACTATCTGGTGGGTTATTACTTTAAAGCCCTCTTTCTTTAGTTTCTCTTCTAGGGTTTCCGTTAGTAGTTTGTTCTGGAAGACGCCCCCTGATAGGGCAACTTTGTTTATTCCCCTTTTTTCCCTTATCAAGAGAGCTCCCATAACTGAAGCGTTCACTACCCAGTTGTGGAACTTCCTTGCTATTTCTTGCCTTGGCAATCCCCTTTCAATGTCCTTAACTACTTCCCTTACCATTTCCCTCCAGTCTATTTTCCCTTTTTCTATCTTTACGGTGTAGCTTTTGCTTGTTGTGCTCTTTAGTGCCTCTTCTTCAAGGAGTATTGCTCCCTGAGCCTGATAGGAAACTTCATACTTTATGCCTAAAATTGCACTTATCCCGTCAAAGAGCCTTCCCATACTTGAGGTTAAGGTGGAGTTTATTCCCTTTTCTAAAGCTTTAGTTATAAAGTGGAGTTTTCTTTTGTCAACTTTTAAAACTCTCTCTGGCTCTATGTTTGAACTAAGGAGGAGGGATGTTGCACTCCTAAACGGCTCTTTAACTGCCTTGTCTCCCCCTACCAAGGGGAAGGGAAGGAGGGAGAGCTCCCTCTTAAAGTTAGTGTAAGTAGCGGTTAAAAACTCTCCTCCCCATATTGTCCCGTCTTCTCCGTATCCCGTTCCGTCAAACGCAAGGCCTATTACCTCTTCGTCCTCTTTCAGCTCGTTTTCTGCCATTACAGATATTAAGTGGGCGTGGTGGTGATAGACCTTTACCACTTTTCCTTTAAAGGCTTCTTGGGCCCACTTTGTAGTAAAGTATTTGGGATGGTGGTCGCAGACTACCACTTCCGGCTCAATTTCAAGGAGTTTAATTAAGTCTTTAACGGTTTCCTTTAAAAACTCTTCGGCCTTATAGTTGTCTATGTCTCCTATGTGCTGTGAAAGGTAAACTCTGTTTCCCTTGCCCAAGGCTACCGTGTTTTTCATGTGGGCCCCTAAAGCCAAGACCTTCCTTTTTAACTGAAAGGGAAGGAGAACGGGCAGAGGGGCAAAACCCCTTGAACGCCTTATAGGAACGCTTTTACCGCCTATTATCCTTACTACTGAATCGTCGCACCTTCGCGCTATTTCCCTGTTGTGGAGGAGAGCTCCGTCTGCTATCTTCCCCACTATCCCTACTGCTTCGTCGTTGTCCTTTATTATGGGTTCGTCTGTTATGTTGCAACTGGTTGCAACTATGGGCCTACCAAGCTCTTTAAGGAGTAAGTGGTGAAGGGGAGTGTAAGGCAGGAAGGCTCCTACCGTGTTTGTGTCAGGGGAAATTTCTTTAGGGAGTTTCCCCTTGCTCTTTAAGATTACGATAGGAGATTCTATTCCCGTAAGTGCTATCTCCTCTTCCCTTTCAACGAAGGCGTATTCCTTTACCTGCTCAATGTCTTTAAACATTACGGCAAAGGGCTTTTCTTCCCTTAGTTTTCTCTTTCTGAGTTCTTTAAGTGCCTCTTCGTTGGTTGCGTCGCATATTAAGTGGAAGCCTCCTAGCCCCTTAACTGCTATTATCTTCCCCTGCTTTATCATCTCTACCGCTTTAAGGAGAGCTTCCTCTTTGGTGGCTACTACCTCCTTTCCCTCTCCTACCAGCCACATGTGAGGGCCACACTTTGGACAAGCGTTTGGTTGAGCGTGAAATCTCCTGTCTTTAGGATTTAAGTACTCTCTCAGGCACTCTTTGCACATTTTAAATTCTTTCATTGTTGTTCTTTCCCTGTCGTAAGGAAGGGAAAGGATTATGGTAAACCTTGGGCCGCAATTGGTGCAGTTTATAAAAGGATATCTGTAGCGCCTGTTTTTAGGGTCAAAGAGCTCCCTTAAACACTCTTTACAGGTTGCAATGTCTGGCAGGATTGCTACTTGAGCTTCGCTGTCTCTTTTACTCTCCTTTATTTCAAAAGTTTCGTAGCCTACAGGTTCAAGGAACTTGTATTCTAAGGAGTATATCTTGGAGATTTTTGGCTTTTCCTCTTGAAGTCTCTTTAAAAAAGCTAAGAGTTTCTCCCTTTTCCCTTCTGCTTCAACAACTACTCCCAACTCTGAGTTAAGGACGTAGCCTTTTAAGCCGAGG
>JALSNF010000024.1 GCA_026987115.1 Desulfurobacteriaceae bacterium
CCGGCACCTATAATTAACACTCTCTTTCCTTTTAAAGGAGGAGGTTCCCTTAAAAACGCAAGGGGATAGATTACCTTCTCCGAAGAAAAGGGGATTTTCTTTTCTTTTAAAGCCCCTACGGCAACGACGACAAGGTCAAAACCGGGAGGCCTTGATAAAACTTCACTGTTTAAGTGAACCTTTAAGTTCTTAAAGGAGGTAAGAAAGGCGATTTCCTTTTTAAAGAGCTCCTTGTCAATTTTAAATTGGGGAACAAACCTTAAAGTTCCTCCAAGCTCTTTGTCCTTTTCAAAGAGCTCAACGCTAACTCCACAAGAAGCCAGGTAATAGGAGACAGTAAGTCCTGCAACTCCGCCTCCTACAACTGCAACCTTTTTACCCGTAAGGCCAAAAAAGGGCTCTCTCTCCTTAACCTCAATCTCCCTTAAAACTTCCTTTCCAAATTCCCTGTGAACCTCCCTAATTTTCAAAGGCCTTTGGGGGAGGACTCCACACTTTTTTTCGCAAGGAGCAGGGCAGAGCTCCCCCAAAGTGAAGGGGAAGGGAGCTCTCGCCATAAAAGAAGCATAAGCTTCCTTTAGCTTACCTTCTTGGCACAAGGCCATGAAAGAAGGAACGTTGACCTTAGCGGGGCAGGAGTCTTCACAGGGAGAGGTTTCCCTAAAAGCTTCCCTTCCTGCATCGTAGGCCTGGAGGAGGTAAAGGAGAGCCTGAGACAGTAAGATAGACACACCACCGTAAGAGAGGACATCCCCGATTAAGTAAAGATAGTAAAAAGGAAAGAGAAAAAAGAGCAGAAAGGCAATTCCAGTAAGATATCTTCCTTGATATATTTGACCAAGCCCAGGAACTAGCAAGGACATGTAGAAAGAAGTTCTCTTTCTGTTCCTTAGTTTATAAAGACTTAAGGCAAGTTCCCTATCTTGATTGAACAACTCCTTACTCCTTAAAGATAGAAATACTTTATATGTGTCAGAAATTTTAATTTAAAACGGAGGTTAAGTTGGTAAAAGACAGGATTAAGGGGAGTGTTTTCGGAGCTGTCATAGGGGACAGTTTAGGAACTCTGGTTGAGGAGATGGGAGAAGAGGAGGTTAAAAGGTCTTACGGAGGAGCGATAATCGGATTTCTGGAACCTTCCCCAAACTCCGTGTGCCCTTACCTTAAAAAAGGGGACTTTTCCCACGAATCTCAAGTTTTCCTTACAGCTTTGGAAGTTTACGGGGAAAAAGGCTACTTTGACGAAAACCTCTACATAGAAAAACTCGTTGAATGGGTAAAAGACGAAAAGAGACACAGATACCCCTCAGGAGCTCACATTAACGCCGCTCTCTCTTACGCCGTAGGAGCAGAGCCCGAAGAGGCAAGAGTTAAAGCTTCGGACATTGACGGAGCTCTCCCGGCTACCGCCGCGGGCCTTTTCAGGTGGGACGCTCCCTTAGAAGCTTACGAGGAAGGAAAGTACATAGCCTCTTTAACCCACAGGGACGAAACCTTAACGGACCTTGCAGGAGTTTTAGCCTACTCTGTTTCAAAAGTCGTAGGAGGGGGAATAGTTCTCAACTCCCTTGAAGAAAAGCTCTCTTTCGTTGAAAGTTTAAGGGAAGTCTCTAAAAGTCAGCAGGTTAAAGCCTACCTTGACCTGGTAATAGGCGCCCTAAGAAAGGGGATAAGTGAGAAGGAAGCTCCCCTTTTAATAGGGAACGGCTCCTTCGCACCTGAGGCCTTTTCAACTGCCCTGTTTATCTTCTTGAAAAACCCCAACTCCTTTAGGAAAGCCCTCCTCCTTGCGGTTAACTCCTACGGGGAGTTTGGAGGGGATACGGACGCAATAGCCTTTATAACAGGTTCCCTTTCTGGAGGTTTTCTGGGAATAGAGGCAGTCCCTAAGAGGTGGATTGAGTGTTTAAGGGAGAGAAAAGCAGTAGAATTAACCGTAGAGAGGTTCTTAGAAAGTGCAGTGGGAAAGGAGGAGCAATGAAAAAAGCCCTTCTACTAACGGCTCTCTTTTCTGTTTACTGGGGAAACTTAAACGCAAAGTGTCTTCCTTCAACGGTAGTTGCAGAGGTGGGAAGCGATAAGATAACCTATTCTTACTTTAACTACGTAAAGTCCCAGATTCCAAAGTGGGCGTGGAAGAACTACTACGGGGAAAACCCGAGGAAGCTCCTTGAAAAGATTATTGATAGAACTCTAATACTGGTTGACCACGAAAGGAGAGGTTTCTTTAAGAAACCTGAGGTTAAGGAGAAGTTGGAAGCCTTTAAGATAAAGTCGTTGGCTTACTCTTTGTTAAACTCAGAGTTAAAGGGAATAAAGGTTTCCAAAGAAGAGCTAAACGAGGTTTTAAGTAGATATCCAAAAGAGAAGAGAACGCCAACTTTGGTAAAGTCCTTGAAGGCTTCACTCCTTGCTAAGGAGTTTACATTAAAAAGGGAGGAGCTCTTTAAAGAGGCTTACTCAAGGTTAAAGGTTTTTACACTTAACCCATCTTCTCCAAAGGACCTGGTAGCAGAGTATAAGGGAAGAAAAATATACTTTAAAGACCTAAAGCCGCTACTTCCAGAAAAGCCCAGCAAAGAAGAGGTTAAAAAGGCTCTCAGTCTTTATTCCTTGTATCTACAGGCTGAAGAGAAAGCTCTTGACAGAAGAGAAACCTTTAAAAACAGCCTTGAAAGTTTTAAAGAAGCCCTTGCTGTTGAAGATTTTAAAAGGGAGCTTTTCCCGAAAATTAAGATTACAGAGGAAGAGGTGCACCGGTATTACGAGTCCCACAGGAAGCAGTTTAAAACTCCAGAAAGGGCAAAGGTTAAAGTGTTTGGAGTCTCCAGCTTGAAAGAGGGAAGAGAACTCTTAAGGGAGGTTAAGGAAGGAGCTCCCTTAAAAGGAGGAAAAATAGTAGAGGTTAGGAAGGGGGAAGACAATCCAATATCCCTTTTCGTCTTTGGTATGAACGAAAACACAGGGCTTTTAAGGCTTTCAGACGGAAGGCTCGTCTTAATAAAAGTGTTAAAGAGGATTCCTTCTCGGGAGCTCTCCTTTGGAGACGCTTACTGGGAAATAAGGAGCAAACTTTACTCTGAAAAGGTTAAAAGAACATTAAACGAAGAGTTGTCTAAGCTTAAAAGAGAGTATAAAGTCAAGGAGATGAACTTAACCTGCCTCAGGGAGAAGGACTCCTACTAGGGGTTCCCTCTTTAGAAAGGATATCTTCTTTAAGAACTCTTCGTACCTGGCTTTCCTTATCATTTCAGCGCGCTCTTCGTAGGAGTAAGTTTTCCCAAGTATAGTTGCGCTAAAGCCTATCCAGTCTGCCTCTGCTTCTCCAGCCTCCCTAAAAAAGAGCTCCCCCTTTAAGAGCTTAAGCTTTGCAAGTTCAAACTCCTCTTCCTTTACCTTCAAGCACTCTTCTATTACCCTAAAGACTTCCCTTTGGGTCTTTTCAACTGAATCTGATAGTGCCCCTATTGAGAAGTTGGAGCCTAAAAGCAGTCCTTGGTAGTTTGAATAGGCGGCGTAGGCTAT
>JALSNF010000025.1 GCA_026987115.1 Desulfurobacteriaceae bacterium
TCAAGATAGACGGCAAGAAAGTTACCCCCAACATGACCTTAACGGAAGCTGTAAAACTCATGAGAGGAAAGCCTGGAACTAAGATAACCATATGGATTTGGAGGAAAGGCTGGAACGAGCCTAAACCCTTTACTATAACGAGGGCCGTTATAAAGATACAGAGCGTTAAGTACAGGATACTTGATGGGAACATAGGCTACATAAGGTTTACTATGTTCCAGAGAAACTCAGTGGGCGAGTTTAAAAAAGCCCTTGAAGCCTTAAGGAAGGATAAGGAGCTTCAGGGGATAATAGTTGACGTTAGGAACAACCCCGGAGGCCTTTTAGACTCGGCAGTTGCCATAAGTGACTACTTCCTTCCAAAGGGAGACCTTATAGTTTATACAAAGGGTAGAATCCCTGAGAGCATAAAGAAATACTACTCCCTCCACGACCCCCTTATTCCTTTAAATATACCTGTTGTAATGCTGGTTAACGGCGGAACTGCAAGTGCCGCAGAGATACTTACTGGAGCTCTCAGGTATAACGACAGGGCAATAGTCGTTGGAGAAAAGACCTTTGGAAAAGGCTCAGTTCAAACCCTCTATCCCCTTGACATGGGTTATGCTGTTAAGATAACGACTGCGAAATACTACATGCCAAACCACAAGTGCATAGACGGTAAGGGAATAGAGCCTGACATAGAAGTAAAGCTCTCTAAAGAGGACATAAAGGTTCTTAAAAAGGAGTTTAAGGAGATAGAGGAGCACCCTGAGAAGACCGAGGAGATTAGGAAGGAGCAGGAAAAGAGGATAGACAACCAGATGAAGAGGGCAATTGAGGTTATAAAGGAATTTCAGCTCTTTAGGAAAATCTCCTCATTGGGAGCATTAAAGAAAGCTTCATGACCTACACTCTTCACGGTTGGAGCTTTAGTAAAGAGGTATGGACGGGAACTCCCTTTGAGGAAGCACGCCACTTAGAGCTCCCCGGCCACGGGGAGTCTCACTTTAAAGAGACAGAGCTTCACCGTCTTGCGCTTGAGGTAGGTAAAGAGATAGAAAAAGGTTCATTCCTTGTTGGCTGGTCTTTGGGGGCTTCTGTTTTTGCTTTAACTGCCTACTACTACCCTGAGAAGGTTAGAGGCCTAATCCTTTACTCTCCGACTCCTAAGTTTGAGGGCCTTTCTCAACCAAGGGCCGTTGTAAAGAGGTTTTTAAGGAGGCTTGAAAAGGACTTTTTAGAGGGAGTTCTCTTTTTTAGGGAGCTCTGTGGCGGTGGGGGAAAACTGCCTTCTTTAATAGAAGAAAAGGCAAGGGAGCTCTTAAAGAGCTTTGTAAGCTCTGACCTTACTCCTTACTTTAAGGAGCTTAAACTAAAAACCCTTATCCTTGTAGGTGAAAGGGATGAGATAACGGGGGTAAGGGGAGCCTTCAAAGCTTTTAAGTTAATAGGTAATTCCTCGCTTTTGGTCTCCCCCGAGGATAACCACCTTTCAATTTTAAAGAGAAAAAATTCAATTTAATATAATTAAAAATTCAAAGATTAAAAGTGGAGGTTGGGATGGCTAAAAGTTTCAGCGACGGTTTAGCAAAGGGATTGGGAATAGGGGCAACCGTAGTGGGTCTTTACATGATGACAATGTTCTCTCTCCTTCCCCTTGGCATATTCTCTAAACTTTTAAACCTTAAAGAGTATTTGGGACTTAAATTTGCCTTGGCAGCTGTCTTTTCCTTAATAACTTTCCTTTACTACGTTAGGTACGTTAAATCTCTAAAGCTTCCTCCTATAGTCTGGGGATTTGGAACTATGATTTCAATAATAATGTCTGGAGTCCTTTTCTTCGTGGTAGTTGACGTAGCGTTAAAGATAATAGGCTTAGAGTAAGCTATGGACATAAGACAGCTTGAAGTTTTCGTTAAGGTATTTGAGACAAACAGTTTCTCAAGGGCTGCCCAAGAGCTTGGTATTTCCCAGCCTACCGTGAGCACTCACATACAGAACTTGGAAGATACTTTAGGTAAGAAACTCTTTGACAGGCTGGGAAGGAGGATAGTTCCTACCGAAGAGGCCAAGCTCCTTTACAGGCACGCCGTTGAGATTTTGAAAAAGAGAGAGGAGGCTTTAGCTGAGCTCTTTTCCTCCTCAAGGAAGACTTTAGGGACAGTTAGAATAGCTACAAGCAACATACCTGGAGACTATCTAATACCAGGTATTTTAAAGGAGTTGAATGAGCTCCTACCAGAGACCCTCTTTTACGTTGAAATATTAGACTCAAACAAGGTTATAAACGCAATGAGGAGCTCCGTTCCAAAGTACGATTTAGGCCTCGTTGGGGTTTTCCCTTCAGATGACAGGTTTGAGGTGAAAGAGCTTGTGGAAGACGAAATAGTGCTCGTAGCTCCTCCATCTTACGAAAAGGAGGAGATAGACCTAAAGGAGCTCCAAAAACTCCCCCTTCTTTTTAGGGAAGAGGATTCAGGGACGAGGAAAACGATTGAAGATGCCTTAAGGGAGGTTAACCTTTACCTTGCTGACCTTAAAATCGTTGCTTACTTAGGCAGTAATACTGCGATAAAAGAGGCGGTTAAAAAGGGAGTCGGCTTTGGTTTAGTATCAAGGTGTTCTGTAGAGGAAGAGGTTAAGCTTGGTCTCTTGAAGGTCGTTAATATTAATGAGCTTAAAATTAATAGAAAGTTCTTTGCCTTAAGGAGAAAAGACCTAACCCCTTCTCAAGCTGTAAAGACCCTCTGGGAAAACTTAGAAGGACTCGTTAAGGCCTACTTGTCTTAGTAAAGAGAGGGCGCCTTTGTATATTGGCTGGTCTATAAACTCTCCTTGATAGGTTATTCCTCCCTTTCCCTTTCTCTCTGCCTCTTGGTATAGCTTTACGATTTTCTTTGCCCTCTCTACCTCTTCCGGTAAAGGAGAGAACACTTCGTTTGCAACTTCAACCTGCTTTACTGAGATACACATCTTGCCCTTAAATCCCAGCTCCTTTTCCTTTAGTGCTTCTTCTTTGAAGCCGTCTAAGTCTTGGTAGTTTTGATAGGCTGGTGCTATGGGATGGACTCCTAAACTCCTACACTCAAATACGAACTTTTCCCTTATGTAGTTTCCTAAAGCCCCCGCCTCTTTAGATTGGGGAAGTCCTAAGGAGGCAAACAGGTCTAAAATCCCAAGGTATGCAGCCTTTACCCTCTCTGAGGCTTTAAGAATAGAGTTTAAACTGTTTAGAGCTTCTGGGGTCTCTATGGAGAGGTGAATTTTTATGAAACCCTCTTCAATTCCCCTGCTCTTTTCAAAGGAGGTTAAGAGCTTGTCAAGAGCCGCAACGTCTTCAGGAGTTTTTACTTTGCTCAATCTAAAAGCGTGGGGAAGTACAGGGAGGAGATAGGTTAGGTCTTGGTAGAAAAACGGAGAGTCAATGGGGTTTACCCTGATTACTACCTCTTTATCACTTTTAAGGTCAGAGTTGACCAAGAACTTCCTTAAAAAGAGCCTTGCAAACTCTTTGTTCTTTTCGCTTACACCGTCTTCAAGGTTAAAGTTTATAACGTCTGCTTCTCTCATAAAGGCTTTTTTTAAGTGTTTTAACCTGTCTGCTGAAACCATTAACGCAGAACGCCTAAGGGGAGCTTCAAACTCTTCCCTTTCCCCTAAGACTTCGGGATATCCTTCTAGAGCTTCAAGGGGGAGTTCTCCGTTTAAGACCTTTTCCCCTATCTCAAAGAGCTCCTCCAACTTTCTCCTCCCTGCATGTGTTGTCTTCAACCATTTTATACTGGTCTAAGCTAAATCCAAAGAGACCGAGGAGTGCAACTGGAAAAAGGAGAGGTTTTGGAACTTCAATTACCGCTCTATTAACTTTAAGCTCAGTTAAAACTCTCTTAAAGAGCTCTTTCATAGTTATAACTTCCTCTCCACAGAGGGGAACCACTCCTTGAAGCTGGCACTTTATTCCTTTTTCAACGGCTTTAACTACTTCTTCAACTTTAACAGGTTGAACTTTCATTTTTGGGGCTACCAGAATTGGCAGGAACTTAGAGAGTTTTTTAAGGTCTTCGTATAGTTTTTGTCCTTTCCCCAACACTATTGAAGGCCTAAGTATTAGGTAGGGAATCCTAGAAGACTTTACTAACTTCTCCCCTTCCCACTTTGTTTTCTGGTATTGGCTTTTCCTCTTTTCAACTCCTAAAGCTGAAATTTGAACGAACTTCTTTACAGAACTCCCTTTTGAGAGTTTTACTAGCTCTCTTACAACTTCAACGTGGGCTTTTTTGAAGGTGTTTCCTCCCTCTTCCCTTAAAATTCCTACACAGTTAACTACAACCTCTGGCTTTACGCTTTTAAAGGCGTAAGTTAGGTCTGAGAAGGAGAAAGAGGGAGCTCCCTCTACCTTCTTCCTTGAAACTGCAAATAAGCTGTGTTTCCCTTTTAGCCCTTTTAAAAGGTGAGAACCTATAAAACCTGAAGCTCCTACTATTAATACTCTCATCTTTACCTAAATGTAAAAGTGGTTCCTACAAATAGAGCTCTCCCCATAGTGTTGTATCCGTAGGCAAGCTCGTACTTCTTGTCTGTTAAGTTATAACCTTTTAAGTAGATTTTGACCTTTTCGTTTACAGGGTAAGAGAGGTAGCAGTTGTAGGTCGTAAATCCCCCTAAAGTGTGGCTTCCGTCTTCTCTGTCTGAGTAGTGTAAGAGCCAAGTTGAGAGGTTGACTTTACCTATTTTCCCTTTAAGGCCCAAAGTGTAGCTAAACTTTGGTCTCCTTGCCAGCCTTTCCCAAGAGTTTGTGGCAGGGTTATAGTCTTTTGCCCTTAAGTGGGTATAGCTTCCGTATAGGGAAACTCCCTCTGTTAACCTCAGACTTCCTTTAACTTCTGCTCCTTCGGTTATTGCTTTGTTGTAGTTCTTGTAGGTGTAAATCCCCTGCCACCAAGGCATGTCTATTAAGTTCCAAACTCTGTTTTTAAAGTAGGTTAACGAGACTTTCAGTGGAAGGAAAGGAAGCTTTTGAGAGATACCTAAACTGTAGCCTTCGCTATTTTCAGGTTTAAGCTCTCTGTTCCCGTAACGGGGTGCGTAGAGCTCGTAAAGGGAAGGAGCCCTAAAGCCGGTTCCGTACTGGGCTTTAAAGGTCGTTAAGGTTTTGCTTAAGGTATAGCCTAAAGAGAGCTTGTAGGTTGTCTTTCCTCCAAAAGTGCTGTGAAGGTCCCTCCTTAAAGCTCCTGTGGCAACTAGATTTCCGTAGCTACCGTGAACTTCAATAAATCCAGACCTTAAGTGGGCAGAAGCCTGACTTCCAAACTCTGCAACTTCTTGCCTGTAGTTTACGCCTCCCGTTATAAATAGGTTGTCAAAGAGGTAATAGGTTGGCTGAATAGAGGCGTACCTTACTATTCCGTCGTAAACTCCGTAAGGGGTATTCCTGTAGTCCCTGTTGTTCCCGAAAGTTGCACTTACTGCAAACCTTTCACTTAAGGTTGCGTCAAGCTTTAGGTCTGTAAAGAGGTTGTCGTAAGTGTTCTTTGCTTTTGGAATTGAATAGCTGGGATAGTTTGCGTCAAAGTCAACGCTTGCTCCTTTAACTTTAAGGTCTCCCTTTAGTCTCAGCCAGTCGGTCGGCTCGTAGCCAAAGGAAAGCCACCCGGTTTTGTACCTGTATCCGTCGTTGTCAGGCTCGTAAGCGGAGGATTTGCTGTTTGTTGCGCTAAAGCCGTTTGTCTTAAAGTTTGTAAGGCTGAAGGCCAGATAGCCTTCTTTTAAAGGAAGGCCAAAGTAGAGGTTTTCTTTAAATGTTTTGTACTTCCCCCCTTCAACTGATAGGCTTGCCTCCCTTTTCTTTGGCTTTCTGGTTATTATGTTTATGACTCCTGCTATTGCCTCTGAGCCGTAGAGGGCTCCTTGAGGTCCTTTTATGATTTCAATCCTTTCAACGTTGGAAAGGTCTATGTAGTTAAAGTTTGCGCTGGCTTTGGGTGTTGAAGGGTCGTAAACGGGAACGCCGTTTACCATTACCAGCACTTTTTCTGAACCTAACCCTTGAACGAATACGCTCGTTGGCTGTCCAAATCCTCCGTTTGAGGATATGAAAACTCCTGAAACGTACTTGAGCAAGTCTGCTATGCTGGTTAAACCGTACTTTTTTATCTCTTCTCTTGTTATGACTTTATAGTCTTCTGTTATTGACTCTTCAGGTAGGGGAACCCTGTTTGCCGTAATGAGGACTTCTTCTTGAGCAAGGGCGCTTTTACCTGTTAGGGCAATTAGGCTTAAAACTATTAGTCTTTTCCTCATCTACTACCTCCTTATTTTCTAACTGGCACTCAAAGAGTTCCTCTAGCTTCTCTTTTGCCCCTTTTCTCTTTTCAAAAAAGAGGAGCTCTCCCTCTTTTATTCCCAAAAAAAGATTTGAAACTTTAAATACAAAGTCAACATCGTGGGAGACTATAAAGACGATTTTCTTTTTTTCTGAGAGCTCCCTTATGTAAGATGTAAGTAGTGAGATAACGCAAGGGTCTAAGTAGGCCGATGGTTCGTCAAGGAGGTAAACTGACGGAGAGATGAGCTCAAGCCTTGAAAGGAGGACCTTTACCCTCTCTCCTCCGCTTAGTAAAGAGAGTTTCCTCTCCTTTAGCTTCAATACTCCAAACTTTGAAAGGGTAGCGTCGTCAACCTCTACCCCTGTAGATAGGTAGAGGAACTCTTTGACTTTATAGTCAAAGGTAGGGTTAAAACTCTGGGGGAGGTAGTTTACGAGTTTAACCCTCTCTCTTAAAGGTATAGACGAGAGCTCCCTTCCAAAGAGTTTAACTTCTCCCTCGTAGCTGTAAAACCCTCCTAAACACTTTAAAAGGGTGCTCTTTCCGGCTCCGTTTTTCCCTAAAACCCCTATAACCTGACCTGCTTCAGCTTTAAAGGAGATTCCCTTTAGTATCTTCCCAAAAGAGAGTCCCTTAACTTCTAGCACCTGAATACCTCCAAAGGAGGTAGAGGAAGAAGGGAGCTCCAAAGAGAGCCGAAACGGCCCCTACCGGGAACAAGTTGGGATAAAAGAGGTTCTTTGCCAAAAACTGGGAAAGGAGGGTGAAGAGAGCTCCAAAAGCAAAGGAAAGGAGGATAAAAGAGTAGCCTGACCTAAATCCAAGTAGCCTTACTCCGTGGGGAGAGGCAATGCCTACAAATCCGACGATTCCGAAGTTTGAGATGAAGGGGGAAAGAAGGAGTGATAGGCTTATAAGGAGTAGAGCCGTTGTCTTGCCCGGTTCAACTCCCGAAAAGTAGGCAATTTCGCTTCCTAAGGGGAGAAGCCCTACTTCTTTGTGAAATCTTAAACATAGAATAAGGGCCAGTAGGGAGAGGAAGAGGAGGAAGAGAGAGAGTTTTAAGCTAACGGGAGTTATAAAGCCAAGCGTAAAGTAGAGGGCGTCTTGAAGGCTTGAAGAGGGTAAAAGTGAATAGATAAAGAGGATTAAGGAGGAAAAGAGGGAGCTTAGGCCTACTCCAAAAAGGAGTAGGGATAGGGGAGTTTTAAAGAGCTTAAAAGCGAAAAGCAGTATTGCCACTGAGAAAAGCGAGAAAAGGAGAGCTCCCGCTTCCGGCCTTAACCCAAGCCAGACAGAAAGAGTTGCTCCGAGAGCACTTGAAGAGGCAATTCCTAAAGTGTAAGGTTCTGCTAAGGGGTTTCTTAAAGCGTTTTGGAAAACGGCACCTGAAAGTGAAAGGAGAGCTCCGAAAGAGAGAGAAACCAAGAGTTCTGGAAGCCTTATAAGTAGCAATACTTCCCTGCTGGGACTTCCCCAAAAGAGGAAAAGGAGAGAGAGGAGAAAGAGGGCTCCAAGGAGAGTTAACCCTTTAAACAAACTCTCCTCCTTAAAACTCCTAGTCCTTTAATTAGCAGTGGGCTTAAGTGGAAAAAGAGCTCTTTTTCCTTTGATAAATCAACGCACTTTAACCCCTTTAAACAACCGCAAAAAGATATTAAAAGGTCTGCCTTTGAGTTAATCAGAAACTCGTAAGAAACCGGGAGGAAAGTTCCGCTGGGTATTACTTTTGCTCCGGCGGTAGAAAGGAGCTCCCCTATATAGCTGTCCCTCCCTGCAACGATTGGAGGTTTTAAAGAGAGCAAAACTACGACCTTTTTACCCTTTAAACAACTCTTAAGCTCTCCTGCTCTCTCCCTTAAGAGCCTAACTAAAGGCTCACCCTTTTCTTTTGCTCCTACCTCCCTTGAGAGCTCCTTAAGGGCCACTTTAAGGTCTTCTAAACTCACGAGCCTAATTCTTAAGACTTTAACTCCAAACTTCCTAAAAAGATTGCAGACCCTCTCTGGAGTCATAGTCGTGCAAAGGATGAGGTCCGGTTTTAAAGACAAAACGGCTTCAACATTGGGGTTAACGATACCTCCAACCTTAACCTTGCCTTTACACTCCTTAGCCGTGCAGTAGTTGCTCACTCCAACTACCCTGTTTTTGGCTCCAAGGTAAAAAAGGAGCTCTGAAAGCGCAGGGGAAAGGGAAACTATCCTATCTGCCCCAGAGGCACTTAGGGAGAACAGGAGAAAAAACAGGAAAACCCTAATCACCTTAACCCTCAGAGTAAAGAAAGCTTTGTCAAGCCCGTCTTCGGCTTGCAGGTTCCTTATTACTTATGGTTGCAGAAACAGCGTCAGACTTCCCGTTCACCTGCTTAGGCTATTTTAGCAAAGAGGTTATAATAACCAATCACCTAAAGGCAACTTGGAGAAAGAAATGCCAGAGTTCCAATTTGCGAGAATAGACAGGCTTCCTCCTTACGTTTTTGCAGTAGTTAACGAGCTTAAAATGAAACTGAGAAGAGCAGGGGAAGACATAGTTGACCTTGGAATGGGAAACCCGGACCTTCCAACCCCTAAACACATTGTAGATAAGCTCTGTGAAGCTGCACAAAACCCAAAAAACCACAGGTACTCTCAAACTAAAGGGCTCTTTAAGCTAAGAGAAGCTTTAGCCTTGTGGTATAAGAGGAAGTATCAAGTTGACCTTGACCCGGAAACAGAAGTGATAACTACCATAGGCTCAAAAGAGGGCCTTGCACACCTTGCACTTACCCTAATAAACCCGGGAGACGTTGCAATCGTTCCTACTCCAGCTTACCCAATTCACCCTTATTCAATAATAATTGCGGGGGGAGATGTAAGGAACGTTCCCCTTTTAACTGAGGAAGGTAAGTTTGACGAAGAGCTCTTCTTTGAGTCAATAGTAAAAGCTTACAAAGAGAGCTGGCCTAGGCCTAAAGTTTTAATTCTCAACTTCCCCCACAACCCTACGACTGCAACAGTTGACCTTCCTTTCTTTGAGAAAGTAGTTGACTTTGCTAAAGATAACAACCTGATAGTTATTCAGGACTTAGCCTATGCAGAAATTGCCTTTGACGGGTATGTTCCCCCCAGCATTCTCCAAGTGAAAGGTGCAAAGGACGTTGCCGTTGAGTTTTACTCTTTATCCAAAACCTACTCAATGGCAGGCTGGAGGGTAGGCTTTGCCGCAGGAAACAGCCAGATAATACACGCCCTTTACAGGATGAAGAGCTACCTAGACTACGGCATGTTCCAGCCTATACAGATTGCCGCTATTATTGCTTTAAAGGGGGACCAGTCCTGCGTTGAAGAGTACAGGAACATATACCAGAAAAGGCGAGATACCCTTGTAAGGGGCCTAAATAGGATAGGGTGGCCAGTTGAGAGCCCTAAAGCTACCATGTTTGTGTGGGCGAAAATACCTGAGAAGTTCCGTAGTATGGGCTCTTTAGAGTTTGCGAAAATGCTTCTCCTTGACGGTAAAGTAGCAGTCTCTCCCGGTGTAGGTTTTGGGGAGTACGGAGACAATTACGTTCGCTTTGCCTTAGTTGAAAATGAGCTCAGGATAAAGCAGGCAGTTAGGGGGATAAAGCGAGCCTTTGAAAAGTACGGTTTAAGGAACATAAAAGTTTAAGGAGGGAAGGTGGCTTTTAAGGTAGGAATAGCCGGCTGTGGAACCGTTGGAAGCGGCGTTGTTAAGCTCTTAACCGAAAACTGTAAGTTAATAGAGGAGAGAACGGGGAAGAAGATAGAGATAGCCTTTGTGGCAGATTTAAATAAAGATAAGGTTTTAAGTTTAGGCGTTAAACCTGAAAAGTTTTTTGACGATGCTTTAAAGGCAGTTAAGGAAGTTGAGTGTGATGCGGTGGTTGAGCTGATAGGAGGAACCGGCATTGCTAAGGAGGTTATAAAGGAAGCTTTAAAAAGGAAAAGGCACGTTATAACTGCAAACAAGGCACTTCTTGCAAGCTCTGGCCAGGAGCTCTTTAACCTTGCTAAGGAAAACAAAGTTAGCCTTAAGTATGAAGCAAGCGTTGGAGGGGGAATACCTGTTATAAAAGCCTTAAGGGAAGGCCTAATAGGAAACAGGATAGAAAGAATTTACGGCATAATAAACGGAACCGCCAACTTTATACTAACCCAAATGAGCCAAAAGGGGCTCTCTTTTGACGAGGCCTTAAAGGTGGCTCAGGAGAAAGGGTACGCTGAGGCAGACCCTACCTTAGACGTTGAAGGTATTGACGCTGCCCACAAGATAGCCGTTCTCTCAAGTTTAGCTTTTTGCAGGTGGGTTAAAACTGAAGACGTTTACGTTAAAGGGATTAAGGAGCTAACCCCTTTAGACATTGAAATTGCAAGGGAAGAGTTTGGCTACAGCGTTAAGCTCTTGGCAATCGCAAAGGAGGTTGAGGGAGCCCTTGAGGTTAGAGTTCACCCAACTATGATTCCCGAAGAGAACATACTTTCAAGCGTTAACGGGGTTTTTAACGCCTGCCTTATAAAGGGAGATTTTGTGGGAGAAACCCTTTACTACGGTAAAGGGGCTGGTAGCGAGCCTACTGCAAGCGCCGTAGTAAGCGACATAGTTGACGTAGCAGTTGGAAACACCTTCTTTGCTCCAGAGTGTCTCTTTAAAGGCAGCAATTTAAGGATAAGGGAGCCAGACCAATTTACCTCAAGCTTTTATTTAAGGTTTACCGCAGTTGACAGGCCGGGAGTTCTGGCTAAGATAGCCCAAATACTGGGTAAGTATGAGATAAGTATAAAAATGGCCCTTCAAAAGGGAGTTGCCTTTAACGGCGGGGTTCCGGTTGTTATGACCACTCACCCAGCCAGGAAGAGGGAAATAAACTTGGCGGTAAAGGAGATAGACCAGCTTAGCGTTATACTTAAACCAACTTTTGTTTGTATGATAGAGGAGTTTTAATGGAGACAAGGCTCATAGTTGCCCTTGACTTTAGCTCCAAAGAAGAGGCTTTAAGGCTGGTAGATGAACTCTCTGATGCGGTGGAGTACTATAAGGTAGGGTTGGAGCTCTTTTCCCGCGAAGGAAGGGAAATTCTAAGGGAACTTTCAAAGAGAGGGAAGAAGGTCTTTTTAGACCTTAAATACCACGACATCCCCAACACTGTAAAGTCTGCGGCAAAGGTTGCAATTGAAGAGGGAGTTTGGCTTTACAACTTACACGCCTTAGGTGGAAGAAGGTTAATGGAAGAAGTTTCCCGTTTTAACAGGGAATACGCAGAAAAGCTCGGAGTAAATAGACCATTAGTTATCGCAGTTACCGTGTTAACCAGTATGGAGGAAGAGGACTTAAAGGAACTGGGAATAGAGAGGAAGTTAGAGGAGGAGGTTTTAAACCTTGCAAGGCTTTCAAAAGAGGCTGGACTTGACGGAGTAGTTTGTTCGCCTAGGGAAGTAAAGGAAGTTAAAGAAAGCCTTGGAAGTGATTTCTTAACGATAACTCCTGGGGTAAGGCCTTCTTGGGCCAAAAAGAACGACCAGAAAAGGGTTTTAACTCCCAAAGAAGCAAAAGAGCTTAAAACAGACTATATCGTCGTTGGAAGGCCTATAACGAGAGCTCCCAACCCAAAAGAGGCTGCCCTTAAAATCCTAAAAGAGCTCCTTTAGCTCTTTCTTCCCTCCTTTTCTCTCTCCTTTTTCTGACCTTTCCACTTGCATTTTCCCCCTTCTTGAGTTAAATTACTTTTAAGTGTAAATGAAATTAAATTGCAATTACAAGGAGGTATCATGGGAAAAAGGAGGAAGTTAAAGGTTAGACTCTTGGCTCAAGGAGGTAATACGTTTTCTCCTATAGAGCCAAAAGAGTACAAAGAAGCTTTTGGGAACCTTAACATTGACGAGCTAAAAAAAGACATTGAGAAAGTTCTGACAGACTCCAAAAGCTGGTGGCCTGCAGATTTTGGGCACTACGGGGGCCTTTTTGTAAGACTCGCTTGGCACAGTGCCGGAACTTACAGAATAAGGGATGGAAGGCGGGGAGCAAATAGAGGACTTTTAAGGCTTTACCCTATCTTTGACTGGCCAGACAACGTTAACCTTGATAAGGCAGTAAGGCTACTTTGGCCTGTAAAGAGAAAGTACGGTTTTAGAGTTTCTTGGGGAGACCTAATAATACTGGCAGGGAACGTTGCCCTTGAGTCAATGGGTTTTAAAACCCTTGGTTTCGCAGGAGGAAGACTTGACGCTTACCTCTTTGAAGAGGACATCTACTACGAAAAGGAACTAGAGCTCTTTAAAAGAGAAAGGTCTTTAAAGGAAAATAGGGAGCTCCCCACTGCCGCCTCAACGATGGGCTTAATATACGTAAACCCTGAAGGTCCCCAAGGAAGACCTATTCCTAAAGAGGCGGCCCTTGAGATAAGAGAATCCTTCAAGCTTATGGGTATGGACGATAGAGAAACCGTAGCCCTTATAGCAGGGGGACACTCTTTTGGAAAGTGCCACGGAGCAGGGCTTATGGAATGCTTAGGAGAAGCTCCAGACCAAGCACCTGTTGAAGAAGCAGGCTTTGGTTGGAAGAACCGTTGTGGGACCGGAAAAGGGCCAGATACTATAACCAGCGGGTTTGAACTAACCTGGACGAGAACTCCCGTGAGGTGGAGTCTTGACTTCCTTGAAAACCTTTTTAAGTACGAGTGGGAACTTACTAAAAGCCCGGCAGGTCTGTGGCAGTGGGTAGCAAAGGGAGCTCCCGAAATCATACCAGACGCCTACGACCCGACCAAAAGACATAAACCTATGATGCTAACTACAGACCTTGCCTTAAGGGAAGACCCAATCTACAGGGAAATAGCCAAAGAGTTTTTAGAGAACCCTGACAAATTTGAAAAAGCCTTTGCTGAGAGCTGGTTTAAGCTAACTCATCGAGACTTGGGGCCGGAAAGAAGGTACATTTGGAAAGAAAAGCCAAATAAACTCTTTTCTTGGCAAGAACCTTTAAGTGATAAAGAGAGGGTTTACCTTAGCGAAGAGGAGATAAGGGAGCTTAAAAATTTAATGAGAAGAAGCAATCTCCCTTTAAGAGACCTACTTTATGTAGCTTGGTCTTCTGCTTCAACTTACAGGGATTCTGACAAAAGAGGCGGAGCAGACGGAGGGAAAATAAGGTTCTCCCCTATGAAGGAGTGGGAAGTTAACGA
>JALSNF010000026.1 GCA_026987115.1 Desulfurobacteriaceae bacterium
AATAGGGCGGGCGTAGCTCAGGTGGTAGAGCATCAGCTTCCCAAGCTGAGGGTCGCGGGTTCAAGTCCCGTCGCCCGCTCCACTAAATAAGAACAAGGTAAAAGGGTGGGAAGGTATTCTAAACTTGACTTAATGTCCTTTGTTTGTTCTCTTTTGATTCACGCTTTCGTTTTTGGGGTTCTAGCTTTAAAGTTGGAGCTCTCCCCCAAGTCTTACCAAGTGGTAAGCGTTGTTCCCTTAACTTTTGACTTGGATGTAAAGTCTAACTTTGTGGGTTTAAAGTCTTCAAAGGGTAAAGAGTTGAAGAATGAAAGCTCTTCAGCCTCCTTACCAGCAAAGGGGAAGTCCTCTAGGAGGACTTATCAGAACTTAGCTTCTAATAAGGTTAAAGTGGTAAAAAGGGGAGAGGTTAAGAACCTTCCTAAGCAAGGTTTAGCTGGAATTACAGGTAGTCTTCCCTTAATGAGCAAGAGTTCCGGAAACGGAAGGGCTTTTTTGAGCTTGAAGGTTTCTTTTCCAGGCAAAAGTAAGGCCGATTCCAGCTTAAGGGTTTCCTTCAATAGGCTTACTCCTTATCTACTTCAAGTAAGGGATAGGATAATGAATAATTGGGAGCTCCCTTACTACAGAACTTCGGCCAAAAGGAAGGCTATTATCTCGTTGCTTATAGACAGAAAGGGCAACCTTCAGGAACTGGATATAGTAGAATTATCAAAGGATATAGTTTTTAACAGGTCTGTAATTTCGGCTGTTTATAAGTCTATTCCCTTTAAGCCTTTTCCGGAGGGAGTAAAACTGAAACAGGTTAATTTAAAGGTTTGCTTTGAGCTTAGGTAAAGAGTTCCTCTTACTAACGGTTTCTAAGCTACTGGTTAAAACCTTAAAGGTTGAAGTAGAGTTCCTCTCTCCTCCTGAGTTTCCCTGTATAGTCGCCTTCTGGCACGGTAGGATGTTCTTGCTCCCCTTTGCCTTAAAGGAGTTTTCAGATAAGGTCGCAATCCTTATAAGCAGGCACAGGGACGGAGAGTTAATAGCCAATATAGTTGAAAAGCTTGGCTTTAAAACGGTAAGGGGTTCTACTGGAAAAGGTAAAGGAGGGGAAAGGGCTTTCCTTAAGATGTTAAAACTGTTAAAAGAGGGCTACTGTGTAGCCATAACTCCAGACGGTCCTAGGGGGCCAAGGGAAAAGGTTAAGTTGGGAGTTGTTAAGCTGTCCTTGACTTCAGGGATTCCCATTTACCCTCTTACATTTGCTTGTAGTAGTTGTTTTACCTTAAACTCTTGGGATAAGTTTAAAATTCCAAAACCCTTTTCAAGGTGTAAGGTTTTACTGGGAAGTCCTTTAAGGCCCGAGGACTTTTCAAGTGAAGAGGAGATGGGGCTTAAACTTGAAAAGGAGCTTAAAAGTCTGACTGAGATTGCACGGGAGGGTCTTTAATGGAGAGGATTGTTGCTCTTATTTCAGACTTTGGAACTAAAGACCACTACGCAGGAACCGTTCACGGCGTTATAAGCTCCGTTGCTCCTGAGGTTAAAGTTGTTGACATTACCCATCAAGTAAGGCCTTTTGACGTCGTTGACGGAGCCTTAAAGCTTAAGTGGTCTTACAGGTATTTTCCTACGGGAACTGTCTTCCTCTGCATGGTTGACCCTGACCCTTCGGCTGAGCCCGTTATCGTATCTACTGAGAGGTATTTTGTGGTGTGTCCCAATAACGGCATAGGGAGCTTAATGTTTGAGGAAGAAGAGCCTCAAGCCCTTTACCTTATAACCGCAGACCATTACTACATTAAAGGAAGGGGGAACTTTAGAACCAGAAACGAGCTTGCACCCGTAGCGGCGGAGCTCTCAAAACTTCAATCTGCCCGTCACTTGGGAGAGAGGCTGGAGCTCTCCCGTTTAAAGAGATTTCGCCTACCTCCTCCTAAAGAGGTTGAAAGGGGAAAGTACGAGTGCGTAGTTTTAGACGTTGACTACTTTGGAAACTTAATTCTTAACTTTGAGTTTAAGGGAGCTCTCCCTAAAAAGGCAGTCATTAACGGAGTGGTTGTTGAAAAGTCTTCTGAGGGATTTGCAGGGTTTAAAAGGGGGGAGCTCTTTATAGGGGTTAACCCTGAAAATCACATTCAAATAGTTGCCTACATGGCAAACGCTTCTAAGCTCCTTAAAGCTGGAAGGGGAGCTAAGGTGGAGCTCTGGTTTTAAGGGAGACTAAGAGATGTGGGACGAAGTCTTTGACGTTATAGTTGTTGGAGCTGGCCACGCTGGTTGCGAAGCAGCTTTAGCGGCAGCAAGAATGGGCTGTAAAACTGCCCTCTTTACCGTTAACGTTGACAAAATCGCCGAAATGGCCTGCAACCCTTCAATTGGAGGAGTTGCAAAGGGCACCGTAGTTAGGGAGATAGACGCCTTAGGCGGCGAGATGGCAAAGAACATAGATGAGACGGGAATACAGTTTAGGCTCTTAAACAGGAAAAAGGGGCCGGCGGTTAGAGCTCCCAGAGCTCAGGCAGATAAGGAAGCCTACAGGAAGAGGATGAGGCAAGTTATAGAGAACACAGACAACCTAAAGGTAATTCAGCAGATAGTAGATGACGTAATTGTTGAGAAAGGGAAAGTTAAGGGAGTAATTACCAACGTAGGAGCCCGCTACGGGGCTAAAGCAGTAGTTATAACTGCCGGGACTTTCTTAAGGGGAAAGATATTTATCGGCTTTCAAGAGTTTGAAGGCGGGAGGATGTGGGAGCCTCCCGCAAACAAGTTGAGCTCCTTTTACGAAAGACACGGCTTTAGAGTGGGCAGGTTAAAAACAGGAACTCCTACCAGGATAGACGGGAGGACCATTGACTTTTCAAAGATGGAAAGGCAGGACGGAGACACTCCTCCTCCCTTTTTCTCCTACTGGACTACTCCGAGGAAAATAGAGCAACTCCCTTGCTGGTTAACCTACACTACTGCAGAAACCCACAGGATAATAAGGGAAAACCTCCACCGCTCCCCTATGTACGGAGAGTGTAAACTAATTAGCGGAGTAGGAGTTCGCTACTGTCCTTCAATAGAGGACAAGATAGTAAAGTTCCCGGAAAAAGAGAGGCACCAAGTATTCGTTGAGCCTGAGGGCAGGAATACCGTAGAGTTCTATCCAAACGGAACCTCAACGAGCTTACCTTACGACGTTCAAGTTGCGATAATTCGCTCAATTCCCGGCCTTGAAGAGGCAGAGATAATACGGCCTGCCTACGCAATAGAGTACGACTTCATAGACCCAAGACACCTATACCCTACCCTTGAAACAAAAATAGTTAAAGGGCTTTTTAACGCAGGTCAGATTAACGGAACCACAGGGTATGAAGAGGCGGCAGGACAGGGAATAGTTGCCGGTATAAACGCTGCTTTAGTAGCTTTGGGAAAAGAGGAGAGGTTTGTTTTGGGAAGGGACGAGGCCTACATAGGAGTTATGATTGACGACCTTGTAAATAAAGGAGTTAGAGAACCTTACAGACTCTTTACCTCAAGGGCCGAGTATAGACTCCTTTTAAGGTATGACAACGCCGACTACCGCCTTGCAAAGTACGGTTATAAGTTTGGCCTTTTGACAAAAGAGCAGTACGAAAGGGTTAAAAGGAAGTATGAGGCAGTTAAAGTGTTTATAGAAAGGCTTAAAGAGGTTAAGCTAAAGCCTAAGGAGGTTAACCCGATTCTTGAGGAAGAAGGTTCAACTCCCGTAAAGGAGAGTAAGAGTGCCTACGAGCTCCTTAAAAGGCCTGAAGTTAAGTTAAGTGAACTGCTAAAAGTCCTGCCCTTTGAGCTTTCCCTTGCAGATAGGGAGCTCCTTAAAGAGGTTTTAGAGGAAGTTGAGATTGAGGTTAAGTATGAGGGCTACATAAAGAGGCAGCTTGAGGAGGTAAAGAAGTTTAGGAAACTTGAAAACGTAAAGATTCCGGAAGACTTTGATTACGACCTCGTCCCTATTTCCGTAGAAGAGAGGCAGAAACTAAAGGAGATGAGGCCTTTAACTTTAGGGCAGGCTGCAAGGCTTGAGGGAATAAGACCTGCTTCAATTCCCATTTTGGCTATATACATTGAAAAGTGGAAAAGGGGAGAGTTGAAAGTTGGAAAGGCTTAAGGAGCTCTGCTCTATAAACAGGATAGACCTTCCGGAGGGAGCTCTCGTCAAGTTTAAAGATTATAAGGAGCTCTTAAAGAAATGGGGAAAGAGGGTAAACCTTACCTCCCTTTTAGAAGACAAAGAAATTGAGGAGAAGCACTTTTTTGACTCCCTATTGGGACTTAAAGCCTTTGAAAGAGCAGGAATAGAGCTTAAAGGCAGAATTTGCGATGTGGGCTCCGGTGCAGGTTTTCCCGGAATTCCCCTTGCAATTGTAAAACCCGACTTAGAATTTCTCTTAGTTGAACCTAGGAAAAAGAGGGCCGTTTTCCTTGAAGAGGTAAAAAGGAGGCTTTCTTTAAGCAACGTTAAGGTTGAGAACAAGTTAATTCAAGAAGTAAGCGGAGACTTTAACCTACTTGTTATGAGGGCAGTTAAGGAGCCGAAAGAGGCAGTTAAATTGGTTTCTCACCTGATAAAGGGGGGAGCTCCCCTTTGCATTTACAGGGGTAAAGAGAGCTTTAAAGGGGAAATAAAAGGATACAGTCTAAAAGAGATAGAAATTAACCCTTTAGGAGTCAACTTTAACCGTAAGTTTCTCTTCATAAGTTAACGCCAAGCTGATTATATTATGTGTCAAATGCCCTTTGCCGTAAGGGTATAATTTCCGCATAACTTACCCTTTAGGAGTTAAGTATGAGGTTTTCGGTTTCTGTTCCGGCTTCAACTAGCAACTTAGGTCCCGGCTTTGACGCTTTAGGCCTTGCTCTAAAGCTTTACAACGAGTTTATAGTTGAACCCTCCTCCTTTTACTCTGTTGAGATAGAGGGAGAGGGGAAAGAGGAGCTCCCTAAAGACGATAAGAACCTCTTCCTTATGGCCTACCGCTCAACTATGGAATACTTGGGAGAGAGGCAGCCCATAAAGGTTAAGCAGTTAAACAGGATTCCCCTTGGAAGGGGACTTGGGAGCTCTGCCACTGCAATAGTTGGAGGGATACTCGCTGCGGAGAAAATAAGCGGTAAGAAGCTTTCCCTTCCAGAAGTTATTGACGTTGCCTTTAAGTTTGAACCCCACCCAGACAACGTCCTTCCTGCCTATACGGGAGGTTTCGTTGTAGCTGCAACCAACGGAGACCTTACCTACGTAAAGCTTGACTGGCCCCAAGAGCTTAAAGTTGTTATAGTTGTTCCAGAGCTCTTCCTCTCAACTGAAGAGTCCCGCTCGGTTCTCCCTGATACTTACAAGAAAGAGGACGTAATCTTTAACATTCAGAGGGTAGCTTTACTCCTTGGAGCCCTCCAAAAGAAGGACTTTGAACTCCTTAAAGAGGCCGTAAAAGACAGGCTTCACCAACCTTACAGGTGCGACCTTATCCCTTCCTTCTGGGAAATCCTTACCGAAGGCTACAAAGCTGGAGCTTACGCAGTTTACCTCTCTGGTGCCGGAAGTTGCATAGGAGCTCTCGCAGACAGGAACTTTGACCAGATAGGACAAGCAATGTGCAACGTCTTTGACTCCTTGGGAATAGAGTCCCACTATCTAGTTTTAGAGGTTGACCAAGAAGGGGCAAAGGTTAGGGAGTAATCCTTTCTGCTGCCCTTAACTTGGCGCTCCTTGCCGCCGGGTTTTCCCTTACCTCTTCCTCTTTAGGCTCAACGGGCTTCTTTGTTAAGACTTTAAAGCCTTCAAGGTTCTTTAAGAGCCTTTTAACCAGCCTGTCCTCTAAAGAGTGGAAAGTTATAACGACTATCCTTCCCTTTTCCTCTATAAACCTTGACGCTTTGGGGATTGCTTCCTCTATCTCCTCAAGCTCTCGGTTTACGAAAATCCTTATTGCTTGAAAGGTCTTAATTGCAGGATGTCTCTTCTTTCCCGCCCAGACCTTTTTGGGAATTACTCTCTCTACTATTTCTGCAAGCTCTCTTGTAGTTTCTATGGGCTTTAACTTCCTCCTTTTAACTATCTCCCTTGCAATCTTCTTTGCAAACCTTTCCTCCCCAAACTCAAAGATTACCCTTGCAAGTTCCCTTTCGCTCAGCTCGTTTACCACCTCCCTTGCCGTTAACTTCTGCCTTTTGTCCATTCTCATGTCTAAAGGTTGCTCCTTCCAGACGGTAAAGCCCCTTTCTCCCCTTAAGTGGAAGTGGGAAACTCCAAGGTCAAAGAGAACACCTTTTACTTTACCAACTCCTTCTTCAATTAGCACTTGGTCTATCTGGGAGAAGTTCCCGTGGTATATGCTTACCCTGTTGCCGTAAGGTTTAAGCCTTTCAATTGCTCTCTCTATTGCCTCTTCGTCCCTGTCTATTCCTATTACCCTATTTTTGGGGTTGGCCTTTAGTATTGCCTCTGCGTGTCCTCCGCCTCCCAGCGTGGCGTCAACGAAAACTCCCCCTTCTTCTGCTTTTAAGTATTCAATGCTTTCTTTGAGTAAAACCGGCGGGTGGTAAATTTCTTTCACCTTCTCCTCCCTGCTGCACACTTTTTAAGCACTCTGCTTGCTCTTTGAACACAATTTATGTCTTAAATTACTCTTTTTTTACCTTTAAAGTGGCACGGCTCTTGCTAATATACGCTTGCGAAAAATTTTCTCGGAGGTTTAAAAATGAGGCTTTTTTGGAGAGCTCTCCTTTTCTCCCTTCTTCCCTTAACAGCCTTTGGGGGAGAGGGGAAGTTAAACAGTGGAGATACTGCTTGGTTAATTGTTGCCACGGCTATGGTTATGCTTATGACCCCTGCAGGTTTAGCCCTCTTTTACGGGGGAATGAGCAGGGGGAAGAACATCTTAAACACTATCGCAATGAGCTTTGTTGCTTACTGCCTTGTCTCTATCGTTTGGGTTCTTTGGGGCTATTCCCTTGCCTTTGTGGGAGACTTCCACGGGGTAATAGGGACTTTAAAAGAGGTAATGCTTAGGGGAATAACTCCAAAGAGCCTTTCAGGCTCAATACCTACTCTTCTCTTTGTAGCTTTTCAAGGGACTTTTGCGGCAATTACCGTTGCAATTGCAAGCGGTGCCGTAATTGAAAGGTTAAAGTTTTCAACTTGGCTCGTTTTCTCCTTAATATGGATTACCTTAGTTTACGCTCCCATTGCCCACTGGGTTTGGGGGGGAGGTTTCCTCTCACACGACGGAGCCCTTGACTTTGCAGGTGGAACGGTAGTTCACATAAACTCGGGTATTGCAGGCCTGGTTATGGCTCTTCTCCTTGGGAAAAGGAGAGGATACGGTAAAAAGCCCTTTTTCCCCTCTTCCATAGTCTTAACTACTTTGGGTGCCGCCCTTTTATGGTTTGGCTGGTTTGGTTTTAACGGAGGTTCTGCCCTTGCGGCAAACTCAAGTGCGGCACTTGCTCTTTTAACTACCAATACTGCAGCTTCGGCGGGAGCTCTCACCTGGCTTTTAACAGAATGGCTTATCTTGAAAAAGCCAACTGTTCTTGGCGCTGCTTCTGGTGCCGTTTCGGGGCTGGTAGCCATAACTCCGGCCGCAGGGTACGTTGACCTTTTCGGAGCTCTCGTAATCGGCCTCGTTTCCGGCATAGTTGGCTGGTTTGGGGTCTTTGTTTTAAAGAAAAAGCTTGGATACGACGACTCACTTGACGCTTTTGGAGTTCACGGCCTTAACGGTATATGGGGAGCTATTGCAACTGGCATATTTGCAGTTAAGTCAATGGGAGGAACTGCAGGGGTTCTAGAAGGAAACCTCCCTCTCCTTTGGGTTCAGGTAAAGGCCGTTTTAACGACGGTTATATACAGTGCCCTTATGACTGCCGTCATCTTTAAGCTTTCAGAGCTCCTAACGGGAGGAGGAAGAGTAAAAGAAGAAGAGGAGATAGAAGGTTTAGACTCTGCAGTTCACGGAGAAAAGGGCTTTAACCTGTAAGTTGAGTAAAGAAAAAGAGGGAGGCCGGGGCCTCCCCAAAGAAAAAAAGGAGGTGTTCTATGAGAAAAGGGCTAGCACTAATTTTATCAGCAATTTCCCTTTCTACTCCCTCTTTTGCAGGAAAGTTAAACTTAAAGGGAACCGTATCTGCAACTGCCTTTAAAGAGTTTAACGGGAGCTCTGCGGTTAAGCTTACAGATGCGGCTATTGAGCTTTCTAAAGACTGTGGTTTCTTGAGCCTTAACGGTGCCGTTGGCTCAATTTTGACTCCTACCTTGATAAAGCCTACTAAGGAGCTCTTAAAGGGGAACTTTGGAGTAGAGAAAAACGACAGGTTCGGTCTCCTTTGGGGTTCCCTCTCGCTCCTTCCGAGAAAGGACTTTCAGGTTGAGTTTGGAATTTTAACCACTATGGTAGGGCAGGAGCTCCCCTTAACCACGGACAACAAAAACATAGCTTTTGGTCTCCTTTGGAGCTCCCAGCCTTTTATCTACAGGGGAGTTAGGGCTTACTACAGAAGAGGAGATTACCTTTTCTACTCTGAATACGACTTTGGATGGGAGCTTAACGGAAGCAGTAGGGACAGGGCCTTAGGACTTGGAATTTTAAAGGACAAGGGAAGTTTTAACTTTAGCTTTAACTACTTTGATTACAAAAACTACAAAGCTCTTTTAGACTTTAACTTGGGGAAAGAGTGGAAAGACTACTTTGCCTCTCTTTCTGTAGATTACCATTGGCTTAAAGAGAACCCCTCAAAGAAAGCTGTTGGGGGAGCTCTCTATTTAGGCTACAACTTAACGGAAAACTTCTCCCTTCCCTTAAGAATTGAAGCTGTTAAAGACTTTAACGACTCCAACATATACGGCTTTAACTCTACTGCATACTCCTTCACTATAACTCCAACCTACAAACTTAAAGGTAAGGCCACTTTAAGGGGAGAGCTGGGAGTAGTGAAGACAGGAAGTAAAACTTACGGCGAGGAGGCTTTTCAAGTTGCCTTTTCCTTTTAAGCTTTTTGTTAGAATTCCCTTATGGAAAGTTTAACCAAGAAATACCCTTGGGTAAAAAGGAAAAAGGCATACTGGGTTTGGCTTAACACCGTTGCAAGGTTTATAGCTACTGCTTGTAGGCTAAAGGTAGAGGGGAGGGAGAACATCCCCAAAGAGGGGAAGCTCCTTCTCTTTGCAAACCACAGGAGCTACCTTGACCCTCCCCTTGTTGCCTACGCCGTAAAGATTAGGCCCGTTTTCTTTATGGCCAAAAGTGAGCTTTTTGAAACCCCTCTACTTTCAAACCTTATAAAGCACTGGGGAAACGCTTTTCCTGTGAAAAGGGGAAAGGCAGACTTAACGGCTCTAAAGACTGCCCTTGAAGTTCTAAATAAAGGAGAGCTGGTTTGCATCTTCCCTGAGGGGCAGAGAGCTCCTTCCGGCAGGTTCCTAAGGGCAAAGTGGGGAGCGGGGCTTGTGGCTTTAAAGGCGGGAGCTCCCATAGTCCCCTGCTTAATAGAGGGAAGCGAAAAAGTTATAGGTAAGGAAAAGCTGATAGGGGGGTTCCCTAAAGTCCTAATTAGATTTGGAAAGCCTTTTACCATAAATTTAGAAGATAGAAAGGAGAACTACCAGAAAGCTGCCGACTTAATTATGGAAAAGATAAAGGAGTTAAGAAGTGGAAATTAAGATAGCAAAAAGTGCAGGTTTCTGTTGGGGAGTAAAGAGAGCCGTAAAAATGGCCGTTAATTCCCTCAATTTTGAGGGTAAGACTTACTGCTTAGGAGAGCTTATCCACAACAGAAGAGAAATAGAAAGACTTAAAGCCCTTGGTATGGAGTTTATAGATAACGTTAGTTCCCTAAAAAAGGGTTCAAGGGTAATAATTCGCTCCCACGGAGTTTCCCCGAAAGTTTTAAGTGAGATAAAGGAAACGGGAGCAGAGGTTGTTGATGCAACCTGTCCATTTGTTAAAGACGTCCAGCAAAAGGCAGTAAAGCTTGAAAAAGAGGGCTATCCTGTTTTAATCTTGGGAAACCCAAGACACCCGGAAATTATAGGCATAGCCGGCCACGTTAAAGAGCCTATTATAGCCAATTCTATTGAAGAGGTTTTAAGCCTTCCTAAAATGGCAAGTCTTGGAGTTGTATGTCAAACTACCCTGAACATAAACTTCTTTAAAGAGGCCGTTTCTATCCTTTTAGATAAAGTTAAAGAGCTTAAAGTATATAATACTATATGCAACGCGACATCGGTAAGGCAGAAAGAGGCCAGAGAGTTAGCAGGAAGCGTTGACCTAATGCTTATAGTTGGAGGGAAGAACAGCTCTAATACCACAAAGCTTTACCAGATTTCAAAGAGAGTAAACCCTAACAGCTACCATATAGAATCAAAAGACGAAATTGAACCTGAGTGGTTTAAAGGGGTAGAGAAGGTAGGAATCACTGCCGGAGCTTCAACTCCTCAATGGGTTATAGATGAGGTAGTTGATTACATAAGGACCTTAGAAAAAGGGGGAGTGATAAGTGGAAGGGGAGTTTGCCAGACTGCTGGAAGAGAGCTTTAAAAGGTTAAAAGAAGAGGTAATTACGGGGACGGTAGTTAAGGTTACAGACAGGGATGTATTTGTTGACTTTGGCTGGAAGTCTGAAGGGATAGTTCCCCTTAAAGAGCTCGGATATAAGCCAAAAGTTGGAGAAAAAATAGAAGTTTGCGTTGTTGAGCCTGAAACTGAAGAGGGTTATGCCCTCCTTTCGGTAAACTGTGCCCGCTCAATTAAGGAGTGGGAGAAGGTTGCCGACGAGATAGAAAAGAGGGGCACTGTAAGGGGAAGGATAAGGCAGAAAGTTAGGGGAGGTTATAAGGTTCAGCTTGAAGAGGGTATAACCGTTTTCCTCCCCATGTCCCAAGTTGACATAATGCCCATAACCAGGCCTGACCAGTGGCTTGACAGGGAGATAGAGGCAAAGGTTCTCTCCGTTGACAGGAAGAGAAGGAGCATAGTAATTTCAAGGCGTAAGCTCTTAGAGGAGGAGAGGGCCAAGAAGAGGAAGGAGACGCTAAAGAGAATAAAAGAGGGGGACGTTGTAGAGGGGATAGTTAAGAACGTGGTTGACTTTGGTATATTTGTTGACGTTGAAGGTGTTGATGGCCTCGTTCACAAAAGTGATATTTCCTACAGCAACCTTAAAACTCCCTTTGACGTTGCCTCCATTGGAGACAGGATAAAGGTTAAGATAAAGAAAATAGAGAAAGACAAAGAAAGGCTTGTTCTTTCCCTTAAAGGAATAAGGCCTGACCCTTGGGAAGAAGAGGAGCTCTTACCTAAAGTAGGAGAGGTTGTTGAAGGAGAAGTCGTTAAGGAGGATAAAAAAGGAGTTTGGATTTACCTCCCTCAAGATGTTGCAGGTTTTTTACCTTATGACTTACTTCCTAAGGAAGTAAAGCTAAAGTATAAACACAAGTATAAGTTTAAGGTTGCAGAAATTGACAAGGAAAACAGGAGAGTAATACTGAAATGGCCAGAGGAAGAGCTCCAGAAATAAAAAACAAGAAAGCCTTTTTTGACTACGAGATACTTGAAAGGTATGAGGCGGGAATAGAGCTAAAGGGAACGGAGGTAAAGTCTTTAAGGGAGGGAAAGGCAAACCTCAGGGATTCTTTCGTAAGGATAGAAAACGGAGAGGCCTTTCTCTTTAACGCTTACATAGCTCCTTACACCCACGGAAACCTCTTTAACCACGAGCCTACTAGGAGAAGGAAACTTCTCCTTCACAAAAGGGAGATAAAGAGGCTTGCCGGGAAGGTTTCAGAGAAGGGGCTAACCATTGTCCCTTTGAGGATTTACTTTAACGAGCGAGGTAAAGCCAAGGTAGAAATTGCCCTCGTAAAGGGCAAGAAGAAGTACGATAAAAGGGAGGCCATAAAGAGAAGGGAGCTTGAGAGGGAAGCTCAAAAAGCAATGAAATACTACCGTTAATCTATTTTCCCCTCTTTTCTAAGTAGGAAGCTATTAACCTTGATATCTTAAAGTTCTTAGCCTCGTTAGCTAGCTCTAATGGAGTTTTACCCCTGTTGTTCTTTAAGTTCGGGTCAGCTCCGTTTTCTAATAAGACCTTTGCGGTGGCTTCCGTTCCGAAGGTAGTTGCACAGTAGTGGAGGGGAGTATTCCCGTACTTGTCTTTAGCGTTGACTTTGGCTCCCTTTTTAATTAAGAACTTTGCTATTTCAGCCCTGTTGTAGATTGCTGCTAGGTGAAGGGGAGTATAACCGTAGTTGTCCTTGGCGTTAACATCTGCTCCCTTTTCTACTAACACTTTCACTACTTTTGAGCTTCCCCTTATTACTGCCTCGTGAAGGGGGGTAAGACCGAAGTAGTCTCTTGCGTTAACCTTTGCTCCGTGCTCTATCAGGAACTTTGCAAAGTCGGCGTCGTCTGCGTCTGCAGCGTAGTAAAGGGGAGTTTGGTTAAACTTGTTCCTAAAGTCAACTGGAATTTTCCCTTCCTCTATTAGCTCTTCTGCCTTCTTAAAGTTTCCGCTCCTTAAGGCAAGGAAGAATTCCCTTTTAACTTCTCTACTTACCAATTTCTGCCCTTTTGTTGTAGAGGCCCCTAGAGAGGGAGCTCCCGTCAAAAAAAGAAGCGTGGCGGTTAGAGCTGTCAACCTTTTCATCTTAGCTCCTCCAAAATGCTTATTAGTTGGTCTAAGTCCTTTACGCTTATAAACAGTTTCCCGTCAGGGGTAAAGTTTCCACGGTTCATTTTAACAATTTCCACCAGCTTTTCAGGGGAAGCTTTGCTCTTTTTAGAAAAGTGTATTAAGGTTCTTCCTGAAGGCGCCATTGATATCTCTTTTATCCCGAGTTCTTTTGCCAGTTTCTTTACTTTCATCGTTTTAAACAGGTTTACTATTGGGTCTGGAACAAAGCCCCTGACCTCCTCTATTTCTTTAAGAGCCTCTTCCGGCTCTTTCTGAGAGGCAAGTTCAGAGTAAAGTTTAAGTTTTTCTTTTGTATCTTCTAAGAAGTCGTCAGGTATAAACGCCTCAAAGGGCAGGTTCAGCTTAACGTCTTCCTCTTCCCTCTCTTCAACTACTTCTTGGAAGAGTTTTGAGTAGAGCTCCAGCCCCACAGACTCAACAAAACCGCTCTGTTTAGGGCCGAGCAGCGTTCCGGCTCCCCTTATTTCAAGGTCTTTAAGGGCCAGCTGGAAGCCCCCTCCCAAGGGAGATAGTTTCTTCATTGCCTCAAGCCTCTTAACTGCTTCTGGAGAGAGCTTTCCTTTGGGAGAGGTTAAAAGGTAGCAATATCCCTTCTCAACTCCCCTTCCTACTCTCCCTTTAAGCTGGTAAAGTTGAGAAAGGCCGAAGTTCTCTGCTCCTATGACTATGAGGGTGTTTGCACTTGGAACGTCAAGCCCCGACTCAACAATTGAGGTTGAAACGAGTATGTCTATTTTCCCCTCAAAAAAGGAGTGCATAACCTTCTCTATCTGGGTCGGTTTCATTTGCCCGTGAACTATTTCAACTTTGGCTTTCGGGAAGAAGGAGTTTAGCTTTTCCTTTATTAGGGGGAGCTCCTTTATGTCGTTGTTTACCACAAAGACTTGTCCTTTCCTCTCAAGCTCCCTCTCAACTGCCCTTTTGAGGACTTGGTCTGAGTACTTGCTTACGATTACCTTCGTTCCCCTCCTTCCTGAGGGTGGGGTTTCAATGAGGGAGATTTCCCTAAATCCCGAAAGGGCAGAATAAAGAGTTCTCGGAATCGGAGTTGCAGAGAGGTAGAGAACGTCAATGTTTGACTTGAGCTTCGTTAACTTCTCTTTTGTCTTAACTCCGAACCTGTGTTCCTCGTCAATTATTAAAAGCCCAAGCTCTTTAAACTCTACATCGTCCTGAACGAGCCTGTGGGTTCCTATGACTATGTCTATTTCCCCCTTTTTTAGCTTTTCAATTATCTCTTTCTGCTCTTTTTTGGTTTTAAACCTTGAGAGCATTTCTATCTTAACTGGGAAGTCTTTAAACCTTTTCTTAAAAGTCCTAAAGTGTTGGTCTGCCAAAACTGTAGTTGGGGCAATTACGGCAACTTGCTTTCCGGAACTTACGGCCTTCATAGCCGCTCTCATTGCAACTTCTGTTTTCCCAAAGCCCACGTCTCCACATATGAGCCTGTCCATTGGCTTTTGGGACTCCATGTCCCTGTAAACTTCCCTTATTGCCTTCTTTTGGTCTGGAGTCAACCTGTAGGGGAACTTTTCCTCAAACTCCTTTAAGAGCTTCTCGTCTCCTGTTAACTTCTCCCCAACTGCCGTTTTCCTCTCTTTGTAGAGCTCTGCAAGTTCCCTTGCAAACTTGGCCAGTGATGCTTTAACTCTTCTTTCTAAGTTCTTCCAACTTGTTCCCCCTAACCTGTCAAGTTTTGGACTCTTTCCTTTGTAGCCTCCGTATCTAAATATCCTGTCTATCTGGGTAAAAGGAGCGTAAAGCCTCTCTCCTCCTGCGTATTCAATCTCTATAAAGTCGTACCTCTTTCCTCCAACCTCTTTACTCGTTATTCCCCTAAATATCCCTATTCCGTAGTCCCTGTGAATTACGAGTTCTCCCGGCTCTAGGCTCGTTATGTCTTCTCTTTTTTTGGGCTTTATCTCTAAAGAGCTCTCAGTAAGCCAGGCTTTCTTGTCTTCTTCAAGTTTAAAGCCCCCTAAAGAGCTCCCCTTTTGGGCTTCAACTTTAACTCCGTAAGTCTTTGCCACTTTTAATACTTCTTCCTTTAACTCTTGACTTTCGTAAATCAGTTTTACCTCATATCCACTTAAGCTCTTTACCAAGTCTTTTAAGTTCTCTTCTTCTAAAGGCGGTAAGGGAGTTATCTTAAAGTCTATTCCGCCTTTAACGGGCTTTTCGTATATGTAGAGCTCCTTTGAGAGCTCTACCTCTCCTACGAACTCTTCGGGCTTTGAAGAGGGAGCTCCCTCCCTTTTTAATATCTCGTAGTTCTCTTTTACTTGCCTTAAGAAGGTCTCTTCTTGAACTCTTACCTGTTCTGGCTCTATCACTACGGCTTTTGAGCTTGATAGGTAATCTGTAATTGGAACCAGTTTAAATAGTTTTGGAAGGAGCTTTTCCGCACCGCTTAGCTCTCCAAGTATTAGGTGTCTCTCAACTATGTCTGGTGATAGCTTTTCAAGTTCCTTTAAGAGCTCTTTGTTTTTTGGTACTGCCAGTAGTGGAGTTAGGGTTATCTCCTCTTTTCTCTTCCCGTTTACTTCAAGTTTTTCAATTTCTTCGCCAAAAAGGTCAACTTTTATCTCTTCTTCTTCGGGGGTTATTAGTGTTAAGGAGTCCCCTTTTAGGGTAAACTCCCCCGCCTCCGGCTCGCTCTCTACTCTCTTATAGCCCATTTCAACCAGTTTAAGGGGGAGCTCCTTGTAGTTTACGCTCTCTCCTTCCTTTAGCGTTAGGGATAACTCTATGAGCTCTTCTGGTGGGAGCTCTTTTTGAAGGAGAGACTGGGGAGTTAAAACTATGTACTCGTAGCTTTCGCTTACTGCCTTAAAAAGTGAGTTTAGCCGTTTATACTGGTAAATTGAGAGGGGGGAGGAGGCGTCAAGGGGAGGCACGTCCCAAGCGGGTATGTGCAGGGCCTTTACTCCGATTCTGTTTAGGTCTTCTGCTAAAAGCTTTGCTACCTGCTCAGAGGGAGCTATTATAAGGGAACCTTTTAGAAGTTCTCTTAGTTCCTTTAAAAGGAAGGCTTTAGAGCTCCCGGGAAGGCCGTAAACTGCGGGAGAGCTCTTTTCCTTTAGTTTCCCTTTAACTATTTTTAAGTTTCTTTTAAACATTTAACTATTTTTGCTGTATTAGTTTTGCTTCCCTTTGCATAAGGCGGTTAAATAAAGTGTCCCAAAAGAGTGAGATTTCGCCGGAACTCTTTTCCCTAAAGTAGCTTATAGAGTCTTCAAGCTCTCCTTTTAAGATTTCAAAGAAGGTGTCGTCTGTAAGGCCTTTGTCAATTTTGTCTGGGTTGTAGAGGAAAAAGTCTGCAACTATAGTCCTTGCAAGCCTCTCTTCTTTACTCTTGGTTTCCACTTCTACCTCCTAGAAAAAGTGAAAGGAGTTTTACTAAAGTGTCTTTAAGCTCTCTCCTTTCAACTACCATGTCAATTAAACCTTTTTCCAGCAGGAACTCTGCTCTCTGAAATCCCTTGGGCAATTTCTGCTTTATTGTCTGTTCAATTACTCGGGGGCCGGCGAAACCTATTAGAGCCTTCGGCTCGGCTATTATCACGTCTCCTAAAAAGGCAAAACTTGCAGATACTCCCCCCATCGTAGGGTGGGTTAGAACCGAGATAAAAGGAACCCCCTTTTCCTCAAGGAGCGTAAGGGCGGCCGATGTCTTTGCCATCTGCATTAAGGATACTATTCCCTCTTGCATTCTGGCTCCGCCAGAGGCAGATATGCATATAAATGGCAATCTCTCTTTTGCCGCCCTTTCTATGTTCCTCGTTATCTTCTCGCCGGCCACCCGTCCCATACTTCCGCCCATAAACCTAAAGTCAAAACAGCTTACGAGGGCCTTAAATCCGCCTATTTTCCCTACTGCGTTTACTACAGAGTCCTTTAGTCCCGTTTTCCTTTGGGCTTCTTCTATCCTCTGAGTGTAAGGTTTCTTGTCTTTAAAACCTAAAATGTCTTCGGGTTCAAGCTCCCCGTCAAGCTCTTTAAACTCTCCTCCGTCAAAGAGTTGGTAGAGCCTTTCCCTTGCAGGCACCGGGAAGTGGTATCCACACTTTGGACATACCCACATAGAATTTTCAAGCTCCCCCTTAAAAAGGAGGGACTTACACTCTTCGCACTTTACCCAAAGCCCTCCCGGAAGTTGAGAGCTTGGCTTCTCTTCCCTTAGCTTCCTCTTCTTAAAGAGCTTTTCAAGCATTAACTAACCTCTAAAGCAGGCAATCTGGGGAAGTAGGTTTAAGAGCTCCCTAAAAGCGTCAGAGGAAATCGTGTAATAAACTTTATTCCCTTTTCTCGTTTTTGCAACAATTCCCTTGTACCTTAAAGTCCTCAAGTGTTGAGAGAGGGAAGACTGAGATATTCCCAGCTCCTGCTCTAAGTCCGTTACGCACATAGGTTGGTCTTTTAAGGTGAAGAGAATCTTAAGCCTGACCGGGGAAGCTAAGGCTTTTAAACACTCTGCTCCCTCCTCAATTCTCTCGTCGTCAAGGATGAATTTCTCCTTATCGGACATTCTTCCTCCCTTTAGTCTTTTATTTTTATTTTACATGCTTATTAAGGAAATTGCAATTTTTAAAATATAAAACAAATAGAATTAAAGTCTTAAGGGCGTTTTAAAGTAAAATAAAAGATACGCTTTCGCTTTTCAAGTAGCTTTTGGAGGGGAGATGAAGGAGATTAGGAGCGAAAAGGCACCAAAGCCGGTAGCTCCCTACTCCCAAGGCATCCTTTATGGGGACCTTATATTTGTTTCAGGTCAGCTGGGAATTGAGCCTGACAGTGGGGAGCTCTTAACAGACTTTAAAGAGCAGTCCCTCCGTGCCCTTGAAAACCTCCGCGAAGTGGTTGAGGCTGCAGGGGGTAGCAGGTGTAGCATAGTTCGGCTGACCGTTTACTTAACGGACATTGAAAAGTTCAAGGAGTTTAACGAGGTTTACTCAGAGTTCTTTAAAAGGTGTCCCGTTAAGCCTACAAGGGTTGCCGTTGGAGTTAAGGAGCTCCCTTTAGGAGCTCAAGTGGAGGTAGAGTGCATAGCGGTAAGGGGATAGGAACCCTTTACGTGGTTGCAACGCCAATTGGGAACTTAAAAGACATTACTTTAAGAGCTCTGGAAGTTTTAAGGAAGGTTTCTGTTGTAGCCTGTGAGGATACCCGCCAGACCTTAAAACTTCTTTCCCATTACGGCATTAAGGGGAAAAAGCTCATTCCCTATCATGAACACAACGAGAAGGAGGCTTCAAGGAAACTCATAAGCCTTTTAAAGGAAGGCAATGACGTTGCTCTGGTCTCAGACGCAGGAACCCCTACAATAAGCGACCCTGGCTACAGGTTGGTAAAACTCTCAAGGGAAGAGGGTATTAAAGTAGTTCCTGTTCCTGGGGTCAGCGCTTTTGTTGCCGCTCTTTCTGCTTCAGGTTTCCCAACCGATAAGTTTCTCTTTTACGGTTTCCTGCCGAGGAAAGAGGGAAAGTTGAAAGAGGCCTTAAACGAGATTTCCTCCTTTCCCTACACGGTCGTTGCCTATGAGTCTCCCCATAGGCTTGAGAGAACTTTAGTGCTTCTTAACTCCCTATTTCCAGACTGGGAGATAGGCCTTTATAAAGAGATAAGCAAGTTAAATGAGGAGTTCTTGAAAGGGAAGGCGGGGGAGCTCTTAAAGGAGCTTAAGGAGAAGGGAAAGCTTAAGGGAGAGTTCGTTTTAATTTTCCCTCCTTACGGCAAAAGCTCTCTAAGTGAAGGTGTTGAAGAGTTCCTTCTCTCTTTAAGGGAGGAGGGCTACTCTTTAAAGGAGGCAGTTAAGCTTGCTAGGGAGAGGTTTAAGCTTCCTAAAAGGGAGCTCTACTCTCTAGCTTTAAAGCTCTTTAGGGATTAAAGCCCCCCAACAGGGGGGAGAGATTACTTTTCTAGGAAGGGCTTACAGGGTATTAGTTCTCCGTTTTTATACTCGTAAGCCTTAATAATGCAAGGTCCTCCTATGTACCTTTCAACGTCAACAAAAGAGGCGTATTCAACTTTAAACCACTTTACGGTTAGCTCAAAGGCGTCCATAGGGTTAAAGTCTTTACAGCTATAAGCGTCTAAACTGAAGAACTTCTCTTCAGGCCAAGTGTGAATGGTGCAGTGGCTCTCAAGCCATATTGACACTCCAGAGACTCCGCTGTCTTCCGTTGCTCTTCTCTTTAAGGTCTCTTCCATAAATTCCAGGGTCTTACTCTTAACGTTTTCTTCTGAGAGTTTCTTTACGAACTGCTCAAGTTCAGACTGGGCGAATGGGAACTTGGCAACTATCGGAGGGTACACTAAGGTCATGTCAAGCTTCCTTGCCAGCTCCTCCATGTAGTCGTAAACAGGCTGGATTGAGTTAATCTTGCATATGTCTGAAACTGTTGCGTCCATCATTACGTGTCTTCCTACAAATTCCATTTTACCCTCCGGCGTTTAAGGGGTTGGCCTTTACCCCTGCTTTTTGAGGGGCACAACGTCAACTGTTATGGTTGCGTCAACGTCTTTAAATAGGTGAACTTTCACTTCGTAAGTTCCCGTTTCCCTAATTGGGCTTTCAAGTATTATCTGCTTCTTCTCTATCTCTTCAAAGCCTGCCTGGTGAAGGGCTTTCTCTATCTGTGATGTAGTTACAGAGCCAAAGAGCTTTCCTTCTTCTCCAGCTTCGTGCTCTATTGTAATTCTTAAAGTGTTTAGTTTCTGTGCAAGCTCTTTGTACCTTTGTAGTTGCTTTTCGGCCTTCTTCCTTAAGGACTGAAGCTCGTTTTTAACTCTTGCAACGTTTGACTTTGTTGCAGGAAGAGCAATCCCAGAGGGGATTAAGTAATTCCTTGCATATCCGTCCTTAACTTTTACTACGTCTCCTACCTTTCCTAAGTTTTCCATATCTTTAAGGAGTATTACCTCCATTATCTCCTCCTTTAAAAGGTTTAAGGTAAAAAGGGGAGCTCCCTCCCCTATTTAGTCTATCTTTACGAAAGGAAGTAGGGCTAAGTGTCTTGCCCTTTTAACTGCCCTTGCAAGCTGTCTTTGGTGTTTTGAGCAAACTCCAGAAATACGCCTTGGGATAATCCTTCCCCTTTCTGAGATGAAAGACTTTAAAAGCTCAACGTTCTTATAGTCAATCTTCTCTATTTTCTCTGCACAGAACTTACAGTACTTTCTCCTTCTTACAAACTTCCTCTGTGGTAAAGCGTTGCTCATTTTCACCTCCCTTAAAATTCAATGTCGTCAATTTCCTCTATCTCTTCTTCTTGGAAACTCTCCCTCCTAAAGTCAAGGGGAGAGACTTTGTCTGCCCTTACCTCAACTTTACTTCTCTTCTCTCCACTTTCTGTTTCCCAAACAGACTGCCTTAAGCTTCCTTCAACTAGAACTCTGCTTCCTTTGTTTACCCTGCTTACCAGCCTGTCTGCAGCATCTCCCCAGTAAACCACGTCAATAAAGAGGGTCTCTTCCTGCCAGTTTCCGCTTCTATCCCTGTAGGGTCTGTTTACAGCTATTCTAAACCTTGTAAAGGGTGTTCCCCCTTGGGTGTGGTTAAGCTGAGGGTCTGCTACAAGCCTTCCTATTAAGAAGACCTTGTTAAGGTTGGCCATTACTCTTCTCCTTCACTTGCTGTTTGGGTAGCTTTTGCTTCCTCTTTAGACTCAAGCTTTTCCTTGAGCTCTTTAACCTCTGAGGGCTTTAACCTAAAGAGGAGGAACCTTATAACGTCCTCGTTAATCCTGAAAAAGCCTTCCATGTTCCTTACAAACTTGCTGTCGTTTGTCTTTAGGTATTCAAGGACGTAGTAGCCCTTATCGTAGTCGTTAATTGGGTAGGCAAGCTGTCTCTTTCCCCACTTGTCAACCTTTAATACTTCTCCGTTAAACCTTTTTACGTAAGAGTTTACCTTCTCTATTGCTGCCTCTATCTCCTCGTCAGACATTGTAGGCCTTAATATGTAAACCATTTCGTAGTAGTACTCCCTCATCTTAACCTCCGTAATTGCATTTACTTATTAGGTTTTCCTCAATCTCCCCTTTTTCTACTATCTCCAGAACGCACTTTGCGGCCCTTTCTACTGCTTCCTCTACTATGGGGAGCTCTCCTTCCTTAAAAGGTGAGAGGACAAAGTTAACCACCTCTTCCTTTCTCTCGGGCCTTCCTATTCCAACTCTCAGCCTCGGAAAGTTGTCTGTCCCCAGCTGCTCAATTACTGACTTTAAGCCTTTGTGGCCTCCGGAGCTCCCTTTTTTCCTCAGCCTTATTTTCCCTAAGGGGAGGTCCAAGTCGTCATAGACTACCAATACTTCTTGAGGTTCCAGTTTAAAGAATTTTACAAATCCCTTTACCGACTCTCCGCTTCTGTTCATGTAGGTTAAAGGCTTTAGGAGTATTACCTTTCCCCTTGAAGTTGGGAGCTCTCCGTATAAACCCTTAAACTTCTCCCTTGAGAGCTCAAGGTTAAGCTCTCTGCACACCCTATCAATCACCCACCAGCCAACGTTGTGGCGGGTTCTTTCATACTCTTTCCCGGGGTTTCCGAGCCCTACTATCAGTTTAACCATTACTCTTCCTTGGTTTCTTCTTCTTCTTCTTCTCCTTCTGAAGCAGACTCTTCAGGCTCGGCTACTATTGCAACTGTCTCTTCTGGACTGTCAACCAGTTTTGCTCCCTCTGGAAGGGGAATGTCCCCTACGTGTAGTGCGTCTCCTGCGTGTAAGCCGGAGATGTCAACTGTTATCTTCTCTGGAATTTCCCTTGGGAGGGTTTCAATTGTAATTTCTCTCTTTAATATCTCTAAAACTCCTCCCTCTTCTGAAACTCCTACTGGAGTTCCTACAAACTCAAGCTCAACGGTGACCTCAATTGTCTCTCCGAAGGTTATCTCTTGGAAGTCAACGTGAATCGGGACGTCTCCAAGCCAGTTGTACTGAATGTCCTTTAGGATGCAGGTCCTCTCCTCGTCTCCTAAGTTGAGCTTAATTAGGCCGTGGTGGTGCTTTAGCCTCCTTACCTCTTTGGCAGGAATAGCAATCGGCGTTGCCTCTGGTCTTCCACCTCCGTAAATAACGGCAGGCAGAAGGCCTTCCCTGCGTAGCTTTTTGGCTACCTGCTTACCTGTCTTTTCCCTCTTGGTAGCCTTCACTTCTACTATTTCCATTACTACCTCCTAAGTAAGTTTTGCGGGAAAGCAGGCAATATTTACATTCACTTTACCCGTTTGTCAAGGGAGGAAAGAAAGAGTCTTGATTTAATTGTGTTTGTCCCAAACGAGGAATATTGGGCCCCCTTCAGTTTGTGCTATCTTTACTTCAACTTGGTATATTTGAGATAGGAGTTCCTCATTTAAGATTTCCTCTTTCTTCCCTATAAAGAATTTCCCTTCATATCCCAGTAAGATTACCTTGTCTATGTAGTGCCAAACGGAACTTAGTTCGTGGGTTATCATGCATATTCCAAACTTCTTTTCCTTGTGCAAGGAGTTTAGGAGTTTAATTATCTTTCTTGAGTTTTTTAGGTCAACGCCCGTTGTAGGTTCGTCTAAGAATATGTAGTGGGGAGAACCTACGAGAGCTCTTGCAATTAGGACTTTTCTCTGCTGGCCCCCTGAAAGGTCGTTAAACTTCTTTTCCCTAACTTCCCACAGGTCTAAGAATTTAAGCCACCTTTCAACGGTTTTAACTTCCTTGTCGGTTATTTTCTGAAACCTCTTTAGCCTTGGGAAAAGCCCTGATAGGACTACCTCAAAGACGTTAGAGGGGAAGTTGGAGGCGTAGTTCTCCATTTGGGGAACGTAGCTTAAGAACTTCCTTTCGTCGCACCAGTTTGTGCACCTTTTACCGTGGATAAATATCTCTCCAGAAAGGGGAGGGATTATCCCTAAGATGGTTTTTATTAGAGTCGTTTTACCGGCTCCGTTTGGCCCTACTACTACCCAGAACTCTTCTTCTGCCATGTGGAAAGAGAGCCCAGAGAGTATGGGCTCTTCGTATCCCACTGAAAGGTCCTTAACCGTTATCCCTTCGTTCATTTCTCTTTTATTATTTGACTTATAGGCTTAAAGCCTACCGTAATGTATCCCTTGTCCTTCTCTCCAGGTGGAATGTAAATCATCGTAGGCGTAGCGTGAACGCCGTTTTTTATTAGCTCCACCTTTAAGTTTTTAAAGAACTCTGTGAGCTCTTTTTTCTCTTTTTCAGAAAGCTTTACCTCCTTCTGCTTCTCTTCAAGTCTCTTTACGTAGGTCATGAAGTCGCCGTTTCCAAGCTCGTAGAGCTCTTTAAGGGCTCCTGCGGCTCCCTTTTCCCTTGCAAGCTGGGTGTAGTAAAGAAGTCCTTTAAGGGAATTATCTCCGTGAATTGGAAATGGTATTAGGTGAATCTCTACGTGGTTTTTCTCTGCAACTTCCTCTACTTGATTAAAGTGGCTGTAGCAGAAGGGACAGTAAACGTCCCAGACTACGTAAACTTTCTTGTCAGACTTACCTACAACGTGGGGGATGTTCTCCTTTTGGAGCTCCTTGTCAACTTCTTTTACCCAGGAAAGGTCAACTTTAACTTTTTTAACAGGGTTTTTAGGAGTTAGCGGTGAAATCTTAATCGTCTTTCCCTCTTCCTTAACCTTGAATATCTCAAGGGCTAAATATTTGTCGTCTTGGGACACAAAGATGTACTTCTTTATTTCCCTTCCGTTTCTTTTATCTAGTAGTTCTACTTCCAAAGTCTTAAATCCGGGAACTTTTACAGATGGCACAGGTTTAACTTCTTTTACCTCTACTCCCCTTGAGGAAAGGGGGCTTAACAGCGCTTTTACTAAGAACTCTTCCTTTTGAAAGCCTTTGCCTTTTAAGTTTGTCTCTTGGGAAGCCATTGAACAGGAAGAAATTAGTAGTGAAAAGGCAAGGACTTTAATTAAGCTCTTCATTTTGCCTCCGGAGAATGCGTTAATAAAGGGGCACAAGGCCCCTTTAAAGAGTTAAATTTCCCCTCTTTCTTCCCTTATCTTGGCCTGAGCCGCTGCAAGCCTTGCAATAGGAACTCTAAAAGGAGAAGGACTTACATACTGAACTTTAACTTTCTGGAAGAAGTTAATTGACCTTGGGTCTCCGCCGTGCTCCCCGCAAATTCCGGTCTTTATTCCCGGCCTTGTCTTATTTCCAAGCTCAACGGCAGTTTCTATTAACCTTCCTACTCCGTTTTCGTCTATGTGCATGAACGGGTCGCCCTTTAATATCTCAAGCTCTATGTACTTCCCTATGAACCTTCCGGCGTCGTCCCTTGAAAGTCCAAAGGTCATCTGGGTCAGGTCGTTTGTTCCAAAGGAGAAGTACTCGGCATATTTGGCAAGCTGGTCTGCAATTAAAGCGGCCCTTGGAACTTCAATCATCGTTCCTACTTGATAAGGAACTTCAATTCCCGTTTCAAGGAATACTTCTGCTGCTACTTTGTCTATTAAGTCTTTTAGTTCCTTTAGTTCCCTGTCGTCTGCAATTAATGGAAGCATTATCTCTGGTAGAACTTCTATTCCCAGTTTTTTACAGTGGCAGGCTGCTTCAAGGATTGCCCTTGCCTGCATTTGGTAGATTTCAGGGAAGGTTATCCCGAGCCTTGAACCCCTTAATCCCAGCATTGGGTTTACTTCGTGGAGCTCTTCTGCCCTCCTTTTAATCTCCTCAACGGGCAGTCCCATCTCCTTTGCCGTTCTCTCAAACTCCTCCTCGGTTTTAGGGAGGAACTCGTGAAGGGGAGGGTCTAAAAGCCTTATGTTTACGGGTAGCCCCTCCATTACCTTAAATATTTCTATAAAGTCCTCCCTCTGCATAGGAAGTAGTTTCTCAAGTGCCCTTTTTCTCTCCTGGTCGGTCTTTGCAAGTATCATCTCCCTAACTACAGGTATTCTCTCCTCTTTAAAGAACATGTGCTCCGTTCTACAAAGGCCTATGCCTTCAGCTCCAAAGTCCCTTCCCTGCTTTGCGTCTTCGGGAGTGTCTGCGTTGACCCTGACCTTTAGGTCCCTTATTTCGTCTGCCCACTTCATTAGCTCTTCAAATTCACCTGAAATCTGGGCAGGAATGGTCTTAAGCTCACCGTGGAAAACCTCTCCTGTCGTTCCGTTAAGGGTAATTACCTCTCCTTTTTTAACTACTAAGTCTTTTACTCTGAACTCTTCCTTTTCGTAGTCAACGGTTATCTCCTCTGCTCCTACTATGCAGGTTTTCCCCATTCCCCTTGCAACTACTGCCGCGTGGGAGGTCATCCCTCCCCTTGCAGTTAATATACCTTCTGCTGCGTGCATTCCGTGGATGTCTTCTGGCGATGTTTCGTGCCTTACCAGTATTACCTTCTCTCCCTTCTCTGCAAGCTCAACTGCCTCGTCGGCGTTAAAGACCACCTTTCCACTTACAGCTCCCGGGGCTGCCGGTAAGCCTTTTGTAATTAGCCTTCCCTCTGCAATTGCTCTCTTCCTCTCTTCTTCGTCAAGCATCGGGTGGAGGAGTTGGTTTATAAGGGAAGGGTCAATCCTTAAAAGGGCCTCTTCCTTTGTTATGAGGCCTTCTTTAACCAGGTCAACTGCAATTTTTACTGCGGCCCTTGCGGTTCTCTTTCCTGTCCTCGTTTGAAGCATCCAGAGACGGCCGTTTTCTATGGTGAACTCAATGTCTTGCATGTCCCTGTAGTGTTTTTCAAGTATCTCCCTTACCTTGCAGAGCTCCTTGTAAACTTCCGGGAACTCCTCTTCAAGGGAGACCTGCTCTTGGCTTGTCTTCTGGGCTTTTGTAAGGGGTTGGGGAGTCCTTATTCCTGCAACTACGTCTTCCCCTTGAGCGTTTTTAAGGTATTCGCCGTAGAATACGTTTTCTCCGGTTGAGGGGTTCCTTGTAAAGGCAACTCCCGTTCCTGAAGTGTCCCCCATGTTTCCAAAGACCATTGCTACTATGTTTACGGCAGTTCCGTAGTCTTCGGGGATTTTGTTTATCTCCCTGTACTTTATGGCTCTTGGGTTGTTCCAAGAGTCAAAGACTGCTTTAATTGCCATTTTAAGCTGTTGGTAAGGGTCTTGGGGGAATTCTTTTCCCGTTTCTTTCTTTACAAGTTCTTTATATTTCTTTACAATGTCTTTTAGGTCTTCTGCTGTTAGCTCAACGTCCTCTTTTGCTCCAACCTCTCTTTTCTTCTCGTTTAAAATCTCTTCAAACTTCTCGTGGGGAATTCCCATTACAACGTTTCCAAACATCTGGATGAATCTTCTGTAAGAATCCCAGGCGAACCTCTCGTTTCCCGTTGACTTTGCAAGTCCTTCTACGGTCTCGTCGTTTAGGCCTAGGTTAAGGATAGTGTCCATCATTCCGGGCATTGAGACAGGAGCTCCTGAGCGAACGGCAACTAAGAGAGGGTTTTCCCTGTCTCCAAACTTCTTGCCCATCTCCTTTTCAATTTTCTTCATTCCTTCTAAGACCTGTTCCCACATACCTTCCGGGAACTTCTGGCCTTCCTTAAAGTACTCTTTGCAAACTTCAGTGGTTATGGTTATTCCCGGAGGAACCGGAAGGCCTAAGTTGGTCATCTCTGCAAGGTTTGCTCCTTTACCGCCAAGGAGAAGTTTCATGTCGGCACTTCCTTCGGCTTTTCCTCCGCCGAAGTAGTAAACCATCTTTTTGGCCATCGCCTCGCCCCCTTAAAAAGCTAGTTTAGAGAAGTCTAAAAGTTTTGAAAGCTCTTTCTCTATTTCCTTTAAGAGGCTGAGCCTCCTATTTCTTACCTTTTCGTCCTTGTCCATAACCATCACGTTGTCAAAGAAAGCGTCCACTTTGGGTTTTAGCTCCTTTACTAAAAGGAGAGCTCCTTCATAGTCTCTCTCTTTTAGCTTTTCTGATATTTCCTCTTTTACTTGTAAGAACTTCTCGTAGAGCTCCCTTTCGTACTCCCCTTCAGGTTTAAACTCCTTAGCTTCAAACCCTTCTGGTATTATGTTGACTACCCTTCTCATAGTTATTAAGACTTCTTCAAACTCTGGATTTAACCTTAGCTTTTCAACGGCAGTTGCCCTTAAAAGGGCGTCGTAGGGGTCATTGGTAGCCCCTAAAACTGCTTCTACAGTATCTGCTTTAAACCCTTTTTCCTTTAAAACTCCCTTGAGCCTGTCAAGTATAAAGCCTAGAGCTTCTTCAACGGCTCGGTTGATGAGGTTAATTCCTTGCTTTTTGTAAAGTTCTGCTCCTTTTTCTAGAGCTTCTTGAAGGTTCAGGAAAAGCTTTCCTTTAAGTAAAACTTGTATTAAACCTAAGGCGTTTCTCCTTAAGGCAAAAGGGTCTGCCGAGCCTGTAGGCTTTAGACCTATGCCTATGAACCCTATTAAGTTGTCTATTTTCTCACTTAACGCCAGTGCAGTTCCGGTCTGAGTTTTGGGCACTCTGTCTCCCGAAAACCTTGGAAGGTAGTGTTCTTCTATGGCTTCTGCTACTTCTTGGGTTTCTCCGTCAAAGAGGGCGTAGTATTTCCCCATAACTCCTTGGAGCTCTGGGAATTCGTTAACCATTTCCGTTAAAAGGTCTGCCTTGCACAGGTAAGCGGCTCTTTTAACTTCTTCTTCCTTTTTAAAGGAGAGTTCTAGGGAGATAAAGGGAGATAGTTCCGTTAACCTTAAGGTCTTGTCAAACATCGTTCCCAGCTTGTCGTGAAAGACAACTCCCTTTAACTTTGGAACCCTGTCTTCAAGTTTAACTTTCCTGTCTTCGTTAAAGAAGAATAAGGCGTCTTTAAGCCTTGCCCTTAATACCTTTTCGTACCCCTCTCTTACAACTTCCTCTCTTACAGGTTTAATGTTTGCTACGCCTACGAAGTAGTTTTTAAGCTTTCCTTTATCGTCTGATATTGAAAAGAACTTTTGGTGCTCCTTCATTACGGTTATTACTACCTCTTTTGGCAGGGAGAGGAACTCCTCCTCAAAGGAGCCGAGAATGGGATAGGGGAATTCTGTAAGGTTAACTACTTCCTCTAAGAGCTCCTCATCTTTTATGAGTTTCCCCTCAACCCTTTTTGAAAGAGAGACTGCACCGTCAACTATTATCCCTCTCCTTTCTTCAAGGGACGGAACTACAAACCTTTCCTTTAGCTCCTCTAAAAGCTGGGAAGGTTCCCTTACGGTGAAAGGTTCAGGTGAAAGGAACCTGTGGCCGTAGGAAAAGTTGGAGCTCCTTATCCCGTCTATCTCAAAGGGGACGACCTCTTCTCCGTAAAGAGCCAGTATCCACCTTATAGGCCTTCCAAACCTTACCTTCTTATTTCCCCAGCGCATACTCTTTTTAAAGGGAATTGAAGTAATAACTTTCGGAAGCAATTCTTTTAATACCTCTAGGGTTTCCCTTCCCTCTATTAGCTTTTCAACTGCTACGTACTTCCCCTTTTTCCCTTTTGGGTTTTCCACTATTATAAGCTTTTTTACATCTACACCTTTAGAGCGTGCAAAGCCAATAGCTGCCTTTGTGGGCTCTCCGTCTTTAAATGCGGCCTGTAGCGAAGGGCCTATTAAGATTTCTTTCCTGTCTGGCTGTTTCTCTGGAACATCGTAGGCCAGAACTATTAACCTTCTTGGAGTTCCATAGGTCTCTACTCCTGAAGGTTTTAAGAGCTCTCCGTCTAAACCCTTGGTTAACTCTTCCTTTAAGTAAGAAAGGGCAGGTTCTATAAAGGATGCAGGAAGTTCTTCACAGCCTATTTCAAGTATTAGCTCTTTCCTTTTCACCTTTCCCCTCTTTTAGTTCTAGGTACTTTTGGGCGCATTTGCCGGCAAGTTTCCTTACTCTTCCTATAAAAGACTGCCTTTCGGCTACAGAGAGAGCTCCCCTTGCGTCAAGCAAGTTAAAAACGTGGGAGCACTTTAAACAGTAATCGTAAGCTGGAAGGACTAAACCTTTCTCGGCAAGGCGGGAGCTCTCCTTTTCAAACATGTTAAACAGGTTAAACAGCATTTCTGTATCTGCCTCTTCAAAGTTGTAAATGGACCACTCCCTTTCGTTTTCCCTGTAGAGCTCCCCGTACTTAACTCCTTTAGTCCACTCTATGTCATATACGCTGTCAACTCCTTGAATGAAGGTAGCTATTCTTTCAAGTCCGTAAGTTATCTCCACCGAAACTGGGTCTAAGGTGATTCCCCCTGCTTGCTGGAAGTAGGTAAACTGGGTAATCTCCATACCGTCAAGCCACACTTCCCATCCTAAACCCCAAGCTCCAAGAGTAGGAGATTCCCAGTCGTCCTCAACAAACCTTACGTCGTGCTCCTTTAGGTTTATCCCTAAAGCCTCTAAGCTTCCAAGGTAGAGCTCCTGGGAATTTTCCGGAGACGGTTTCAGGATAACCTGAAACTGAAAGTAGTGCTGAAGCCTGTTTGGGTTTTCCCCGTACCTCCCGTCTGCGGGCCTCCTACAAGGTTGAAGGTAGGCAACTTTCCAGGGCTCTTTCCCTAAGACTTTTAAAAACGTAAAAGGGTGCATAGTTCCTGCTCCCTGTTCAACGTCGTAAGGGGAGGCTATTATGCACCCTTTAGAGGCCCAGTATTCCTGAAGTTTAAAAATGATTTCCTGGAAGGTCAACGCCCTCTCCTTAGTAAAAGTAGTTCTGACGCCGTAATTTTATTTTGATAGCAACTGTCAGTCAAACTTTACTGGTATGCTTTAATAAAAGGAAAAGTTTGGGAGGAAGAAATGACCTCTGCCGTTGTGATATTTTCAGGTGGTCTTGACTCAACCACCGCCCTTTACTGGGCAAAGAGGGAGTTTGACGAGGTTTACGCCATAACTTTTTCCTACGGTCAAAGACACTCAATTGAAGTTGAAATGGCAAAGATAACTGCTAAAAACGCCGGCGTAAAAGAGCACCTTATTTACAGTATAGACCTTTCAAAAATTGCTTCCTCTGCCTTAACAGATGTTAGAATTGAAGTTCCAGAGGCTAAAAGCGTTGAGGAGATTAAAGAGAGGGGAATACCTATAACCTACGTCCCTTTCAGAAACGGCATATTTATCTCAATTGCCTCTGCTTACGCCGAGAGCAAGGGAATTACAGACCTTGTAGGAGGCTGGAACGCCGTTGACTACTCAGGGTATCCTGACTGTAGGCCCGAGTTTTTAAAGGCTATGGAAAAAGCCCTTAACCTTGGAACTAAGCTCGGCTCTGAAGGTAAAAAGTGGAGAATTCACGCTCCCTTAATAAACCTAACTAAAGGGGAAATTATTAAGCTCGGTCTTTCCTTAGGGGCCGATTACTCCTATTCTATCTCCTGCTACAGGGGAGGGGAAGTTCCCTGTATGAGGTGTGATAGCTGTCTTTTAAGGGCTAAAGGGTGGGCAGAGGTTGGAGAGGAGGACCACCTTATAAGAAGGCTTAAGGAGGAGGGCAAGATAGTTGAGTAGGAAGTTTAAGTTAACTCAAACTGTAAGGGCTTCCGGTTGAGGAGCAAAGCTAAGCCCGGTCGGGCTAAGTAGAGCTCTCAAAGGAGTTAACTTCCCTAAAGACAGTAATGTATTAGTTGGAATAGAGACCAGCGAAGATGCGGGAGTCTATAAGCTTAGTGATGACTTGGCACTCGTTGAAACTGCAGACTTTATAACTCCCGTAGTTGACGACCCTTTCGTTTACGGTCAAGTTGCCGTTGCAAATGCCCTTTCTGACGTTTACGCAATGGGGGCAAGACCCGTTAACGCTTTAAACCTCGTTATGTTTGATACTTGCAAAGTCCCTATGGAGTTCTTAACTGAGATTTTAAGGGGAGGTTCAAGTAAGCTTGAAGAGGCTAAGGTCTCCTTGGTTGGAGGCCATACAGTTGAAGACCTTGAAACTAAATACGGTTTAGCGGTTGTTGGTTTAGTCCGTCCAGATAGAATAGTTAGAAACTCAACGGCAAAGGTAGGAGATGTTTTAATATATACTAAGCCTTTAGGAATAGGTGTTTTAACTACTGCAATAAAGGCTGACTTGGCAAAAGAGGAAGAGGTAGAAGAGGTAAGCAAAGTTATGACTACCTTAAATAAGGTTGCAAGTGAGGTTATGGTTGAAGTTGGAGTTAACTCCTGCACAGACATTACAGGTTTTGGCTTTTTGGGCCACCTCTATGAGATGGTTAAATATAGTAAAGTGGGAGCTCTCGTTTACTCAGAGAACTTTCTCCTTATAAAGGGAGCAAAAGAGTACGCTTCTATGGGACTTCTCCCCGCTGCTACCTACGACAATCAAGAGTATGTGGGAGACGGCGTTTCCTTTTCTGATGAAGTTGATGAGGACTTAAGAGCTCTCCTCTTTGACCCTCAAACTTCAGGAGGTCTTTTAATTTCTGTCAGTGAAGAGAAGAAGGAAGAGCTCTTAGATAAAATGAGGGAGAGGGGAGTTGTTTGGGCGGTAGAAGTAGGGAGAATTACTGAAGAGAAAGGAATAAAGGTAATTTAAGGGGAGAGGATTTGGTTAAGAAAGTTGCGGTTATTAGCCTTGGATGTCCTAAAAACTTGGTTGATACTGAAAACATGGTAGGCCTTTTAAAGGCTACTGGAGAAGTGGTATTCGTTAAAGACATTAAGGAAGCAGACGTAATAGTTGTGAACACCTGCGGTTTTATTCAGCCTGCCAAGGAAGAGTCAATAGACGAAATATTAAACGCGATTGAGGAGAAAAACTTAAATCCTGAAAAGAAAGTCGTTGTTGCAGGGTGTCTCTATCAAAGGTACAAGGAGGAGTTAAAGAAGGAGCTCCCGGAAGTTGACGCCTTCATAGGAGTAAATGAGATATTAAACTCTGTTGAGAAGATATTAAACAGGAAAGTTGCCTGTAAGAAACCCTACCTTTTAAGGGAGCTCTTAACCCCGAGCCACCTTGCGTACCTGAAAATCTCTGAAGGGTGTTCAAATGCCTGCACCTACTGTGCAATTCCACTAATAAGGGGAACTTTAAAGAGTAGGCCTATGGAGGAGGTGCTGGAAGAAGCTAAAAGGCTTGCCGATTTGGGGGTAAAGGAGCTCTACGTAATAGCTCAAGATACCACCGCTTACCTTTACGACAAGGGAGAAAAGGAAGGCCTGCTAAAACTTCTTAAAGAGCTTGAGAAGATTGAAGGTATAGAATGGATTAGGCTTATGTACACTTACCCTTCCCACATTACAGACTCCCTTATAGACTTTATTGCCTCCTCCCAAAAACTCGTAAAGTACATAGACGTTCCCTTTCAGCACGTAAGCGACAAGGTCCTCTCTTCAATGGGGAGGAAGTACGGCAAAAAAGAGGCAGTAGAGCTTGTAGAGAAGTTAAGGAAAAGAATTCCTGACATAGCTATAAGAACCACTTTTATAGTGGGTTTTCCAACTGAAGGGGAAAAAGAGTTTGAGGAGCTTTACTCATTTATAAAAGAGTACTCCTTTGACTGGGTCGGCTTCTTTAAGTATTCCCGTGAAGAAGGGACGATGGCCTATAAACTTGGAGATTTACCAGAAGAGGTTAAGGAATCAAGGCTGAACCTCCTTGAAGAGACTCAGTTTTGGATTTACGAGAGGGTAAACTCAGAGCTCTTGGGAAAGAAACTAAAGGTCATTATAGACTCTCCCTCTTCTGAAATGCCAGAATATTTTGAAGCAAGGAGTTATAGGAACGCTTACGAGATAGACGGTTTAATCTACGTTCCTAAGAGAAAAGGTCTAAAGGTGGGAGATTTTACAGAGGTAGAGATAACATCGCTGGCAAGCAACGTTGACTTAATAGGGGAGGAGAAGTGAAGAAGGTTTTAGTAGTTGGTAAACAAAACGCAGGTAAGACCACTTTTGTCCGCAATATTAGCGAATCTACGTTTGCAGGAACCGACGTTCCCGTTTTAGACTTAAAAGAGCTTAAAGAGACAGGGGAAACTACTACGGTAGGCGTAGAGGTAAACTTCTACAAAGACATAGCCTTTTACGGTTTACCTGGCCAAAGGAGGTTTAGTTTTCTCTGGGAAACCTTTGCCAAGAGTTTTGACGGTATAGTTTTCCTTCATCCCTCCTTTAGTCCACCTGAAGAGATTGACTACATATACTCTTTCTTTTCAAAGTTTCCCTCTTTTCAAAAAAGTTATAAAATGCTTATATTTACCTACCCTGAGAAAATGGACTATGCCGTTGTTAATAGGATAATCTCTGTTTACGACCTCCCTTACACCTACCTAAACCCTAACGATAGAAGTAAGTTGTTGAAAGTTTTAGAAGTTATAGAAAACAACCTAATGGATAGAGAAGATGTTGTGGCCCTTTAAAAAGAAGAGGAAGTTTGGAAACCTTAGGGAGATTTTTGAAGAGTTTACAGGGGAACTTGAGATTTCCGGCTGGATAGGCACTGCCATATTCTCTTACGATGGCCTTAAGATTTTCTCAAGAAAGAAGAATGACAACTATCAGCTTGAAAAACTCTATCCCTATGCGGTTAAGCTGTTTCAGAACGCCGTTAAGTTCCATAAAAAGAGTGGTTCAGGATTAAAGATAAAAGAGTTCTCCCTTCCCCGCTTTCTGGTTATCACTCTGGAGACTAAAGAGTCGGTTTTCATTATGAAAGGGCTTTCAAAAGTTCTTGACTTCTTTGTAATTTACATAGTTGACTTAGACGTTGCAGGGAGTTTCTCATACGATAGGGTTTTAAAGAGGCTGAACAGCTGGAACTACTCTTTAAGTAAGGAAGTTGACTCCTTTTTAGAGAAGGAGAGAAATGCTTTTAAGTGAGTTTTTGTTTAACCTGCTCTCACTTAATAGCAGTTGGAAGGCTGTTCTTAGTAGAAATGGTGAATCCCTTGTTATTTATGTGGACAAAGGGAGGATTGTAAGAGTAGAGTTAAACGGCAATGTGCTAGAGGAAGAGAAGGTTAAGGCTCTTTTTAGCGAAAGCTTTTCCAAAGAGGAGGAGGTTGAAAGCGTTGAACTTCTTCCTCTTGAAGGAAAAGTTGAGGCAAACTTAAGTTTAGACCAAGGGACTCTCTTTTCCCTAATTTCTCAAGGCTTTCAAGGAGAAGAGTTGGAGGAAGTAGAACTCAAGGAGGAAGGGGAGGGGGAGCTTATAAACTCAGTAAAGGAGCTCCTTAAAAACTACTTCCCAGAAACCGCTTTTTCCCTTTTTAGCTATGAAGAAAACTTCCTCTTTAAAGAGCTCTCTAACTGCTCCCACTCTATCTTTAACTTCAAGAACTACTCAGTTTTGCTGGTAAAGGGACTTCCTGTAGCCGTATTTATAACTTCTGGGGAATCCCCTACTTTAGAGCTGTACGAAAAGGAAGTAGTTTCTAAACTTTTAGACTTAGCTTCCAAGAACTGATATTATCCTTTCTGTAGCGTCCTCAATCTCTATGTTAAGGAGACCTATGTTTGCGTCTTTCTTTACTACGCTTACAAGTATTGCCCTTTTCCCCGCTTTCCTTGCAAGTATGTTCTCCTTTTCACACCTTATTAGAACGTCCTCAAAATCTCCGGTCTCTAAAAGGCTTGATAACCTTTCAGAAGTCCCTACTACCGCTGCTGCCATTGCGGCGAGTTTCCTTGAGTCAAGGCTTCCCTTTAGTATTAAAGAGACTACAACCTGACCGTCTGGAGTAGCTATTAGGGCCCCCAAAAGGTCGCTTCCTAAAGAATCTGCCAAATCTGAAAGTATCTGTTCAAGCCTTTCTTTTTTACTTGCCATTGGTTTCCCCCCTTAAAACAGGTCGTTTATTATGTCCTTTACCGGGCTCTCCTCGTAAAGCAAGTCTATTCCACACTTTAGGTTCTCTAAGAAAGAGAAAGCCTCTTTTACAAATTCCTTAGGTATTATAGAGCCGTGTTGAGGGATTATAGCATCTATTTCAAAGGGTTTTACTTTGTCAACGAAGTATTTTAACGCTTTGTTGGAAGCCATGTAGTAAACGTGAAAGTACATCATTTCCAACTTGTGCTTTTCAAAGTCCCTTACAACCAGCTCCCACTTTTTCTGTATAGCTGCGAATATGTCTCCTGAAAAAAGGAGTTTTGCCCTTGAATCGTAAGTAACGAAAGCGTCTGGGAAGTGTAGGAAAGGAGAGCTGAGGAATACGAGGACAGAGGAGTCTTCCAACTCTAAGAGCGTGTCGTCAAGGGAGCTTACCTCTAACCACTTTACAGAATTCCCGTCAAAGCCGTAATAGGGGAGCAGGACTTTTGTCCTCGGAGTAGTTATTATCTCTATTTCAGGGTTTACCTTAAGCCAGTTGGGTATTGAGCCTGCAACGTCTGGGTCTTGGTGGTGGGATATTATGTGGGTAATCCTGCTTTCAGAGCCTAAGAGCTCTCTAACTCTCTTTCTAACTTGTTCAAAGTGCTGTATTCCTCCCGGGTCAACGAGTACGTTTTTGTCTCCTGCTGAAATCAGGTAAGCGTTGCACCTAAAGATTGACTCCTCAGAGCTCCCTACCCAGGCAACAGTGTGGTTCTCCTCTTCATAGAGGACTACAGGTTTACTAAGGTCTATGTTTTTCTCTTTAAGCTCGTCTATTTTCAGCCCCATTAAGCAATCTCCTCTAAATACTTATACATAACGTATCTCGTATATCCCAAGTTGGCATCGCTAGTAAGCACTGCTACTTGGTAAACTTCTTCGTTATAAAACAGCCTTACCAATATAAAGAGCTCTGTCGTGCTCATTAATATCTCTTTGGGAATTCCCACAGAGTATTCCCCAAGTGTCCTGTAAATGTGGAGATATCTTGACGCTACTTCTGAGATGTCCTTAAGTAGCTCTTCTAGGTTTATTTCCTCTTCAGAGAAGGAGTCTATTGTCTCTCCGCTAAACTTAACTGCCGCATAAGCCTTTATAAAAGGAATCTCCTCCTTTGCTCTTTTAGCTACTTCCATCTTCTCCTTCCTTTTTATAGGATTAATCAATATTAATATTTAGGTAATATTATAACCCCTAGAAATAAAAGAAAAGTAGGAGTTAAGGTTATGAGAGGTGAAAACTTTAAGGTGGTGAAAACTTACGAAGAGATTAACGAGAAGATTAGGAAAGGAGAGGCGGTAGTAGTTACTGCTGAAGAGATGATAGAGATAGTAGAGGAGTTGGGAGTAGTTAAGGCGGCTCAAGAGGTTGATGTTGTTACAACGGGGACTTTTGGTGCTATGTGCTCTTCAGGAGCTTTCTTAAACGTAGGCCATACGAAGCCGAGAATGAAAATGGAGGAGGTTTACCTTAACGGCGTTCCCGCTTACGGAGGAATTGCCGCAGTTGACCTCTACATAGGGGCTACTGCTTTGCCTGAAAACGACCCGAGAAATGAGGTATATCCGGGAAAATTTGAGTACGGAGGAGCTCACGTTATAGAGGAGTTAATTGCCGGTGAAGACATAGAGTTAGAGGCTTACGCTTACGGTACAGACTGTTATCCCCGCAGGGAGATAAAAAAGCTAATAAACATTAAAACTATAAACGATGCAATTTTATGTAGCCCTAGAAACGCTTATCAGAACTACAACGTTGCCGTTAACAAGTCTTCACGAACAATCTACACCTACATGGGAACTTTAAAGCCCAACTTTGGCAACGCTACCTATTCAGGTGCAGGCCAGCTCTCGCCCTTAATGAACGACCCCTTCTTTGAGACAATCGGAATAGGGACGAGGATTTTCTTAGGAGGTGGAATAGGCTACGTTGCCTTTCACGGAACTCAGCACTTTACCTTTAACGTAAAGAGGAGCAAGAAAGGACAACCTATGGAAGGAGCGGGAACTTTAATGGTAGTTGGGGACATGAAGCAGATGGATACCAACTTCATAAAGGCTGCGTCAATACTTGGTTACGGAGTCTCTATGTTCGTTGGCATAGGAATTCCCATTCCGATTTTAAACGAGAGGATTGCTTACTACACCTCTGTAAGGGACGATGAGATTTTTGCTCCGGTAATTGATTACTCCGTTGATTACCCTTCAGGGAACGCGAAGCCGCTGAAGTATGTAAGTTATGGAGAGCTCCGAAGGGGCTTTATAGAGCTTAACGGCAAGAAAGTTCCCACCTCTCCAGTCTCTTCCTACTACAAGGCAAGGGAGATAGCAAACATACTAAAGGATTGGATAAAGAGCGGGAAGTTTGAGATAAGCAGGCCTGCAGAAACCCTACCTGCTCCTGAGCCTAACGTTAAGATTGAGTACGGCGAGAGGAGAGGCTAATTGGAGGCGGCGGGCGGAATCGAACCGCCGAATAAGGGATTTGCAGTCCCCTGCCTTACCACTTGGCTACGCCGCCTTAACTGGAGCGGGCGACGGGACTTGAACCCGCGACCTAAACCTTGGCAAGGTTTCGCTCTACCAGCTGAGCTACGCCCGCCCTGTGGTGCGGGAGGCGGGAGTCGAACCCGCACGCCACGAGGGCACTGGATCCTAAGTCCAGCGCGTCTGCCAGTTCCGCCACTCCCGCACTCTGGTGGGGTGGGAGACGGGACTTGAACCCGCGACCGCCGGGGCCACAACCCGGCGCTCCACCAACTGAGCTACTCCCACCATAATAAAATGGCTGGGGCGGCAGGATTCGAACCTGCGAATGGCGGATCCAAAGTCCGCTGCCTTACCGCTTGGCTACGCCCCAGCTATACGGCGTTCACTAATTTATGCCACCAAGGTAAACTTTTCAAGAGGTGAAGCTTTTCTTCTTCTCCCTCTTCCAGTACTGAGAACACACTTGAACCGCTCCCGCTCATTAGCGTTTTAAAGCCAAGCTCTTCAAGTCTTATCTTAACTTCTTTTACTTTTTCTATGCAGGGAGCTCTGCTCTCCTGAAGGTCGTTAACCATGTTTTCCTTTAACTCTTTTATTTTTCCCGTTATTAAAGGGGAGATTATTAGCTTTTCTGCCTCTTCAACCGTTATCTCCCTTTTTATTTTCGGGAGTTCTTTATAAACTTCCTCTGTAAAGCACTGAAAACCGGGATATACTAACAGGACTTTAAAGTTTGCTCTGCCGTAGTGTTTTAGTTTTTCACCTTTCCCGTAAGCTACTGCAAGTCCTCCCTTTATGAAAAAGGGAACGTCGCTTCCTATTTGGGAGGCAACCTGCTTTAGCTCTTCTTCCTTTAAAGGTTCTCCGTAAATCTTGTTTAACCCTTTTAAAGTAGCCGCGGCGTTGGAAGAGCCTCCTCCGAGCCCTGCTCCTACTGGTATTACCTTCTCAAGCTGGATTTTAACTCTAGCTTTGATTCCCGTTGCCTCTTCAAAGGCTTTAACTGCTTTGGTTATGAGGTTGCTCTTACCAAGGGGGAGAGTCTGAGTTCCTCTAATTGAGAGCTCAAACCTGTCTGACGGGAGAAAGTAAAGGAAGTCGTTTAGGCCTATCGTATGCATAACGGTTATAATCTCGTGGTAGCCGTCAGGCCTTTTCCCCTTAACCCAGAGGGATAGATTAACTTTTGCCGGTGAAGGGATTATTAAACGCATAAACCTAATTATACAGAAGGAGCTCTGTTGCCCAAGGTAGTTTTCTATCTTCACAGGGTTTACCCTAAAGGGGGAATTGACGACCTCTCCTTAAAGTCCTTTACTAAAGTCCTCTCCTTGATAGAGAGTAGGTTTAGGATAGTTCCCCTTTACGAGCTCCTTGAAGGTGAAGGGAAGGGGAATTTAGCTTCTATCACCTTTGATGACGGCTATTTTGACAACTGGGTTTACGCCTACCCGATTTTGAAAAGGAAAGGGTTAAAGGCTCACCTCTTTATAACTTCTGGGCGGATAAGGGAGGACTCTACCGTTAGGCCCAACTTGTTTGACTACTGGGATGGGAAAGTAAGCTTTAGTCAATTGGGAAATCCTACTTCAATGGGGAACTGCCACCTTAGGTTCTTTAAGGAAGGGGACAAAAGAGAGTTTTTAAGCTGGGAGGAGCTCTCGTTAATGGAAGATGTCTTTACCTTTGGAGCCCACGGGTTAACTCACGGTAAACTACCTGTTGCTCCTGACATCTTAGACTTTTACGACGGGAAAAACTTTCACTGGGAGTACCTCTCTTACGGGGGGGAGCTCTTTTTGGGAAAACCGAGGTTTAAAAGTAAGAGCTCCCTTTACGGCCGCTCCTTTATACCTTCTTCAGAGCTCCTTTCACTTTGTAAGACTTTCCCCAAGTTTAAAGGTTGGAAGTCTTCGTTAAGGGATAAGTTAAAGGAATTCCGTCTGGGCAGGTTTGAAGAAGAAGCCGAGGCTGAAAGTAGGATAGAAAAGGAGCTTGTTGGGAGTTCTCGTTTAATAGAGGAGAAACTGGGAGTAAAAGTTGATACCTTTTCTTGGCCCTTTGGCCACTACACTCCCCTTTCTGCTAACATTGCCAGTAAGTTTTACACTTACATCTTCACGACAAAGAGGGGGGTTATAAACGGCAACGCTACTTTTACAGAGCTCCCGAGAGTTCCCCTAGGTAAAGACCTGTTTACTGCGCTTGGAAGGGTTTTAACCTTTTCAACGCCTCTTTACAGGATTTATAGAAAGGTTAAAAAGGAAAAGAGCCTATGAGTTTGTCAGTAGCCATACTAACCTTTAACTCAGAAAGGAGATTAAGTGAAGTTTTAAAGAGCGTAGAGTCTATTGCCGATGAAGTAGTTGCCTTAGACTCTGGCTCAAAAGATAAGACTTTAGACATACTAAAGTCCTTTGGGGCAAAAGTTTACTACAGAGAGTTTGACAACTTCGTAAACCAGAAAAACCACCTTTTAAGTTTAACTACTAAAGATTGGGTCCTCTTCCTTGACGACGACGAGGTTTTAACTCCCGAGCTTTCCCTTTCAGTAAAGGAAGCTTTAAATGATTCTTCCTTTAGCGGCTACTACTTAAATAGGCTTACATTCTACCTTGGTAGGTGGATAAAACACGCTTGGTATCCAGACTGGCAGCTTAGGCTTGCAAAGAGGGAAAAGTGTAGGTGGGTAGGAGAATTGGTTCACGAGACTTTAAAGGTTGAAGGGAAGGTGGGTTATCTAAAAGGAGACCTCCTTCACTACTCCTACAGTTCAGTTTCTGAGCACCTTCAAAAGATAGACAAGTACACTACCCTTTTTGCTCAGGGAGCCTACGAGAGGGGAAAGAGGTTTTCGTACCTTAAACTTTTAACTTCTCCCGTTGGCACTTTTGTTAGGAGGTACTTCTTAAAAAAGGGGTTTCTTGACGGGTTTGAGGGTTTTGTCTTAAGCGTTATGGGCTCTTACTACTCGTTTTTAAAGTACTTAAAGCTCTGGGAGATTGAAAGAGGTGAGAGCTCTAGTCGTCCTTGACGAGAGGTGGAATAGTGCATTAACAGATTTAGGTATAAAAATCGGCTCAGTTTTAAAGTGCCAAGTGGCCTTTGCCCTCCTTAAAGGATGTCCTGCCCACAAGAGGTTAGAAGGGAAAGGCTATCCCCTGTTCTTCATAGAGGACCCGAGAAGAGGACTTCCTTTAAAGGCTTTCCTCTCGTTAAAGAGAGTCCTTTACTCCTTTAAGCCGAATGTTGTTTTAACTATAAGGGGCGACGAGATGCTCTTTGCTTCCCTTTTAAAGGGCAAGTTGGGCTATTCCCTCTTTCGCCTCCACGGTAGCCAAAGGGGAATAAGGAACACTTTCCTTAACAAGCTTATTCACGAGAAATTCATTGACGGGGTAATACTTTCAAGTAGGAAGTTTTTAACTTCAGTGGTTGAAAAGGTTCCAAAAATAATAATAAACGGCCTTGTGGATACTGAAGAGTTCTCTTTCAGCTTAAAGGGAAGAGAGTTTTTCAGGGAGAGGCTGAAAGTAGGAAGTAGAAAGCTTATAGGGGTAGTGGGAAGGTTAGACCCTGTTAAGGGCCATTCCCTTTTCCTTAGAGCTCTCTCAAGGTTAAAGAGGAATGACTTTTTGGCCGTTATAGTGGGTAAAGAAGAGAACGTCAAGCTAAGTGCCTTAATAGCCTTAAGGGATTCCCTTGGATTAAGGGACAAGGTTCTCTTCATTCCAGAAAGGTTAGAGAGAATAAGGGACTTTATGTCTGCCTGTGATTTGGGAGTTATCCCCTCTTTAGGTTCAGAGGTGATTCTTAGAGTTCCTTTAGAGTTTATGGCCTGTAGGACTGCTCTAGTTTCAACGAGCGTTGGAGCTCTCCCAGAAGTAGTTTCTCCTCCTTTTGGAATTACAACTTCCCCGAGGGAAGACTCTTTGGCTTGTGCTATAAATAAAATGTTAGATGAAGACCTAACGCGGTTAGGTCTGATTTCTCAGGAGGTCGCAGTTGAAAAGTTCTCTCTTAAGAGCAATTCTCCTCTTATTAATGAGTTCCTCTGCTTTAACAGGCTGTAAGACCGTTAGCGGAGATAGGACAATAACTTATCCCTCTTACCTTATAACCGAGAACCCTAAAGCTTACTTGGGGTGCTATGTAAGGGTTATTGGTAAGTTGACCTTTAAAAGGCCTCAAGACCTTTTCCCTCCTTACCCTAAGGACCCCTTAGTTTGCGACAACAGCGGTTGCATTTACGTTCACGACGACTATGAAGACATTACAAAGTATGTAGGTAAAAGGGTAAAGGTTTTAGGATATGTGAAGGTAAACACCTTTAACTTCCCTTACATTGACGCCCTTAAGGTTGTCCCTCTGGAGGAGTAATGTTCTTTAAGTTGTTTGTTATATTGGTGGTTGTAATCTCCTCTTTACTTCTCCTCCTTATGGCTCTTGGTTCAACTTTAAGGTCGGGGAAAAGGTAATTGTTCGTAGAGGTAGTTTTAGACCTCCCTTTAGACCAAACCTTTACTTATAAACTGAGCGGTTTTGAGTCTTACCCTCCTGAGGTTGGAAAGAGGGTGTTGGTCCCTTTCGGGAAGTCAAATCTCTTAAAAACGGGAATAATAGTGTCTATAACTTCAACTCCTCCTTCAGTTGACAAGGTAAAGGAAGTTTTTGAAATTCCCGACCCCTTTCCCCTTTTGGGGGAAAATGAGCTTAAACTTTGTAGGTGGCTCTCCTCTTACTACTGTTCTTCTTTTGGAGAAGCTGTCTTTAGGTTCTTACCTGAGGCCTTCCTCGTTGAAGAGGAGATAAGGATTTACCTTAAAGAGTTTGAAGGTATAAAGCTTACTCCTCTTGAGGAGGCAGTGGTTAAGGAGCTCCTATCTTCCTCAACGGGCTCTTTAAAGATTTCTACTTTAAAAAAGCGTTTAGGCAAAAGTAGTATTTACCGTCTCCTCCTTTCCCTTTCAAAAAAAGGCGTAATTGAAAAGAGGAGTTCCCTTAAGAGGGATTCTGTTCCTAAGGAAAGGTACTTGCGGTTTTTAAAAGAGTGTGGTTATAAGGGGAAAAGAGGAAGGGAGCTCTTAGAGATATTAAAGGAAAAAGGAGAGCTCCCTTACTCAGAAGCGATTAACTCGTTGGGTTTCTCAAAAAGCGTTATAGACAGGCTAGTAGAGAGGGGCTGTTTAGAGCTCACCTTTAAGGAAATTGACCTTAAAAACAGGGAGCAAGAGTTAAAGGACCTAAGGAAAGTTCACCTTACTCCTTATCAAAAGAAAGTGTTAAAAGAACTTGAACTGAGCAACTTTCACCTTTTAACGGGAATTACGGGCTCTGGGAAGATGGAGCTCTACCTCAACTTTGCCCGGCAAATTGTTAAAGAAGGAGGAGGAGTAATAATCTTAGTGCCGGAGCTCTTACTTACTCCAGAACTTCGCGCAAGGGTAGAGGCCTACTTTGGCAAAGAAATAGGTCTTTACCACGGTAAGCTTACTCCAAAAGAGAAAGCTTCTGCTTGGCTAAAGGCAATTAAAGGAGAGGTAAAGGTCTTTTTAGGGACGAGGCAAGCGGTTCTCCTCCCAGTTAAAGATTTAAAACTAATAGTAGTTGACGAAGAACAGGACCCTTCCTATAAAGAGCAGCAGAAACCTTACTACCACGCTAGAGAAGTTGCCTTAAAAAGGGCTGAATTACAGAGCTTAAAACTCCTTTTGGTTTCCGCTACTCCCTCCGTAGATTCTTACTACCTGTTTAAAAAGATGAAGTTAAAGGGACACTTCTTAAGAGAGAGGGTAGGGAATGTCCCCCCTCCTAAAGTAGAAGTTCTAGACCTTTCTAAAGAAGAAAGGATAGGGATATTCTCTAAAAAACTCATTAACTCAGTAGAGAGGGTAGTAAATTCTGGAGGCCAGGCTCTCCTTTACATTCCTAAAAGGGGTTTTTACTCTTCTCTTTACTGTCTTTCCTGCGGCTTTGTAGCACGGTGCAAGTACTGCAACGTAAACCTTACCTACTACAAATCTAAAAGAGTTCTTGTATGTCATCTTTGCGGTAGGCGCTATAGGGCCGTTTTTCGCTGTCCAAAGTGTGGAGGTAAACTGTCCTTTAAAGGCTACGGGACAGAAAGAGTTGAGGAAGAGATAAAGTTAATCTTCCCCAACTTTAAGACCGTTAGACTTGACCCTGATACGGTAAAAGACCCCCTAAAAGGAGCAAAACTCATAAAGGAGATAAAAGAGGGTAAATACCAAGTTATAGTTGGAAGCAACATAGCGGTTAAGGGACACAACTTCCCTAAACTTACTTTCGTTGGAGTTCTCTTAGCGGAAATGCTCTCTGGAGCTCCCGACTTTAAGAGCTCTGAAAGGATATTTCAGGGAATAGTTCAGGCAACTGGAAGGGCCGGAAGGTTCTCTCCCGGGTTTGCACTTGTTCAAACCTTTAACCCGGAGCTCCTTTCGGTAAAGTGTGCTGTAAACTACGACCTTGAAGGGTTTTACTCCCAGGAGCTCTTCTTTAGAGAAACCTTAGGCTATCCCCCTTACACTTTAGGTATTCTACTTGAATTTCAGTTAGGAAGTAAGAAACTGGAAACTGAATTAAAGGAGCTTTACGGAAAACTTCAGCTAAAGTTAAGCGAGGACTTTAACTTCCCCAAACTAAACCCTGCTCCAATATCTAAAATCGCCGGAAAGTATAGGTACATAGCTTTCCTAACCTCTCCTAAAAAGTCTGAAATAGAAAGAATTGCTAAGCTCAAAGAGGTAGTTGGGGAGCTCTTTAGCTCTTCAAAGATTAAGTGTAAAATAGATGTAAACCCGACAAAAATAATTTAAGGAGAAAAGCCATGAAACGCTTGCTTTTTATAGCTCCTTTAATTTTCCTATCAAGCTGTGCAACAGTACAGACGACCTCTCAAAAGCCGCTTATGACTCAGGAGCAGATAAAAGAGGAGCTCTTAGGAGATTTAGTTCCAGTATATCCGGGCTTTAGGCTAGTTCCAGATAAAAGCTTCATATACGAGTCTGGAAACATAAAAGTGGGAAGGCTCTACTTTGTAGGGGATGCCAAACTTAAAGACCTAGTCTCTTACTACAGAGAGACTCTTCCAGACAAAGGTTGGGAGCCTGTAGCCATAACGATATACGGCAACATTGCTGAACTCACCTATACAACTGCCCAACAGTTCCTACAGATAACCATAAAAAAAGGGTTCAGTCAAACTTCATTAATAATTCAAGTTGGTCCGAGAGGGGAGTTGACAAATTCGTCCCAATAACTACCTTATTAATACACAACCGAATAAGAGCGGGCGTAGCTCAGCTGGTAGAGCGAAACCTTGCCAAGGTTTAGGTCGCGGGTTCAAGTCCCGTCGCCCGCTCCACTTGACTTTTCCCTAGTCAAGCCTAAATTCCTGGAAGCTCAAAGTTGAATAAGCTAGGCCTTGACAAAGCGGATAACTGGCATAAATTGCTAGCCTGCGTTCTTTGAAATAAAAGCCGAATAAGACCTTCAAGCCTCTAAGG